>JAEEXJ010000048.1 GCA_016291475.1 Lachnospiraceae bacterium | reverse complement strand
TAATCCTCGTTGAACTGAATAGGAGTTCCGTCCGTATTCTCATAACATTGCTGGGGCTCAAAAGCCTTGCCGAGGGTTTCGGTATCTATCATTTTGACCTTAAAGTCTTTAACAATGTCAAAGACATTGGTCTTGAGTGTATATACACCCTTCTTTTCCTGAAGAGTTACATATGCCTTGGTCTTCTTATCGACGAGATTGTCCTTCTCTTTTTTAAACGCCTTGGCACCGTTCAGATAAGCATTTCCGTGTATCCAAACAGGGAGATGTCCGAAGTGTCCGGTAGCAAGTTTGCCCATGTCGGGGCGGCGCTTGCCGATATCGAAAAGCTGAATCCAATCTTCGTAAAGAGGATACTCATCCCATACATGAGTTCCAACTTCAAGATTGGTAGGCTCACGCTTGGGATCCCAGCCCTTAAGATAGTTCTTGGGAATGGGGGTATTCTGAATAAATATATTGTTATAGAATCTGTCATCACCGTGAAGAATGGTCATAAAACCGAGAACTTCGGTACGGTGAGGAATGTGATAGGGAGTATAACGGGGCTCACGCTGTCCGTTGATAACCGAATCAACACCGCTTCCTACCATTACGAAGGATCCGCACACAAGGTTATGCACCATGGCAACGCCCTCTGTAGGAATTCGAAGTGAACAGGGTGACAGAAGAATATTGTTATCGATAAGGATGGGACCGTGTCCTACTTCCACGAAAAGATCCTGATCGAAGCGATCCGGTCTCTTTTCGATATGATCGGGTATGCAGTTGTCATGCAGGAAGTTGCGGGTGATCCTGGTTCCCTGCGCTTCCCAGTCACACCATATTCCCATCCAGCAATGATGGATATGATTTCTGCGGAAGATAACATCGATCGCAGCATGGAATTTGATACCTGCTATCTCTGCTCCGCCAAGCTGCTGCATGTTGTTGATGTGATGAATGTGATTGTCCTCGATAATGGAGAATACACATCCCATTCTTCCTACGATACCTGTCTGCTCGCAGTGATGGATATTACATCTTCTTACGATGTGACCACCTACGGTCTCTTTGGTCCATCCGTCATACTGTGCACGGCATACGGCATCTCTTTCCATCTGGGTGGGGCTCTTTAAGTGCTCGTGGAAGAAATAATTGTCGTTGTTTTCCTGAGAATAATTGCCGAAGGATATGCCACAGCACTTGGATCCGTAGACATCGCAATCTTCGATGATCCAACCCTTCGACCAGTGTGCACCGATCATTCCGTCCTGGAATGCTGCGGGAGGAGCCCAGGTGGTCGCAGCCTTGCATACGGTAAATCCCGAAAGTGTAATGTATCCGATATATTTCTCCGAAGGCATGAAGCAGTTACGACGAACAGTGATCTCTACCTTTTCCTTGGAAGGATCTTTATCCTTGAAGTTCGCATAGATAACGGTCTCGCCTGTTTTCTCATCCTGCTCGCAGTACCATTTGTAAACGGAAAATTCAGGCTCCCAGCTTCTCTCATACACCTTACCGTCAAGGCACTCTTTGAGATCTGCTGTCTCATACATCATACGGTCGTTTAAAAATACGTTGCCGGTATGGATGTGGTTATCGGCAAAATACCAGTCGCCTTCAACCTCCTGAACATAAGGGTTATATGCGCCGAATACGGAATTGTCGATCCTCGTCACATAAGTCGATCCCTTATATTTTTTCCAATCGGTAACAATCTCCGCGCCGGTGATAACTGCAGCCAGCGGTTTTTCGGAAGTGTAGGTGATCCTTGCATCTTCCTTACCGGCGTGTCTGGGATTGACATACTCCCTGTAGATACCGGGTGCAACAATTACCTCGTCTCCGGGCATTGCAATGTTTGCCGCATCCTGAATCGCTTTAAAAGGTGACTCTTTACTTCCGTTTCCTCCCCTCGTCGCAGAAGCATTTACATAGATTTTCATGTTTGTACCTCCTTGCTTGTTTTCCCCTTTATTTATTTAAAAAATAATACCTGCGATAAGATCCGTCATAGTAATTCCGACTGATATATTCATCGCCGTAATTATCTCTTAACATGTTCATAAGCCAAGAATCATCAGGCTCTTTAGACTCACCGTACCAGCACACTATCTCGACAACATCCGGCATTTTCTCAGGATGTTCATAAAAGTACTGCCCCTGGCTCTCATCGATCACGCATGAAGTCTGCGTATCCTTAACGGCGATCTCAACATCCTTAAAAAGATATTCAAGAGAACTTGCCCCGTCCATCATTCCGCAATTGCCCGATATCAAAACAGCGCTTCCTTCGGGAATAATTTCCTGCCATTCTTCATAGGTCCTGTCCATAATATAGGGACCCATATACTCGGAAAAGATACCGATCATCGGTCCTTTTTTAGATACGCCCGCAATATCCGTCAGATTGATATAGCAAAAAGACATCGAGCGCACGATAAAAAGGTTGATGAAAACAATGAGGATCACAGGAAAAATCCTTATAAATCCCGCATGTTCAGATGCATCTTTCCAGGCTTCATATTCATACAGATATGAAAACGAAATACATACTCCGAGTATCATATATCCGAGGGAAGAATGCAACGAAAGATTTGATAAAACTGCCGTCGAAAGCATCTGGAAAACACTGATCATCAGTGCAATCTTAAGCACATCCTTTCGAGGATCTTTTTTACGAAAAGACATTATCAGCGAAGCGATAATAAGACCTGTCTGAAACTCCAGGAAACAATAATCCGTATTCATCATAAGAGCATCGGATATCTGCCATATCCCGCACAGAATCAGGAAAAGAAATACAAAATTTTTCAGAGAAGTCTCGACAGGATCTTTCTTCACACAGTTTTTGATCCGCACACAAAGCCACGAAATCCCCGCGATGATAATATATGCGATCAGTAAAGACAGAAGATCCTTACCATATCCCGCCAGCTTAAGTATCGGTCCCTCCGAATGTGATGGGTCCGAAGTTGCAATATGTACTACCCCCTTTATAAACTCCGAAATACCAAGGGAAAATGCAAAAAATCCCAAATATATAATTCCGGAAAGAAGACAAACAAGTGTCAGAATAAGAGAATTTTTTAAACCTTTATCCGTATATTTGAAAAGTATGATCACTGAAGCTATCCACATGATCACACAAGAAGGATATGCAAGAACCGCAAGGAAAAGCGATAAGGAAGAAAGCACCAGATACAAGAACTTTTTATCCTTGATAAAGAGGATCAGAAAGCTGAAAAAAAGAACCGAGGAATAAACCTGCATATTGGAATATTCGGGGATTATAAGAAGTTTGGGCGAAAGTATCATGAAGATACATGCAGTCACAAAGGCATTATCACGGGTAAACACCCTAGTGAGTGCCTTATAAAAGATCACGGCTACAGCTGATTTTATTACCGTACCGGTTACGTGAAGATAGATGATAATACCTGTTGTGGTACCTGTGATCTTAATATAGAAATATTCAAGAAATGCGCACAAGAATGCAGAAGTCTGATGAGGCTCCCACATCTCGGCAAACATACGGTCACCCTTTAAGATCCTGTATCCGATGGCCGCAGCATAGCCGGAATCGTAATCAAAATCAGCAAAGATCCTTTTCAAACAGACCCCCAAGGTAAAAACAAACAAACATATCTTTAATATGTTTGTTTGGTCTTTTTTTCCTGTGGATAAGGTTGCACCCATACGGATCCTAATATTTCTTTCTGCTGCTTAATTCGTTATATATCATGCAGTAGTTCTCATATCTGATCTTAGATATCTTACCGTCTTCGACAGCTGTTTTGATACCGCAATCGGGCTCGGAGATATGTGAACATCCCGCAAAACGACAATTCTTCTCATGTGATACGAATTCAGGATAATACTTCCAAAGGTCTTCTTTTTCGATACCTCTGTTCTCAAAGCTGGTAAATCCCGGGGTATCACATATATATGTATCCTCTCCGATGATAAAAAGTTCGGAATGCCTGGTTGTGTTTTTACCTCTGCTTATCTTGGCGGAAAGCTCTCCGGTCTGAGAGATCTCTTTGCCGAAAAGTCTGTTTATGGTAGATGACTTTCCTGCTCCGCTGGGACCGGCAAGTGCAGCCGTTTTACCTTTTAACGATTCGAAAAGTTCGTCGAATCCTTCACCGGTAAGCGCACTTATAAGTCTTACGTCATAACCTGCATTTTTATATACGGAAAGGTACTTCTCGCCATCTGAATCCGCATCTATATCTTCTTTGTTAAATGCTATGATACAGGGCAGTTTTTCCAGTTCGAGATTGATAAGGAACCTATCTAGAAGATTAAGAGAAGGGTCGGGATTTTTCACCGCAAAAACGATCAGAATAAGGTCAACATTTGCGACCTCCGGTCTGAAAAGAGAATTGCTTCTGGGAAGTATTTCGGAGACGTTTCCGGTCTTAGCGTTTTCATCGATTATATCGATCACGCAATCGTCCCCAACAAGCGGCTTGAGGCCTTCCTTTCGGAAAGCCCCTTTCGCTCTGCATTCATAAATATCCGCTCCGGAAGCAACGTAATAGAAGCCTCCGACGCCTCTGATTATCTTACCTTTCAGAGAATCCATTAAGCATCTTCCTGTGTAAACACAATTTCTCTGGTAAAGGATTTTTCAACCGTACCTCCCGGAACCACGGTACCGTCCGCATTGGTGGTGGGTTCGGTGGTTACCGTATATGTAACGGTCAGTATTCCCGAAGGACATCCTATTCCGTAGAAATTAGACATGTAGGGGAACTCTTTTGTAGCTTGATCCAAAAGCACCTTGCCGTCAGAACCTACAAGCTTGAGTCTGACTTCGGAGCCGGGTATATAATCCGGAGCTTCCAAAGGAGTAGGTGCGGTAACACTGAGATTGCACTTATATGTATGCTTCTCTGCACCCGAGCTTACTTCAAAATCCACAACAGTTGACTGTCCGACAAAAGATCCTTCCGCGATAGACTGTGAGCATACGGTTCCTTCGGGATAAGCATCCGAAGGTACATATGTGATACGGCCGATACTGAGGTCATTTTCAATAAGAGTTACGGTAGCATCCGCTTCATCAAGTCCGATGATACCGGGAACCTTTACCTTAACATCAGTCGGACCTACACTTACGGTAATGGTAACGGCAACACCCTTTGCGGCCATGACTCCGGGATCGGGGTTCTGAGAGATTACGTACCCTTGCGGAACTTCATCCGAGCTTGCTTCCTCAGACATAACGGTAAATCCGCTGAGTTCGAGAGTAAGCTTTGCTTCACTTATGGGCTTTCCGGTCACATCGGGCATCTCTACGGAGTCCGTACCGGAACTGACCATGAGGTTTACATTGGTTCCGGATAAAATCGTGGTTCCGGGCTGTACATCCGCGCTCATTACGATTCCCGAAGGGATGGTATCCGATTCGCTGAAATCAACCAGAACGTTTAATCCAAGAGCTGTAAGTGCATTTCTTGCACTGTCTATATCGGAACCCACAACAGTAGGCATTTCCACTTCAACAGGCGCAGAAGTCTGACTTGTTGTGTCATTTACCACAACGGAACTTGAGGTATCGGGATTATCGCTTGTCTGAAGCTTATTTCCTATGATCTTCACAGCCAGGAAAATAATGATACATACGATTATGATACCTGCAAGTATGGAAAGAACCGTGGTGATCTTCTCCATCCTGGTGGGGCCGTCATAATCCGAACGGTGCCCTCTTCTGCTGTATCCGTCGTCATCATCATCGAGCTCGTCGTCATAGTAATAGTCATTCTCGGCGAGTCTCATGGTGTTTTCTTTATGATCTTCTTCGGGATAATAATCGTCATAATCCGATGTATGACTTCTTATCTCCTCCATCTCCTCATCGGTGACACTTCTGGTACCCGCTTCCTCGATTCCGGTCCTTACAACAAAATCGGCATCCGGAGTCATAAGGCACTGTTTTAAGTCGTCAACCAGTTCCTGCATATTCTGATAACGTCTGTCGGGAGATTTCTCACAGCACTTAAGAATGATATCCTCGAGAGAATAAGGAATCTCGGGTACAAATTCTCTGGGAGAAGGCATCTCTTCCTGGATATGCTTAATGGCTATGGCCACCGTGGTTTCTCCGTTAAAAGGAACCCTGCCGGTGAGCATTTCAAACATGGTGACACCGAGTGAATAGATATCACTCTTTTCATCGGAATATCCGCCTCTTGCCTGCTCGGGTGAAGTGTAATGAACGGAACCCATGACATTAGAGGTGATGGTGTTGCTGGTTGCAGCCTTGGCGATACCGAAATCCGTAACCTTTACCTTACCTGCCAGGGAAATAATGATATTCTGAGGCTTTATATCCCTGTGGATGATGTGTTTCTCATGAGCAGCTTCAATACCCATACCCACCTGGATTGCGATACTGACTGCTTCTTCATACGAAAGACGTGCTTTCTTCTCGATATACTTCTTGAGCGTAATTCCCTCAACAAGCTCCATTACTATATAGTAGATCCCCTGCTCCTCACCTACGTCATATACGTTTACAACGTTGGGGTGCATGAGTCCTGCGGCAGCCTGGGCTTCGACACGGAATTTGGAGACAAAGTTCTCGTTCTCCGAAAATTCCTGCTTTAAGACTTTTACTGCTACATTTCTGGAAAGCTTATTGTCAACGGCTTTATATACATCCGCCATTCCGCCGGTTCCTATTTTCTCAAGGATCTCATAGCGGTCTGCAATTGTCATACCGATCTTTATCATTAAAGGTCTTCCTCATATTTAATGAGTACAACGGAGATATTATCGAGTCCGCCGTTCTCGTTAGCTTCGTTAATCAGTTTATCTGCGGCAGAAGCCACATCGCTGGATCCGGTAACGATCTGTTTGATCCTTTCATCCGTCACCATGTTCGTAAGCCCATCGGTGCAAAGGAGAACGGTGTCTCCCGGCTCCAGTATGCAGGAAAAAATATCCGAATCCACATCGGGCTTAATGCCGACCGCTCTGGTGATGACATTCTTATCCGGGTGGGACCTCGCTTTTTCCCTGGTAAGGCCGCCCCTGCGGATCATCTCTTCAACCAGTGAATGATCGACAGTTATCTGTTTAATGCTTCGCCTGGAAATGACATACATCCTGCTGTCGCCCACATTTACAGCCTGAACCACATTGTCGATGAATGTGCAGGCAACGATGGTGGTTCCCATGCCCTCTCTGGATATGTCTTCCAGCGATCTTGCATACACCGCACTGTTTGCGGCTCGAACCGCCTTCTTGATGGACACGGCAGGATTCTTTTCGGAAGAAGTCCGGATGCAGTCGATCATGGTGTTCACAGCCACGCGGGAAGCAAGCTCGCCAGCGGCATGTCCGCCCATTCCATCGGCCACAATGAATATATTCAGAAGATCTCCCATAGGAGTATCCGAAGTATAAACACAATCCTGATTCGATTTTCTCATACGTCCCATATCGGTACGCGAAAATACTTTCAGCACTTTTTGTCTTCCTTAAAATGCTTATGGGATTTTTGCCCATAGCGGGATGATTTTATCACAAAAGGGCTCATCCGTCCAATCTTCTCTTACGAAGCTGTCCGCATGCTCCGTCTATATCCCTACCCATTTCTCTTCTGACCGTGGCGGTAACTCCCCTGTCTTCCAAAGCCTTTTTGAAAGCGGCGGTCTCTTTACCGGAGGTGGGCTTATAGCCCGTCTCGGTAACAGGATTTACGGGAATAAGATTGACATGAGCCGAAACACGTCTCGCAAGTCCGGCTATCTCATCGGCATCCTGAGGCGTATCGTTTACACCGGCGATGAGAGCATATTCAAATGTAAGCCTTCTACCGGTTTCCCTGAAAAAATAGGAGCAGGCATCCATCAGTTCATCAAGAGAATACCTCCTGGCGATGGGCATAAGACGCTGCCTCTTTTCATCAGTTCCCGCATGAAGAGAAATAGCAAGTGTTACTGAAAGATGAAGATCGGCAAATCTTCTTATTTCAGGTACAAGTCCGCAAGTCGAAACCGTGAGATTTCTCTGAGAAATATTGAGTCCGTTTTCATCCGATATCATGGTAAGAAATTTTACAACATTGTCGAAATTGTCCATGGGTTCCCCCATTCCCATTACAACAACATTTGAAATTCTTTCTCCAATATCAGCAGTTATTTTATATATCTGGTCCAGTATTTCAGAAGGATTCAGACTTCTTACACAACCGCCTATGGTAGATGCACAGAAAGTGCACCCCATCCTGCAACCTACCTGTGACGAGACACATACGGAGTTGCCGTGGTGATATCTCATAAGAACACTTTCGACGGTATTTCCGTCCGAAAGCTCAAAAAGATATTTCCTGGTTCCGTCATCTTTAGAGATCTGAACCTCCAGTTTTTTGAGATTGGTGATAGAATACTGTGCCTTGAGTTTTTCTCTGAGAGCTTTAGAAAGATCACTCATTTCATCGAAGGAAGACGCAAATCTGACATGAAGCCATTTGTAAATCTGTCCGGCCCTGAAAGATTTTTCTCCGATAAGAGACAGTTCATCTTTTAATTCATTTAATGTTAGTGATTTGATATCTTTCATTTCTTCTTAAGGATGCAATAGAAAAATCCGTCCTGCTCGGCCTCATCCGGAAGCAGCGTTACAGGACCTTTCACAATTTCAAATCCATGATTACCGGTTATATATAACACTTGTTGTTCATTCTCTGCTTTCCTTAAAGTACAGGTGGAATACATCAGCTTTCCACCTTTTTTGACATAAGGAACACAGGAATCGATTATCTTCTTTTGAAGATCCGTAAGAGAAGAAAGTCCCTCTTCGGTGAGGTTGTATTTAATATCTCTTTTCTTACCCATGATTCCCAAACCACTGCAGGGAACATCTAAGATCACGGTATCGAATCTCTCATTAAATAAAGGATCGTTTACCGATGCGTCTTTTACAATAACGCTTGTATTTTTACAATCAAGTCTCTCGAAATTATCCCTTATGAGATCGGCTTTTTCCTCAGAAACATCGCATGAGGTTACGGATCCTTCTTCTCCGGTAAACTCGGAAGCCAGTATGCTTTTTCCTCCGGGAGCAGCACAGCAGTCAAGGATCTTCTCTCCCTTTTGAATATCCAATGCAATAACGGCTTTTATTGAACTGACATCCTGAATATAGAAAAGTCCCTCATCATATCCGGGAAGTTTTCTTACATCTCCTGTTTTGAATGCTCTGTAAACGAATGGGATATCGGGATCCCGATTAAGAATAACACCCGATTCCTCCATAGATTTAATAACTCTTGATATCTCATCTGAGTTCATATAAGACCGGAACCTGAGAGATACAGGTTTGGTTCCGGACATGGAAGATAAAATACTCTCTGTTCTCTCACCGTAGTCTTTCATAATAATCGATATGATAACTTCGGGTATTGAATAACATATGCTCAGATATTTGATGTTATCAATCTCACTTTTCTTGGGAAGAAGGCTTTCGAGGAGATCCTTGTTCTCTTTTGCGAGAGCTTCAGTCTCTCTGGCAAAGTTTCTAAGAACTCCGTTTACAAATCCACCCAGACCTTTGAAGCCTCTTTTGCCTGCAAGATTAACCGATTCCTTGCAAACGGCATAAGAAGGTGAATCCGTATAGAGTATCTGATAATACCCCATTCTCAGAATATTTCTGATGACCGGCTTCATCTTACGAGTCTTAACGGAAGATCTTTTATCCAAAAGAAAGTCCAGCGTTATGCGGCGTTCGATAACCCCCTCAAAAAGGAGCTTGATAAACGCTTTATCCCGCTGGTCCAGATAATCATATTTATTTAGTATATCGGTAATGATGCCGGATGATGCTCTGCCGGAGCTTTCCGCTTCAAGAAGAGCATCAAGGGCAATACCTCTTATATTATCCATTAGCCTAACCTGATTCCGGTTTCGATCTTATTTCCGAGAAGAAATGATGCTGTATCCATCTTCTTCTTGCCTTCGGGCTGAAGGCTCACGATCTTCAAAGCTCCATCCCCGCAGGAGACGGTGAAGGATTTCTTGTCAACGGATATAACTTCTCCGGGATTTCCTTTGCCCTCAGTAGGTTCAGCTCCCCAGATCTTGAGTACTTTTCCGTCAAGGCGGGTAAATGCTCCAGGCCAGGGATTAAAAGCACGCACCTGAGCATAGAGCTGAAGTGAAGATTTCCTCCAATCGATCTTGCCGTCCTCTTTTTTGATAAGAGGTGCATAATTACTGAGAGAATCATCTTGAACCACAGGTGTTATTTTACCCGATTCTATCAAAGGAAGAGCTTCTAAAAGAGTCTCTCCCCCCAGGTTCATAAGCCTGTCGTGAAGAGTTTCGAAGGTTTCGTCGGGAGCAAGCTCAAGACTTTTACTGTACAGAATGTCGCCGGTATCGAGTCCCTCGTTCATCTGCATAATGGTGATCCCGGTTTCTTTTTCGCCGTCTAAGATTACTCTCTGAATGGGAGATGCTCCTCTGTAACGGGGGAGAAGGGATGCATGAACATTGATACATCCGAGACGGGGCTGTTCCAGGATCTCTTTTGAAAGGATCTGTCCGAAAGCGGCGATGACATAGATATCCGCAGGATATTCAAGAAGTTTCGCAGTTTCCTCGGGATTCTTGATCCTGACGGGCTGAAGAACAGGAATACCCGCCGATACGGCTACTTCCTTAACAGGTGAAAACACAGGCTGTCCGCTTCTCCCTTTAGGTCTGTCGGGCTGAGTGACAACAGCTGTTATTTCATACCCTGCATCGATCAGGCTCTTTAAACTGCCGGCGGCAAAATCCGGCGTACCCATAAAAAGAATCTTCATGGATTATTCTTCCTCTCCCGCTTCTTCGTCCTCATTCTCTTCTTCAAGGAGGGCCTCGTTATCAAGAAGCTCGCCTTCGAGTTTTTCGGTATAAAGATGACCTTCAAGATGGTCATATTCGTGACAGATGGCTCTCGCAAGAAGATCCTCTGCCTCGATCTCAAAGGGTTTCATATCGATATCAAATGCCTTTGCCTTGACCTTCTGAGGTCTGGTAACGGTTCCTGTCTTACCGGGAAGGCTCAGGCATCCTTCATAGCCCGTCTGACTTCCGCTTGCTTCGGTAATCTCGGGATTAATGAATACAAGAGGATCCTCACCGGTTACATCGATAACAAATACCCTTTTCAAAACTCCGACCTGGGGAGCGGCAAGTCCTACACCGTTTGCTTCATACATGGTTTCGAACATATCATTAATAAGTTCTCTGTTTCGATCCGTCATCTCCTTGATGGGAAGGCAGACCTTGTTGAGTACGGGATCACCGAACTCTCTGATGTTTCTGAGTGCCATGGTTATTCCTTCTTTCTATATAAGGTTTAGCGGATCAAGATCAAACTGCACATACATCTGATTCATGATTTTGCTTGTTAGAAATTCCTCACAAATTTTTCTGATATCCGCCAGTTTTTCTGTATCCGCGTTTTTGATATAAATCACGAATCTGTAATAATCCTGGACTTTTCCGATATTTGCCGGAGCAGGCCCCAGAATACGATTCGTGCCATTAGACTTTATCACATTACCAAGCTCAAGGGCAAGATTTGAAGTCTTCTTCTCATCGGTTCCGAAGAGTTGAACCGCAAGCATATGGACAGCAGGAGGATAACCCGCAGTCTCCCTGTAAGCCATCTCTTCTTCGTAAAACCTCTTATAGTCCTGTGCTGCGGAAGACAAAATCGCATAATGACCGGGCTGATAGGTCTGAATTATGGAATAACCCGGTTTTTCACCTCTTCCGGCTCTTCCGCAGGCTTGGGTAAGAAGCTGGAATGTCCTCTCGGAAGCCCTATAATCGGGAACTCCCAATGAGAGATCCGCCGCAAGTATCCCCACCAGCGTCACACCCGGAAAATCATGCCCCTTTACTATCATCTGAGTTCCTATAAGTATCTGGGCCTCCCCTTCGGCAAAAGAAGACAGAATCTTGTCATATGAGCCTTTGGCCGAGGTGGTATCTTTATCCATACGAAGCGTTTTAACGCCGGGATACATCTTACCTATCCGTTCTTCAACCGCTTCCGTACCCGCTTTAATGGCTGCAAGATATTTGGATCCGCAGGAAGGACATACTACAGGCTTCTGCGCAGTTTCGCCGCAGTAATGACAAATAAGCTTATTACCGTTATGGACGGACATAGGTACATCACAGTGGGGGCATTTAACAACCTCGCCGCATTCCCTGCAGGACAGCTGCCCTGAGAATCCCCTTCTGTTTAAAAAGAGCATTATCTGGTCACCGGAGGCTATGGCTTCGTCCATAAGAGCTTTAAGCCGTCTTGAAAACATGGATCTGTTCCCCCCGGCAAGTTCGGCCCTTAAGTCAATTATCTCGGTCCGGGGGAGTGCCCTGCCGGTAGCTCTTTCTTTTAATTCAAAAAGACCGATCTCGCCCTTCTCAGCTCTGAAGTAAGATTCAAGAGACGGGGTTGCGGATCCCAGTACAAGTGCAGCCCCGGAGAGTTCACAGATCTTCCCTGCCACTTCTCTGGCGTGATACTTGGGGGTGTTCTCCGACTTATAGCTAGGTTCGTGCTCCTCATCAATGATGATGAGCCCGATATTGTTGAAAGGAGTGAAAAGCGCAGATCTGGGACCTATAATTATGTCGATATCCCCGGCTTTAGCCCTCTCACACTGGTCAAATTTCTCCCCGGATGACATGGAAGAATTCAAAACGCTTACTCTGTCCCCGAATTTTGAATAAAATCTTGCAAGAGTTTGGTAAGTCAGTGCAATTTCGGGAATTAAAAATATCACTTGTTTTCCTAAAAGCACCGATTTTTCGGCCAGTCTCAGATAAACCTCCGTCTTACCGCTTCCCGTGACACCGTGTACCAGATATGTACCGCATGTTCCGGCATCCATATCCGCGCATATTTTACTTACAACCTTTTCCTGCTCCTCATTAAGGCTGAGAGACTTACTGTTTTTGATCTCTGCAACCGTGGGCTTTCTGTATTCGGTATCACTCTCTAAGCTTGCCACCCCGCTCTTAATGATGGAATTAACGGTTTGACCCGAGACATTCAGCTGCCTCGTGACAAAAGAAACAGGAATACGCTCATCTTCGATAAGTGCCCTCAGTAGCCTTTCCTTGGCGGTTCTCTTAAGCCTGAAGGCTTCGTCTGCAAGAGCCCTGATCTCATCCGTACGCATCCTTCTTATAAGAGTTTTGTGCTCTACGGGCTTTACCTTGGCCTTTACCGGAATGACGGCTTTAAGAGCCTGTGAGAATGTTCCGCCGTAGGTGTCTTTGATATATGCCGCTATCTCAAAACTTCTTTCCTCGGCACTGATACTTCCGTCCACAAGCCCAAGGATATCTTTGATCTTGGAATCTTCAAGGTCAGCATTGTCTTTGAGGGCTGTAACATATCCCTTCTTCTCGGAATTGCCGCCTCCGAAAGGGATCCTTACCCTGCTTCCCACGCAAATAATACCGGATAGCCTCTCAGGTATCCGGTAAGTAAAAGGTCTGTCCAGTTTATCGATGCTGATATCTATAATGACATCGGCATATTGTGAACCATTAGCCAACTCTTTATCTCCGTAGGGTTAATTATACAGCATGGATGAGATTCAAACAATCTGACAGGTGACAGTGGGGTCCACAACGAAAAAGAGCTCCGGGATCACCGCAGCTCTTTTTCGTTTCTTATGAGGGGGGAGAATAACTAACTCTTATTAGTTATCTTGATATAGATATTAAAGTAAAAATATGTCGAAAATGTGTCCGAATCCCTAAATAAAAATAAAATCAATTAAGAAACTGTTAATAATTTCTTCGTTTCCATAAAGTCTGAATTTGAGTCAGTGGGGACGGTTCTTTCTGACTCATTTTGTATCGCTTACAGGTTTATCGTTGAATTTAAGCAAAATGAGTCGGAAAGAAACTTCCCCACTGACTCACTTACATATAATACTTTAGTTTAAAATCTATGTACTCATTACCCTTGAATTCATTAATACCGGGTTCATAGCAGATATCCAATCTGACGGATTTCCTTCCGGAATAAAGGTCTTCAGCGGTTCCCGCACCGTATTTTGCATCAATATATGCATCAAAGGCCTGCATATCGCCGAAATTGATCAATTTAAAGCTCCTTCCGTTACAATATGCGTTAAGCCTGCCGTACTGCCCTTCCTTACCCATTCTGGAAGCAGATCTTATCTCAACATCTTTCCAAGCAAACATGGCACCGGGATTGGCACTTCCTACCGGTTCGAGTTTCTCAAGGTCCCTGATAAGGCCGGTGGTAATGTAATCAAGAGGTACACAGGCATCGAACCTGACTTCTTTTACAAGATCATCATCCGTTAATGAAGCCTTTTCATTAAGCTTATCGGAGAGCTTTAACAGATTATTTTCTTCCAGTGAAAATCCCGCAGCCATGGCATGACCGCCGAACTTGGTAAAAAGATCCTTCACTTCGGACATCTTCTCGAACATGTTATAGGCGGGGATCGATCTTCCGGAACCTTTAAGCCCCTCCTCCCCCTTTGTAATTACCAAAACGGGTCTGTTAAATCTTTCTTTTATCTTACCTGCGACAAGACCCGCAATACTTTCGTGGGAATCGGGCAGGTATATGACCAGTACCTTATTATCCGTCAGATGGTCGCTTTCCATGATCTCAAGGGCTTTCTTCACTCCTGTTGTTGTCATGTTTTTGCGAAGATCGTTCAACTGTCTGATCTCCTGCGCCGTTTTCAGGCACATATCATAATCTTCTGATAAAAGAAGTCCGACGGACTCCGAGGCACTTTCAAGTCTGCCTGTTGAGTTGATACAGGGGCCTATGACAAAAGAAAGAGAATATGCGGAAAGCTTGGTGCCTGCCAGGCTGTTTGCGGTCATAAGAGCCTTCAGGCCTTTATTTTCCGTAGCGGCCATCTTTCTGAGACCTTCTTTGACAACAACACGGTTTTCATCGCAAAGGTCCATCACATCGCAGGCTGTGCCCAGAGCGGCAAACTGGACCGCTTCATCAATTACGGATGCCAGTTTATCAGAAGGTCTTCTGTGCTGTAGAGCCATGAGTACTTTAAAAGCAACCATCGCTCCGCAGATTCCTCTGTAAGGATATGTGCTTCCATCTCTGTGGGGATCTACTACGGCAATGCACTGAGGAAGGATCTCTTTTTTCAGACCGTCTTCTTCCGTAAAAGGAACCTGATGGTGATCCGTTACGATGACCTTCATACCCAGTTCATAAGCAAGTGCAACCTGAGAAGCTGCTGCAATTCCGTTGTCGCAGGTGATTATAAGCCCCACACCATCTCCGGCAGCATCACGAACAATGTCATCATTAATACCATATCCGTCCTTCAGCCTATGAGGAATGGCATAGCTTACATCTCCTCCGCAGGCTGAAATGCCCTTTACCAGGATATACGTAGAGGTAACACCGTCAACGTCATAATCTCCCACAACCCGGATCTTCTCACCCTCGTCGATTGCTTTAAGAAGACCTTCCACGGCTTTATCCATATCCGGAAGTAAAAAAGGATCATGGAGAAGGCTCATATCCCCCTCCAGATAATCCCTTGCTTCTTCGATTGTTTCTGCGCCTCTGTTTCTGATGACTCTTGCACACAGAGGATCTATGCCAAGTTCTTTACCCCACTCGGCAAAATTCCCGCTTTTTCTGATCTCAATCCATTTTTCCATAGATGCGTTGTTCCAAACTATCATTCTGCTTCAATATTAAATATAACCGTTTCTCCGCAATCAGTACACTGATAAGGACCGTTCTTAAGATTTCCTCCCCTTCTGAATGCGTAGATAAAGGGATATATTGCCTGCATGGCGACCATACACACCCTGTCGCTGTTTTCTTTATCAAGCTCCGCTCCGTTAAACCTGATAACATCTCCCGGCTTGTATTTGGGACAATGGCTTTCGATAACCGTTACCTTTACTTTATTATCCGCATAGCTCATATTTAGTACCTCCATTGTCACTTCAAAAATATTATAAAAAAATGCAGGGGTGAAATTTCACCCCTGCTTAAATGTATTATTTTCAGATCATGCCTTTTTCTTGGCAGGGAATTTCTCCGAAAGAATGATCCAGAAAGCACCTGCAAGGCAAACCGATGAGTAGCATCCGCATCCGATACCGACCATAAGAGGAAGTGCGAAATCCTTGATGCTGGATACGCCGAGGAAGTACAGAAGCGCAACCATTACAAAGGTGGTCAGTGAGGTGAAGATACTTCTTGAAAGAGTCTGAGTGATGCTCTTGTTTACAATAGCCTTTATATCGCTCTTTCCCGCATTTGCCATATTCTCACGTACACGGTCGAATATAACGATGGTAGCGTTGATGGAGTAACCTACGATGGTCAGCATACAAGCTACGAAGGTGTTACTTACGGATACTCTTGCAGCAGCATAAAATGCAAGCACTACAAGAACGTCATGTACAAGCGCAAGTACGGATGAGAAACCGAAGCGGATATCCTTGAATCTTACTCTGATGTAAACAAGCATGCAGAGGATTGCTACGATAACCGCGATAATGGTATCTCTCTTCATCTCATCGGAGATGGTTGAGGAAATGGTCTCGGTCTGGATGCTTTCCTTCTGAACTCCAAAATCATTTACAAACATATCCTCAAGAGCGGTTCTTACCGAAGACTCAAGTGAAGAAGTCTTGAAGATTACTTCATTGGTATTCTGAACGGTCTGAACCTGAACGGTGCTTCCGGTTATGGCTTCTATCTTGGGAACAACATTATCGGTAAGATCCTGAAGTGTATGTGATTCGTTGAAATCTACGGTTGTAGCGGTTCCGCCTACGAAATCAAGTGAGTAATTGAGTGCTCCCTTGCCGGAAGACTTGTTCACTCCCATGAATACAAATCCCGCAACGATAATTGCCACGGAAAGAACAATGAATACGGCTTTCTTGGAAAGGAAATCGACCGGCTTCTTTTCTCTGCCCTTACCATAAAGTGCCACATTCTTAAGTCCGAGTGCATAGAATGCCTGCATGAGCCACTTGGTAACGAAAAGTGCGGTAAACATTGAAACAACAATACCGAGTGCAAGTGTCTGAGCAAATCCCTTAACATTTGCGGGTCCGAGTGCAAGAAGCACAACAGCTGCGATAAGGGTTGTAACGTTTCCGTCGATAATTGCGGAAAGTGCCTTGGCATAACCGGTTTTGATAGCACTTTCTACGCTTTCGCCCTTGCCGAGTTCTTCTCTGATACGGGCAAATACGACAACGTTTGCGTCAACCGCCATACCTATAGAAAGGATGATACCTGCAATACCGGGAAGGGTAAGTGTAAGTACATCGTTAAATCCGATAAGAAGAAGCACGATCAGTACAACATAGAAACAAAGTGCGATCGCTGATGCAAGACCGGGAATGAAATATACAATGATCATGAATACGGCAACGATCGCAAGTCCGATCGCACCTGCTTTAAGTGAAGTACGGATCGCATCTACACCGAGCTGAGCACCAACCACTTTTGAATGAAGCTCTTCGAGTTCAAGATTAAGTCCGCCGATACGGATGGTGGACGCAAGATTCTCCGCTTCCTCATAAGTAAAGGAACCGGTAATTGAAGCCTGTCCGTTGAGAATAGGCTCATTTACACGGGGAGAGCTTATAACCTCTCCGTCATAATAAATTCCGATGGTCTCATATCCGTTATCAACCGCTCTCTGAGTTCCCTCGGCAAACTTTGTTGAACCTTCGGGAGTAAGGTTAAGAGAAACGGCATACTGGTTGTTCTGCATGTTATCCTGCTGGGTAACCGCTCTTGCATCCGCAACATCGGTACCGGTGATAACTATTGAACCGTCTGCCTCAAGCTCTTCAATGGTCTTGGTAAGAACAGTCTTCTCTTCATAACCGCCCTCATCATTCATTACATAAGATGACTGATAGTTCTGGTTACCCTGAGAATCTGTCTGTGAGATAAAATAGAGAGCTCCGGGACGGCCGAGCTGAGCAAGAATATACTCTGCATCCGATACACCGGGAATCTCAATGGCAATTCTGTTGGAGCCTTCCTGATATACCTGAGCCTCGGTGGAGTAGGTTTCTACTCTCTGCTGAAGCTTATAAATAGTATCCGCCATATCGGTATCGGAAGGTGCTTCTTCTCCCACTACCTGATAAGTGATACTTACTCCGCCCGCAAGATCGAGTCCGAGCTTGATGTCGGACGCATTTCCTGCGCCGTTTCCGTCGTAGCCCCAGATATCCATATAGCCTATTCCGAGAGTCAGGAGCAGAACTATAAGAATGACAAGAGCCGCCTTACTTTTCTTCATGATCTGTTTTTTCCTTTCAAATATAAGTACTAAATACCAAACATTAGAATATTACTACCTATTTAATGAAAAAGCAATGTTTACGGAGACACCGGGCGCTAATAAAGGGGACGTTCCTTTATTGGCAATTATTCACTGCCCATAAAGAAACGTCCCCGTTTTCACATGCTTTATTCGGCTTTTTCAGCTGTTTCTTCCTTTTCTTCGCCCTGCTGAAGCTCTTCCTCTGCCGGCTCGGGAAGTGTGATCTCAACCTCTTCGATACGTTTCTGGTCCATTCCGAGGACCTTAAGAACCGTTCCGTCCTCCAGAACAACCTCTTCGCCGTCCTGAGGCAGGTGGTCAAGGTGTTCGATCACGATACCTCCGATGGAATCATATTCCTCACTGGTAAGATTGGTTCCCACGGCTTCGTTAAAATCATCAAGGCTTAAGGCACCCTCAACGATGTATTTTCCGTCTTCCACCTTCTGAATGAGCTCTTTTTCATCCTCGTCGTACTCATCCCTTATCTCACCGACGATCTCCTCAAGAAGATCTTCCAGGGTGATCATACCTTCGATGGTGCCGTACTCATTAAGGACAAATACGATATTTGAGGTCTCCTTACGCATCTGAGCAAGAAGATCCTGAGTTTTCTTGAATTCATGAGTATAAAGTGCTTCTCTCATGATATCCCTGACTTTAAAGTTCTCATGATCTTCAAGAGCTATAAAGTCCTTCATATTTATAACGCCTATGATGTTTTCTTTTTCATCCTCGTATACCGGAAGTCTCGTGTACATGCACTCCTTGAAGACATCCAAAACCTCATCATAGGTAAAATTAACGTCAACGCTGACCATACGCACCTTGGGGATCATGATATCCTTGGCAACATGGTCGGTAAAATCAAACAGATTGTATATTATATCGCGCTCTTCGGGCTCGATCTCGCCATCCTCATGACTTACATCAACATATGTCTTGATGGCATCCTCGGTTATGGCATCGGGCTTTCCGTCGGCATCAATACGCATTACAAAAAGGATGGCCTTGGCAACACCGTTAACCACGAAAATAATGGGAGTAAATACGACCATAAGTATCTGAATGATCCTTGCGTAGTTAAGCGCCATCTTGTCTGCTGATACGGTAGCCCAGGTCTTGGGAACAACCTCACCGATTATCAGGATGACAAAAGTAAGAATACCGGTCATTATGCCTACGGGCATGCCGAAATAATCCGTCGCAAGCACGGTAGAAATAGCCGATGCCGACAGATTAACGATATTATTGCCGATCAGCACGGTGCTGAGTAGTTTGGAACCTTTTTCGAGTATGCGAAGAACTCTGGTAGCCTTTTTATCGCCGTCATCCGCAAGACTTCTGATACGTGCTTTGTTGCACGATACAAAAGCCGTCTCCGCCGAAGAGAAAAAACCTGATAAGAATATTAGAATTATAAGTGTAATAATTTGTATGGGGCCGGAACTGTCCATATAAGTGTAAAAAAATTCCTCCTATTACCGGTAACAGATTTACAGGCTTTAGCCTGCATATAGTAAATAATACTACAGAAACGCAGATACTTTGTCAAATGACCGTAATTCCCTTACCGCCGGGGATTTTTATCACATCTCCCATTTCCGGACCTTCATCCGACAGCTTTCTGATCCATACATCGGCTGCAAACGGATTGTAAACATGAGTTCCGTCTGCTGACCATATAAGACCTCTTGCAGCAGTCATATAATCAACGATCTCGATATTTGTTGCGTACCATATATCGTCATGCCCCGACATGTATTTGCAGAACTCTTCTATCACGTTCCAGCAATTATCTCTGTCGAATTCATAGCTGTGACCCCAGACATAGAAAAGCTTAAGATACTGAGCTTTGTTAAACTCGCAAAACCACTTTGCCTTTTCCATAAGACCTGGATCACTGTGGTGACAGGTGGGATGCCACTCGAGAAAATCTTCCGGCATCTCAAAGTCATTTGTAGGAGAAACCGCTCTTGCATACACTATTCCGAGACTTTTAAGGATCTGTTTTACATTCTCGTTATAAGCACCGTTGGGATATGAATGTCCTCTCACGATCCTTCCGGTGAGTTTTTCAAGATTTTTTCTGTCTTCCAGTATCTCGTTTACGATTGCTGTATCGGAAAGTCTTGTAAGAGTCGGGTGAGTAAGACTGTGGGTAGCTATCTCATGCCCCTTATACAGCTCTACAGCCTCTTCACGCATCTTCACAAGCTCGGGATCCATCCATCCGGAATTCAGATGAAAAGTACCTTTGATACCATATTTATTGAAAAGTTCCACAAGTCTCTTATCATGCTCGCGGCCATCGTCATAGCTCATGGTAAGTACTTTCGATCTTCCTTCCGGAAAAGTGATATAAGAAAACATATCCGTAACCTCAATTCAGACACATATTTACACTCTTAATCATTAAATGAATATGTGCGTTTTCCGCTTTTCTTGGACCGATACATTGCAGCGTCGGTTTTTTCAAAAAGATCTTCTTTGTCCCTGGCATCCTTACCGTTTACTATTCCGACGCTTATGGATATCGGAGGCAATCCGTCTTCTGTTTTTTCAAGCTCGTTATTAATCTGTTCGATCTTTGTGGCAATGAGATTTTTCTTTATCGCCGCAGAGTGAACCATGAAAACAACAAACTCGTCTCCGCCGATCCTGCAGATATGGTCATCATCACGGAATATTCCGTTCAGCACATGCACAAGTTTTTTGAGAACCTCATCGCCGACCTCGTGACCGTATGTGTCATTAATGGTCTTGAAATTATCAACATCGAGCAAGAGCATATATGTTGTGTCCAGATCTATGCTTTCAAGGAGCAGATCATATCCGGCACGGTTATATGCGCCGGTAAGTTCATCATGGGATGCTTTATAATTCAGATGCTCTAAGCTTGATCTGTACTTATGGTACATTTTGTTATATGCCTGAGCCAGATACTTGAATTCATTGGCTCCGACCTCAGGAATAGGGCTGTCTGCTTTGATATTATCCACCGCTTTTAATACCGGATTAATTCCGAGTATGGATGTAAGTCTTACCATTATCAGGATGGAAACAGCCTGAATAATTATGACAATACGTACAAAATTGAGTTCCCTGTGAAGCATATCAAGTTCTTCGTCCATGACACTCTTCATCAGTTTATCTATCTCATTTAAGCTCTCATGCATACTCTCCCTGATAATATCCTTCTGATCATAATAATCATCGTTCAGTACAAGTTCCGTAGCTTTTCTGATCTTATCTTCGGAAGACAGTGCCATATCCTCTTCGGATAAGACCACATCCTTCAGCACATCGGGATAATCCGTATAACCTTTGGCTTCGATCACCAGTTTCATGGCATAGTATTCAAGATCCATGAGGCTTACGGAATGAAACATCGCCTCTTTCAGTTCTTCAAGGGCAGGCCCGTTGCTCTCATTATTTTCCATTCTCGAGATGGCTTCTTCTCGTCTGTTCGATTCGAAAGCTTCGGTAAAATACTCATCAAGAAATCTTTGGTCACCGCTTATGGTAAATCTCTGTACACATTCGGTCAGATAATCCGAAGCATCCGTCAGCTGATGCACAGCATCTATGAGGTCCGAATGTTGCCTCTCCGCATCTGAGAGACGATAGAATGTATTCGTAAGTCTGTAAGAGGCAATAACAACGGTTCCGGACCATATGACCATAGTGATCACAAGCCAGATATGGATTGCTCTGAGAGATAAACCGCTATTGCTTTTTTTGAAAATATTGTGAATCATGAATTACTTACCGCTATAAATTTCTCAAGAGTTTCCATTGCTTTGCCGGAATCTATAAGTTCACCCGCAAGCTTTATTCCGTCTTCCATCGTCCCTGCTTTTCCGTCTATATAAAGAGCCGCACCGGCATTGAGAAGTACAGCATTTCTCTTATGTCCCTTTGAGCCGGACAGAATATCCCTTGCAATCTGCGCGTTCTCCGCAGGTGTTCCGCCCTTTAGATCATCTTTGGAGCATGTTTCAAATCCGAAATCCTCGGGGGTTACAATGCAGGTCTTATACCATCCGTCTTTGATCTCGCAGATCTTCGTAGGTGCGGAAAGTGATATCTCATCCAGCTTATCGGTTCCGTATACGACCATTCCGCGCTTTACACCAAGGTTTACAAGAACCTGTGCCAGAGGTTCGACAAGATATTCGTCATACACTCCAAGGAGCTGCTCAGTAGGTGAAGCGGGATTGGTCAGTGGTCCGAGAATATTGAAAACAGTCCTAAAGCCCAGTTCTCTTCTGATGGAACCTACATATTTCATGGAAGCATGGTATTTTTGTGCAAAGAAAAAGCACATTCCGACGTCTTTAAGAAGCTTTACACACATCTCCGGAGACTGATCGATATTGACTCCGAGAGCTTCAAGGCAGTCTGCGGTACCGCATAAAGATGAAGCCGCTCTGTTTCCGTGTTTTGCAACCTTTACTCCGCCTGAAGCCGCAACGATAGCGGATATTGTGGAAATATTAAAACTTCCCGCATTGTCTCCGCCGGTACCGACGATCTCAAAAACATCCATCCCGGCATCAACTTTAGTCGCATGATCTCTCATTGCGGCCGCACAGCCCGCTATCTCATCCGTAGTCTCTGCTTTCGCACTCTTTGTAGAGAGTGCGGCCAGAAACGCGGCATTCTGAGTGGGTGTGGTCTCACCGCTCATGATCTCGTTCATAACGTCATACGCTTCAGAATAAGTCAGATCTTCCTTGCTAACGATCTTAACGATTGCTTCCTTTATCATACTTTGCTCCTTTATGTAAAAAAAAAACACATTTAGTATACCATTTCTTCAGAATTCAGTCATCGCCTCATATGCAATACACGTACTTTTTAAAATACTGCTTGACACATTATACTATGCGTCATATAGTATTATGCGTAAGGAGGTAATACATATGGATGCTCAACTTAGACGTGGCATACTGGATGCCTGCGTTCTGGCCGTTCTTGAGCGGGGAGAATCATACGGGTACAAGCTCGTTTCGGATATTTCAACCTTTATAGAAATAACGGAATCAACTCTTTACCCTATACTGAAGCGTCTCGAAGCACAGAACATGCTGACGGTAAGAAAAGCCGAATATAACGGAAGATTACGAAAGTATTATTCCATCACCGACTCAGGCAGAGCACGCATTGACGAACTGCTGGGTGAATGGGAAGAGATCATAAAAGTCTACAGATATATAGCCGAGGAAAGGGGAGAAAAAAATGCTTAAACAGGAATTTCTGTCTCAGCTTCGTACCGGTCTCGAAGCGGCAAGCATTGAAGATATAGATGAATGCATAGATTTCTACGATGAAATGATAAGCGACCGGATCGAATCGGGAATGAACGAAGAAAGTGCAGTCGCTCAAATGGAATCCGTAGAGTCGATAATAAATAATTACAAGCTGGAAAAACCTGTCACAAAGCTGATCATGGATAAAGTACAAAAAAGCCATGAAGAAGCAAAGGGAAAGGGAAAAGGTACGTTATGGATCGTACTTGCCATTATAGGATTCCCGATCTGGCTTCCGATACTGATAGTGACATTTGCTCTTCTGTTTGCTCTGTACATTGTTTTATGGAGCATCGTGATAGCGATATTCAGTGTGCTTGTTGCACTGGGAGCAACAGCCATAAGCGGTTTATTTGTATTTATACTGATGTTTACCGGCTTTGTTCCATGGCCCCTCGGTCTCTTTGCATTGGGCGCGGCCCTGTTTTTGGGAGGACTGGCCGTTCTTCTCTGGCATCCCATATGGTCGCTGTGTAAGGCGGTTGCCGGAATGATACCTTCAATATTCAGAAAGATCAAAAAAGGAATTGCTTAAGAAAGGAAATATGATGAAGAAAACAATACTGATCGCGGGAGGATGTTCTCTCGCCGGTTTACTCTTAATGATAGTTGCATTTATCGCAGCAAGGGGAAATCTGGCTGAATTATCAACTCGTAATGTTCAGGCAGTACAAAAAGAATATGAATGCAGCACGGATATAATAAAAATTGACGCAGATATCACATCGGATAATCTTGAGATCAGGACCGGTGATGTGGAATACATCTCCGTTTCCTACT
>JAEEXJ010000146.1 GCA_016291475.1 Lachnospiraceae bacterium | reverse complement strand
GAGGAAAGGACATGGCACTGATAACGGCAAAAGATCTGTCGGTCGGATACGGCGGTCAGACAGTTGCAGAGCATCTGAATTTCAAAGTAAATTCGGGTGATTATCTGTGCATTGTCGGAGAGAACGGATCCGGTAAATCCACGCTTGTTAAGACTCTAGTAAAACTGATAAAACCGGTTGCGGGAGAGGTTAAGTACGGTGACGGCCTTATTCCCGGCGAGATCGGATACCTCCCTCAGCACACTGTTGTGCAGAGAGATTTCCCGGCATCGGTAAGAGAGATAGTTTTATCCGGATGTCAGAGCAGAATGGGACTCAGACCTTTCTATAACAGTGAGGAGAAGAAACTCGCTGCGGATAATATGGAGAAGATGGACATCACGGATCTATCGAATAAATGTTACCGTGAGCTCTCCGGAGGACAGCAGCAAAGAGTACTTCTTGCAAGAGCACTTTGTGCGACTAAGAAAATGCTGATCCTCGATGAGCCCGTATCCGGACTGGATCCCAAGGTGACGGCTGAGATGTACGAGCTTGTTGCCAAGCTGAACAAAGAGGGGATCACCATTGTGATGATCTCTCATGACATCAAATCAGCGGTTGAATATGCGGATCATATTCTTCATATAGGAAATACGATCTATTTCGGATCGAAGAGTGAATATTTGAACAGCAAAGCCGGCAAGATCTTTATGATGATGCAGAGTAAAGATCCTCATGTCGGCAACAGGTAAAGGCTTCGGGCGGTGAAGATATGATAGATAAACTTATGTTGTACATGGAATATCCGTTTGTACGCTATTCGATGATTGTAGGAGTGCTGATTGCTCTCTGCTCATCGCTTCTTGGAGTTACACTCGTGCTCAAGAGATATTCCTTCATAGGTGACGGACTCAGTCATGTGGCATTCGGTGTCATGTCCATTGCCGCGGTTTTAAATCTTACCAATACAATGATCGTAGTCCTTCCCGGAACGATCCTGGCGGCAGTGCTTCTTCTCAGAACCGGACAAAATGCCAAGATCAAGGGTGATGCTGCTATAGCGATGATATCCGTCGGAGCCCTTGCTTTCGGATATCTCCTTATGAATAAATTCTCGACTTCAACGAATCTGTCGGGAGATGTATGCAGTACTCTTTTCGGATCCATGTCCATACTTACGCTTACGAGAAGAGAGGTTACTATCTGCGCTGTTTTATCGGTTATAGTCGTTATCGTATTTATCTTTTTCTATAACAAGATATTCGCGGTCACATTTGATGAGACATTTGCAAGAAGTGCCGGAACAAAAGTCAATGCGTACAATCTTCTGATCGCGGTTGTGATAGCCGTCATAATCGTACTTGCCATGAATCTTGTAGGATCGCTCCTCATATCGGCGCTTGTTATATTTCCCGCACTCTCATCCATGAGAATATTTAAGACTTTCAGGAGCGTTACGATATTTTCGGCAATCCTTTCGGTATTTTGCGCATTCTTCGGAATCGTGATCTCAATGCTTGCGGGAACTCCCGTAGGCTCAACCATAGTTGCGACGGATATCATAGCTTTCGCCATATGTTCGCTTGTCGGAAGGTTAGAAGGAGCAAGATGATATGAAAAAGAAATTGGTTGCAATATGTTTATGTACTACGCTGATGCTTACCGCGTGCGGTAATTCAACCGCTTCACACGATGCGGTCTTTACGGATTCTTCTTCCGTTGAAGATGTACTTGCAGCAAGGATGGCTGAAGCTGACGCTGAGGCTTATGCCAATCAGGGTGACTTAAGCGAGGTTCCCGGACTTTCCGAAAATGCGGAAGATGATTATGCGCGTCAGAGCGGAGTTAATGCAGATGCACCCGCTCCGGATATGAACGGCCTTGACGAATCCGTTATGCAGACTGAAGGCGTTGATATAGACCTTACGGTATTACCGGCTATCATGGTATATTCACAGGTCTACAGCCTGATATCGGAACCCGACAGATATCTTGGGAAAACCGTTAAGATGACCGGCATGTATGCATGCACAGATACCACCGAGATTGAGAATTTCTACTGTGCCTGCATAATTCAGGATGCGACACAGTGCTGTTCACAGGGAATAGAGTTTGTCCTTGATGATTCGTATTCTTTTCCGGATGATTATCCGAAATACGGTGACGATGTCACAGTAATAGGTGAATTTGATACCTATGTGGACGGCGGTTATACATATTGCACTCTAAGAAACGCAAAAATCGTAGAATAATTTTGCAATTTTCACAAAAATCGGATGACATAGAACCTTTTTATGGCTATAATTAAGAAGTGATGCTTGATAAAAAAATATCAAACAAAGGAGATTAGTCATGAAAGGTTTTGCAATGCTGAAGATCGGTGAGGTAGGCTGGATCGAAAAGGAACGTCCTGCCTGCGGACCGATGGATGCGATCTGTCGTCCCCTGGCGATTGCCATCTGTACCTCTGACGTACACACTGTGTGGGAAGGTGCCGTAGGTGACCGTCACAACATGATCCTGGGCCATGAAGGCTGTGCGGAAGTTGTTGAAGTAGGAAGCATGGTCAAGGATTTCAAGCCCGGTGATAAGGTCCTTGTACCTGCCATTACACCCGACTGGAACTCACTTGAGGCACAGGCAGGATACTCAATGCATTCCGGCGGAATGCTCGCAGGATGGAAATTCTCCAACTTCAAGGATGGTCTTGATTCGGAGTTCTTCCATGTAAACGATGCGGACGGAAACCTTGCACACATGCCTGAAGGAATGAGCCTTGAGGATGCCTGCATGCTTTCCGACATGGTTCCTACCGGATTCCACGGTGTTGAACTTGCGGATATCCAGTTCGGTGATACCGTTCTCGTAATCGGTATCGGACCTGTAGGACTTATGAGTGTTGCAGGTGCACGTATGCGTGGTGCATCCCGCATAATCGCAGTAGGAACCCGCCCTAAGTGCGTTGAAGCTGCCAAGTTCTACGGTGCGGATGAATTCATCAGCTACAAGAACGGAACAATCGAAGATCAGGTTCTTGCCGCAACAAACGGTCAGGGTGTTGACAGAGTAGTTGTTGCCGGCGGCGGAGTTGATACTTTCGAGTCCGCAGTGAAGTCACTCAAAGCCGGCGGAAAGATTGGTAATGTCAATTACCTCGGAAGCGGTGACTACATCAATATCCCCCGCGTAGAGTGGGGCGTAGGAATGGGCCACAAGCAGATCGCAGGAGGTCTCATGCCCGGCGGAAGACTCCGTATGGAGAAGCTCGGAGCACTTGTTTCATCCGGCAAGCTTGATGTAAGCAAGCTCACTTCACACGTATTCCACGGCTGGGAGCACATTCCCGAAGCGCTGCAGCTTATGAAAGATAAGCCCGCTGATCTTATCAAGCCCGTTGTAATCCTTGATAACCAGCCTTAATCGAAATCATCATGGGGCAGTCGATATGACTGCCCTATGTTTTTTATGGAGCATCTGATGCAGATTTTACTTATATCGGGTTTTCTCGGAGCAGGTAAAACAACTTTCATAAAAGAACTGATAACGCGGACCGATAAAAAGCCCGTGATAATGGAGAATGAGTACGGTGCAAACAATCTCGATTCTCTTGAACTTCAGAATTCTTCTCCCAAAGCCGGTGAGATAAAAGTCCTGGAATTCATGGAGGGCTGTGTTTGCTGTACCATGAAAGACAGCTTCGTAAATTCCGTATTTACCATCTATTCCTCAATCGGCCCCGAGTATCTTATCATCGAGCCCACCGGAGTGGGAAGGCTAAGCAGCATAATAGACAATCTTAGTCCCATTCTGAAGACGGTAAATACTCTGCTTCCGCCGATAGTCATCGTATCTCCCGAAACTTACAGACATAACATGAAGGAGTATCCTGACCTTTATACGGATCAGATCGCATCCGCAAAAAAGGTTGTCTTTTCCAAGTGCGAAAATACCGATCCCGCAGAGATAGAGGCGGTATCGGATGAGATAAGAAAGATCAATACAGCAGCCGAGATATGCGGAATGCATTATTCCAAGATGGATGATGAGTGGTGGGAGAATATATGGGAAGGCGAAGATGATGCCGTGGCTTCTCATACCGCTTCCCCGCAAAAGAAACCGGAAGATGTCTTTTCGCAGGTAAGCCTTCAAAAGGCAGGAGTCAAAAATCCGGTGCAGCTAATACAGTTTCTGGAAGATGCACTGAGAGGAGAGTTCGGGCTTGTAAGCAGGGCAAAGGGCACATTGTGGGTTAGCGACGAAATGGTAAGATTCGACCTTGCGGACAGAATGTATGCCATAACAGGTTCACCGGACGATGAATGCCAATGCGTCATAATCGGTAAAAATCTTGATGAGAAGAAGATAAGATCAAGGCTTTGTCCAACGGGACGGGCAGTCATGAGGTGAACGGAACAGGAAACTTAAATGATGGCTATCATGCAGTGATATACGAGATGTAAATAATTTATGGAAACTGTGTCGCGATTATGTTATGATGATGGCCGCTGGTTTTTTGTTTTTATGAAAGGATGTAAGAAATGAAAAAAACACTTAAGTACCTTGTTCTTGCTGTTACAATGTTGTCTGTGCTCTGTGCGTGCGGCGGAGGTAAGCTGCAGCCCACAACTACTACCGCCGTAGTGGATAAGATTAAAGAGATGGGCATATATGATTCTACGGATGCCTACGATAAGACCTTGCCAAACGGTGCTAAACAGGTAGGCGGAACAACTACAAACGGCTGGTCATATACGTTCTTTGATTTCGGAAGTGATGCCGATTCCTGTGATAAAGGTATAACTCTTTTGGATATGTATGTTGAAACCGTAGACTCCGAAACTGAGGGTTCAAACTATAAGATTGAAGAGGGAAAAGGTGACGGCGGTTATATTATTACATGTCGTGTAGATAATACAATTCTACATGTCTGGGCTCCCGAGTCAGACAAGAACGATGTTATAGCCTTTGCCGAAGATCTCGGATATTATACAAAATAAGTACATTTCAGGATTGTGAAGCTGCTTCCAAAGGGCTTCACAATTTTTTTAGAAATAAATTAGCACTCACCTATTGACAGTGCTAACAATGCGTGTTATATTGCATCTAGAACAAAGAAAACAAAGGACATCCGGATAACTCAAAGGTGACCATAACGGCACATCAGGATGTCCTCGGATAGAAGGAGGAA
>JAEEXJ010000047.1 GCA_016291475.1 Lachnospiraceae bacterium | reverse complement strand
TATCTGCTGATATATCGGGACCCCCGACGATTGTGAAATAATCATTATTACCTCATTTCGTTAACCCGTTTATCAGTTTCATTTATTAGTATCATCCTTACACTCACAAATAGCCGCTTTACTGATAAGTGCTGCGGAAGTTATCAGCATCATGGGTGCATATAAAGGAATATCTATGGCTTCAATCATATTCATGAACAAAAGTGCTACACCGACCAGCGCCTGAAGAACTGCTGCGTACAAGATCATTTTCATATTTTTTGATGATTCCTTGATGGTCTTATAATTTCTTACGATCATATTCCTTCCTCCTTACTTTCTTTGTTTCTCAACTTGTAACTTATTAAACATGCCCAATTGATAATGACTCCGATGGCCAGGATCAACATGCTCTTCCAAAGTGCTACGCTTACCACCCCGCCGATATCCAGGATCAGAAGTGCCAAAGCCGTGAGCGACATGGCAGCAGCGACAATCCACAGCATAAAAACTATCAAAGGCATCTTTCCATACTTACCGAAATCAACTTCTTTCATATGTACCTCCCTGACTGTTTATATTAACTGTTCATGTGTTATATATACACCCATAACACTACCCTGTCAACATATTTTTTTGATATAATTTTCATAGTTTTTATGAAATGTTTAAAATCCGTTTCTTATGAACAGGGGAATTTATATGAATATCAAACCATTAGATGTAAAGAAAGTTTCTGTCACGGACGAATTCTGGTCCCGCATAAGAGAACTGGTTCGCACCGAGGTCATACCCTATCAGTGGGAAATCCTAAACGACCGCATTCCCGAAGCACAGGCCAGCTACTGCATGCATAACTTCAAAGCGGCCGCTGCCTTGAACAAGCGCAAGAAAAAACAGGGCTCTAAATTCAAGGAGCCCAAATTCACATACAGAGGCTTCGCCGTTTTCCCGGATAAAAGGGAAGACGCCAAAGACGATGAATTCTACGGTTTTGTTTTCCAGGACAGCGATTTCTATAAATGGATAGAAGCTGTGGCATACAGCCTTGCAAATCACCCGGATCCCGAACTTGAAGAGACTGCGGACAGGGCTATCGATATAGTGGCGGATGCCCAGCTGGAAAACGGATATCTCGATACCTACTACATCATTAACGGAACCGATAAGATCTTCACCGACTTAAGAGATCATCACGAACTCTACTGTCTGGGACATCTCGTAGAAGCTGCGGTCGCATACGAACGTGCAACTCACAAAGACAAACTCCTGACCGTAGCAAGATCATATGCGGACTATGTCTATTCCGTATTCGGAGAAGGTGAGGGCAAAATAAACGGATATCCCGGTCATGAGATCGCTGAGATGGCTCTTTTCAAACTGTATGACCGTACCGGTACCAAGAGATATCTGGAGCTTGCCGAGTACTTTATCAATGAACGCGGCAAAGAGCCCAACTATTTCGAATCCGAACATCCCGATATGAAGGGAAAGCCCGACTATTACCATCAGGCTCACAAGCCCGTAAGAGAGCAGGACGAAGCGGTCGGTCACGCCGTCAGAGCGGTTTACCTCTACAGCGGAATGGCGGACATGGCACTGCGCACGGGTGACGAAGCCCTTAAACAGGCATGTGAAAAGCTCTGGGACTCCATCGTAAACACCAAACTCTACATAACCGGCGGAATCGGCGCTACTCATCTGGGGGAAGCATTTTCTCTTCCCTACGATCTTCCCAATGACACCGCATATTCCGAGACATGCGCAGCCATCGGACTGGTCTTTTTTGCACGCAGGATGCTGCAGCTTGACCCTCAGACCAGATACGCCGACATCATGGAACTTGCCCTCTATAACACAGTCCTTGCCGGTATGGCACTGGACGGAAAGAGCTTCTTCTATGTAAACCCTCTGGAAGTCATTCCCGAAAACTGTCATAAGGATGAAAGGAAAACACATGTAAAGCCCGTTCGTCAGAAGTGGTTTGGTTGCGCATGCTGTCCTCCCAACATCGCAAGACTCATCTCATCCCTTGATCAGTATATCTATACGGAAGATGACACCACGCTCTTCGTGCATCTCTACGCAGGAAGTGAAACTCATAAAACCGTAAACGGAAAAAAGATCAAGATCTCCATGACATCCGGTTTCCCCAACAACGGTAAAATCAGCATCAAGGTTAAAGGAGCAACAGCCACAGACTTTACCCTTGCGCTCAGAATGCCGGGATGGGCGGAAGGTAATTTCAAGATTCAGGGTTACGAAAGACTTAAAACCGAATTCAAGAACGGATACTTCTACTGCTCATGCTTCAATGATGATACTGTGGATATAGACCTGGAATTCGACATGATCCCGAAACTCGTTGTTGCCGACGAAAAAGTTGCCGAAGATGCCGGTAAAGTCGCAGTCGTAAGAGGCCCCATAGTATACTGCGCGGAAGAAGCAGATAACGGCAAAGCTCTCAGAGAGATACATATAAAAACTCCCGCAAATCTCACAGAGGAGATCACGGGAGAATTCGGATATGACGTTATTAAACTTTCCGCAGATGCCTGCCGGATCAAGTCCGATGGAGCAGGGATAAGTTCCACATCCCTGTACAAAACTTATACCGGCAGAACGATCGAAGACATCAAAGTAAAACTTATCCCCTACTACCTCTGGGCTAACAGAGGTGAGGGCGAGATGAGTGTGTATTTAGGAATTAAGGATTAACTCATATGCCTTATCCATAGCCTCTTCCGAAGGGCAGGGATAGTCGGGTTCGAGCGGCTGACCTGCTTTGCTTTCATCGGTTCTGAACCATCTCTTGTAGGATATGCTGAACTGAAGCCTTGAATTAGGCATCTGGAACCGCAGGATATCTCCGTAGGAATCAGGCAGATTTCCGGAGGCCTCTCCAACAACGATTCCCAGATCGTTATCCATGATATCCATGGTGAAGTCCATTGCCGCACTGAATGTCCTGGTACTTGTCAGAACATAGATATCTCCGGAGTACTGAGGATCAAGTCTGTGGTTTTTCTGGAAGGATCGTTCATTCTTGATGAGGAAATTTCCAAACCTTACATGATTTCCCCAGGTATAGAAACCGTCGATATCCACATACTTAAGGAATTCATCCGCAACCATGGAATTTCCGCCACCGTTCCAACGAAGATCCACGATAACATGCTGAATACCCGCTTCATTAACGGCCGTAAAGAAATCCTTTACGGTCTTCTTATATTCATCATTGTATTCACATGATGTAAGTGTAAATATGCCGATTCCGTTTTCGGTATCGATGTCATAATATACCCACTTATAATCTTCATCGGATATATTACCTTCATATCCCTTTACATCTGTGATGGGTACAAATTCATAATGAACGGTAAGTTCTCCGTCATCGGTATCGTATGTCATATCGATACCGTCCGAAGTATCAAATCCGCACCATCTCAGATAAGTTTCGTTTATGATCACGTTACCCTGAAAAGTCGACTCCGCAAAGCTCTCCATTTCATACTGATACACATCGCAGAATCTCTTAAATGCTTCGTCGTATGATACTCCGTCGATCGAAGTGGGAAGTCCTATCTCATTAATCTGAGTGAAATCATCTATATAGAGTCCCTCGTTATATGAGGCATAGACACCTGAATGACCGTCATAGAGTTCATGCATGATGCGGGATATCATCTGCCACTCTGCCAAAACAGTGACTTCCTCGTCTGTCATCGAATCAAGAAGTTCCAGTTCTTTCAGATACTGAGCCTCAACATTCGCAACACGCTCATTACCGTCTTCAAGCCAGGCAGGATGACGATCTCTGTACATCTCCATCACATAATCGATGTCTTCCTTAGCCTGTTCCTTCGTAAGAACAGTATCAAGTGCCAGTGTCTCATCGGGATTTTCCACATTTCCCCTGTATGGGTTAAGAGCAAGGAACCATACGCCTGCTGCCACAGCTATAAGCGCTACTACTGCTATCAAAAACCCAAAAACAATCTTTTTAATCTTCTTGCCTTTTGACATACCTTCTCCTAAAAAATGGGGTGAGACGTTTACTGTCGTTTCACCCCCTTAAAAATTTTTTATTTTACGGACATTAGTTTTTCAAATTCTTCCACAGAGACATTTAGCTTAGCAGATGCGTTTTCTACTGTTAGGCTTCCGTCCTTAACAAGTGAAAGAAGCATATCTAATCTTCCTTGCGACAATCCCTGCTCAATACCTTGTTCTATACCTTGTTCTATACCTTGCTTTATCCCCTGCTCCAGTCCTTCTTTATGTCCCTCTTCGTAAATCCCCTTGCGATAAGCCTCTTCATCAAATTCAGTTAATATCATGGCTATCACCTCCGCTCTGTGTCCACGCAGATAGTCAGCTAGTATTCCGTTTTGGATGCATTCCGTTACCGCTCTGTCGACAGCAACCTCCGCATCCATTCCTTCTTCATAGTTCTTTCGTACGGCATTAACAAAAGACATGTATTCCGATAATACTTTACATTTACTGAGCAGTTCCTCATTCTTCCCTGAATTGAGATTATACATGGTAGCCGTCCACTCAAATTCTCCTGAATTGACTGAACTCTCAAACGCACTGCTCAAATGTATTTTCTCAACAGCCGGTCTGTCTTTCGTGCCATTATAAAACACACAATACTTGGGGCAGGGAATTTTTATCAGCGATTCTCCATAAATATTCTTATGGTTCTGCTTAATATATTTCCCATACATACTCCCAAAGTAGATCAATCCCCTTAGCGGCATGTTTGGGTTATAAGTCGACTGATGCTCCCATAATGACAAACTACTGTTGAAAAGAATGGCCACATCATTTTTCATGTGAATATATATGATATCGTCTATCGTATAAAACGTTATATCATCTACATTCTTATAATCTGTGCCATTAACCGCGTTGTATAAAGATAATGCATTATCTTTGTACTCAGCGTTTCCGAATAAAAACCTAAATAACCTGTCCTTATTCTTTTCATTAATCTTGTAATCTTCCATATGTCCTCTCTTTCCCTGAATCAATCAGAATAAATATATACACAGGGAAAGAGACACGGAGGCTCATTCCCTGATCACACAAGGTAATGTGGGAACGAATTCCCTCCGTATTTGAAGATTTTGATTTCGACTTCTCGCTTCTCAGCGAGTACAAGATAATAATACACCCCGCTCACGCGGGGTGCAAATTAAGCTTTATTCGAACTTCACTCCCCGCTTCATAGCTGCGGGACATTTGTGCGGCATGAAAGGCCCGTACTGACAGTTGGGACAATCAAAACATTTTACAAACGGCTTATCCTCGAGTACAGCTTCGACTATTGCCGGATCCGCCAAAATAGGACGTCCCAGATCCACAAGATCAACCAAGTCATTCTCCAGCAAGTACCTGATAACAGAAGGATCATACAGACTGTTTACGCATGATACCGGAACCCTGCCCTTAAAATGTTCATGGAATCTGACTCCGAGCTTGGCAAACTTGTTATACGGTTCACCTTCCTCTTTATGCGTAGGATCATCCCACTCAATACCCGTGGAAACCTGCAGCATATCAACGCTTGCCTTAACATACTCTTCCGCAATCTCTATTGCGGTAGCTACATCCGGCTCTATTCCTGCAGTCCGTATCGAGATGATAAAATCATCCCCACACTCTCTGCGTATCGCCTTGATAATCTCTGACCCGAATCTTGCACGGTTCTCTACGCTTCCGCCGTACTCATCCGTTCTAAGATTCGTCTTCTTGGAAATAAACTGATTTATCAGATACGAATGACATCCGTGAAGCTGTACTCCGTCATATCCGGCCTTCTTAGCTCTTACGGCAGCACTTACGAAATTCTCCTGCATCTTATGAATCTCATCAATGCTCATCTCCTTAGACATCACATTCGGATCTCTTGTAGGAACGGAAGATGGCCCTATGGCAGGACCACAGTCGGGATTAGAAGTAATCCCCGTATGATTGATCTGCACGATGACAACCGCACCGTTATCATGACATGCCTTTGCAATCAGACTGTGTCCCTCGATCTGATCATCATTCCAAAGACCCATGTGATTAGTCCAGAATCTTCCATCCGGAGAAACCGCGGTGGCCTCAACACAGATAAGTCCGCATCCGTGCTCGGCCCTTTCTCTGTAGTGCTCGATGTGCTTTTCCGTAGCCTTCCCATCAGGCCCGGCATAATCAAACTTTACGGTGGGCGCCATGGTTATCCTGTTTCTGAAAACCTTGCCGCGAACCTCCAATGAATCACTTGCTTTCATGCTTGCCCCCGTTTTGGAATAACCATTCCCCTACAAATTGAAGTTCCGTCGGATTGAAGTCATCCGCTTTCGAATACAGATAGTAACAACAATCCTTCGTAGATAAAACAATACCCGGTCCCTTCTTACCCCTGTAATCATACTCCGTCTGAACGGACTCACGGATCCTATGAGGGAAGTGAAGAATCTCGGATCCGTACATCAGCTTGAATTCATTTTCATCAAGAGACAGAACTCCGTCACCCAGTTTTACAAATCCTTTGTGATTCGGAAGCGCCTCTATGGTAACGGGATATGACCGGTTAAACTTACCCATCGATATAAGAAGCCTCGCGGAATCGATCTCAAGTCCCCTTTCCCATTCATACCAATCGGGGATCACAAAATTCTCACCGGTTTTAGTATCTTCCAAAAACCCGTCTTCTCTCAGAAGATATTCTCTTCCGCAAGAGCCGCACCTGAGCGTATCTCCGTGGCTCTTCATCTTATACTTCGCTCCGCATTTTTTGCAGACATAAAGAGCTTTATGAAGTCCCTCCGCACGCTTAGGCTCAGTGATCTTTATTTTCTTATCGTTCTGATACCTGTACTCGTTGTATTCGAGAGCTTTCTCGATGGCTTCCTGAATCTCCTCGGCTGACTTTTCTCTGACCTCTTTGGTATCAAAAAGCTTATAGAACCTGCCCTCCATGGGAACCTTCCTTGAATGAAGCTCATCCCAAAAAGGATTGGCCAGATAACATCCGTCCAGCCTGAATATAACCACGGGAACCTTCAGGAACTTACACAATTTTCCCAGGTTCTTCGGAATATAAGCCGTGGTACCCACATTGGAATGCCTTGCTTCCGGATAGATAAACACAGCCTGCTTCTTATCAAGTGCGTACTTAATATTCTTAACCACACTGATATCCGAAACATACCTTCTCTTACCTATGCATCCGAGTCCGCGATAAAGCCACTTACCGTAATACTCAAATCCTTCCATATCCGACACATACATTGCGCGTCTCGGAAACATGGCAAGAGGCGCAGCAGAATAATCCGCAGGTCCCATGTGAGTTGCGATCACCAGATAAGGCGGCTTTATTCCCTCCATACCCTCTTTACGGATCTTCAGCCCAAACCTTCTCGTATCGATAAAGGCAGCAAGCCATATAAGAGGCATTAAGAACGGATATTGTTTTGAAGGCTTCTCCGTCATATCAAACGGAGTCATATCATTTGTATATCTGATACCCATAATTAATCATCGTTCACTTTACTTCAGGTCATTTTCTACTTTAAGGCATCCAAACGTATACGTAATCTCATAATAATCCTTAATGATGAAAAAATCATTGACTACACCAAAAAATAGCCATATTATGAATACACAAGGCGTAGACCGGCGGCTTCTTAGGTGCGGGGGCTGCGCCACTTCTTTTATAGATACAGGACTCAAACCATTGGTGAACCTTTGGCGTTGAGTCCTTTTCGTTTTACACTTTTCTATATCCACAATAGATATATGACAAAAAACGGGTAATACAATGACAAAATTTTGATTGATTCCCGAGGCAGAAAAGAATAATATATCCTCTCGGACCATAGATAACAGTAACTATCTTTCCGCGCAGGGAAGATCAATCATGTAACAGGTAGAAAAACATGGAACTCAAAAAACATAAATCAGGCATCTTATTAATGACCGAGGGCAGCCCCGTATCACTGATACTCCTCTTTTCCGTACCCATGCTCATCGGTAATCTTTTCCAGCAGGTATATAACCTGGTGGACTCCGTTATAGTAGGTAAATATGTAAACGCAGACGCCCTTGCGGCAATCGGTGCCACAGGCTCCGTCACATTTCTCTTTTTTGCGATATGCAACGGTATCGGAAGCGGCGGAGGGATCATCACCTCGCAGTGCTTCGGAAAAAAAGACGATGAAGCCGTCAAAAGCTGCATCGTAAACACCGGCTATATAATGCTTGTCTTCCCTATAATAGTGGGATTCATCGCATACATCTTAACAGTACCCATCCTTACTCTATTAGACACTCCCGCAGAGATATTGAAAGACGCAGCCGACTACATGAAGATCATGTGCGTAGGTCTTGTATTCGTATCTCTCTACAACTACATATCATCAATGCTCAGAGCATTGGGCGATTCCAAGACCCCTCTCTTTTTTCTGATATTCTCGTGCCTCTTAAATACCGGCCTCGACTTTCTCTTCGTTGTCGGCTTCGGCATGAGCGTAAGAGGAGCAGGTATCGCTACCGTTATCTCACAGCTTGTATCAGGTGTGGGCTGCATGCTCTACGCGATGAAAACAAACAGCTATTTCAAGTTCACCAAAGAGAACATGAAGTACAATAAGCATATAACCATGAGCGTTCTTAAGCTCGGTCTTCCCCTGTCATTTCAGTTCTCAATGATTGCTATTTCCTGCATGGCACTTCAGAAGGTCGTTAACTCCTTCGGCAAAACAACCGTAGCCGCATTCAGCGCAACCAGCAGGATCGAGCAGATAATCCATCAACCCTACCAGACTCTGGGCGCGGCACTTTCCACCTTCACCGGCCAGAACTACGGTGCCAACTTGAAGGATCGTGTAAAAGAAGGATACAAAAAGAGCCTCATGATAATGGTGATATTCTCTATCATCATGCTTCCTATCATGCAGCTCTTCAGTGAAAAAATAGTAAGAATATTTGTAGACGAAGAACCCGTAATCGTCATGGGAGCCAAGGCTCTTCGTATCACAAGTTACTTCTACGTAATGCTCGGAACGATCTACACAGTAAGAGGTGTACTGAACGGCCTCGGTGATTCCATCTTCGCCCTTTTAAACGGCATCGTCGAAGTAATCGGAAGATTCACCGTTCCCTTCATGCTCGTTGTGATCCCTGCCATTGGTCTTTGGGGAATCTGGTGGTCCGTCGGCATCGTCTGGTCCTTAGCCGGCATCACCGCACTCATGAGATACTTCAGCTTCAGAAAGAGAGTTTTAAAATAAAACTCTCCGTCACTGAGCATCTTCCGGCATGGAGAATTCTACATAAGTGTAGTCGGAATTTCCATATATCTCCTGCCTGATCAATTGATCATAATCCGTGTATCCGCTCAGGAACTGATTTGCCACGATCTCACTGTTAAAGGTAAGACTGTCCGGGGCATAATCCGAGCGGATCGTTCCGTCTTCATTCCTGGAAATATTGTAGAGGCATGCACCGTCATACATCACATAATGATCGGTGCGGTCTTCATACTCTTTATCCCAGTGGATCTTATAAATACTGATCAGTATATTCTGCTCGCGGTTGTTCTCATCCTTTGCGGTCAGCAGAAAACTTGTGATGTATTCGGGCTGTTCGTTCCATTTCCAGTTGTCATAGAAAAGATTGGTATTATCCCATAACTGAACGCGAAAAGTCTTATTCGCATTTTCCGTAAAAAATGTATCCGCTACAATCTCTTCGGGAGTCAGCCTGTAGGATTCAAGTATCGCCTGATGCTCGGCTTCTTCTGCTGCCAGTCTGTCCTCTTCTTCCTGCCTCAGTCTTTCTTCTCTTTCTCTTGCTTCCGCTTCCTGACGCTCTTCTCTTTCTCTTTGCTGCTGCAAATAAGCTTCCTGAGCTTCTCTTTGCGTCTTAAGTGTTACGATCACGGTCGGTACAACTATGATAAGCAAGAGGATGAAGCCCACGGCAATTCCGATCAATTTGATCTTGAACTGATCCTTTGCCTTGCGAGCCCGTTCCGCAGCTCCGCTCTCAGCCATGTTAAGCTGCTGCTTTCGAAGCTCGGCTTCGGTCTTCATCTTCTGATATTCCACATCATCCTTGTCATAATCCGCCATGAATTCGGAATCACAATTTTGACAGTAAAAGACTCCTTCTCTTACCATCTTCAGCGAACCGTTGCAATTAGGGCACTTTAAACTAAGCAGCTGCATTTTCTATCCCTCTCAAAGTTTTCTTCCGGATCCTACTTCAAAGTGATACTTAACAATTCCCAGATCGACACTTGTAAACGCACCGCCCTTGCTTACGATCTCCGCGGTGTCATCATCCTTAAGCCTTATTACAAACTTCTGCTGATTAAGAGCTGTGGGAGCAAGAAGTGCTGCCTTAACACCTTCATTAAACCACTCCGGACTGTCAGCCTTGGCATCGACAAGCTGATCCACGCTCTTGGACTTGTGTGCCTTGCCTTCGTTTTCTCCGTATCCTACCGCGATGGAGATAACATTTCTTTCTCCCTCACCAATCTCAGCTTCGGATCTTTTCTTGTTAAAACTTCCTACCCAGCAGGTATTAAGACCGATCATCTGTAAAAACAAAACGATCTTCTCTCCGTAATATCCCACCTTCTCTTCAAGATCTGCGCTGTCTTTACCGACACATGCAATGGATGCGGGTGCGGAATTAAGTCCCGTGATCTTCAGAAACAGATTTGTGTAAGCCGTGCCCGAATCATTCAGAAACTGAAAATGAAGTCCTGACTCTTCATTAACCTCTGCTACCTTATCCTCTATCTGTTTTGCAATATCGCCTTCGATTGCCTTAGCCTTATACTGCCTAACCGAATGCCTTGCAAGTATCGCTTCCGACTCTGTCATGATAATACCTCCTTACCGATCACAACTCAACAAACTCAAGTCCAAGTTTTTCCCCTCTTTGTATTACATACCGCTCTGCGGTAGAGCCTTTGTACCCATGAATCCTTACGATCCTTCCATCCGTACGTTTCCAGGGCTTGGGCTCATCGATCTCAGTGTCCCGTCCGTGAAAATAAATATCCATAAGGTTCCTTGCACTAAGACTGTTTCTGCCTACATACTTACAGGTCTCAGGAATATGTACTTCAGTAAGATCCGAACCATACAAAGCCTCTGCACCGAGATGCTCGATCTTCCCAAGATCCACGCTTTTTACTCTCGAGTTCTTAAATGCGTAACCGCATACGATCTTGACCGAATCCGGAAGCTTTACGGATTCCATTTTTCCCTCACGGGAAGTTGCAAATACCGCCCTTGCTATTCCCACGGTTCCCTCTTCAATCTCAGGCACCGTGATCTGATCTGTCCTAGCACCTATCAGCCACTTGTCCAGATATAAATACATTTGGCGGGGATCCATAAAATCCCGGGAAAGCTTAGTCCCCTCAAAAGCTGAGATTTCCACATCCCTTACCGTAGAAGGGATATTAACCAGGGATAAGTTACTGCTTTTTTGGAACATCCAGGTTCCTATCCTCGTTATTCCCTCGGGAAGCTTAACAGACAACAGATTGGGGTTTTCCCTGAAAATATGCCCCCATCCGAAATCTATGTCGTGACCGCTTCCCGTAAAAGTAACCATCTGCAGATTCGGACAGTTCGAAAAAGAATCCTCACCCAGCCTCTCAAGATTCGGAGGAAGAACCACATTCTTAAGAACTTTGTTGCCCTTAAAAGCCTGACCGGCGATCTTCGTAACATTATACGGAATGATCAGCTCTTCGCTTATATCATCACTAGCCCTAAAAAGCGTATTCCCAAATATGCAAAGGCCGTTTTCATACTTAACTCCCGGGCAATCCTTAAATGCATCGCTTGCAATGGATACATCTGAGCCCATCGTGATCTTATCAAGATAATAACAATCGCTGAAGGCTTCGCCCTCTATTGTCTTAACACTATCCGGAAGGATCAGTTCTTTGATCTCCAGGCTTCGGAAACTCTTTCTGTAGATCTTATTTATCTTATGTCCGTCTATGCTTCCGGGAATTCTAAGAACATCTCTTATAACAATATCCTCGGAAGGATCGGATAATGTGTCGACTTTGTAATCGTAATTCCCTTCCTTCCAGGCTTTTTCCATCTTGGGAATATTGCTTTCACGACCTTCATACTGAAGGCTCATGTGCTCGCAATATCTCTCATAGTCCCGCTCGATTTCTTTAGCATCTTCCCTGGTAAGTACGCAGACTCCGCCTTTTTCTTCCAGCAAAACAAACCAGCCATTTCTGAAGATAAGCTCGTCATGATACTGAATCCTGACGGAAGTCGCTCTCTTACCGCGGCGTGCGTTAGCAGGTATACGCTGGAAAACAGGCCTTGGTGCCGGTTTCTTAACATCGGGTCCCGCTACCTCAGGCTTATAAAACTCATTGAGAAGTTTAATGGGCTTCTTTGTCTTCGGCTCATTCTCAAGTTGCCAGGGTTTAACCGCATCCGAGGAATAAGTCGTAGTCTTAGGTTTAGGATTGTCGGAGGAGCGTCTCGGCCCCTGAGGTTTCTTAAAGCTATCGAACATAAGCTATCCTCACTTAAAACACTCGGGAATCTCTTTCACGCCCCTTGCTCTTACAAGTGCGGAAGTAGCTCCCTTGTACGATAGTTCCTCCCCCTCTATATCCGTAACCCTGCATCCTGCTTCAGTCGCAATAAGTGCAGCGGCCGCATAATCCCACAGCTGGATCTTTAATTCAAAATAAAGACTGCATCTTCCCATCGCAACGCAGCACATATCCCATGCCGCAGTTCCCGAACGTCTTAAATCAACGCACAAGGGAAGGAGTTTCTTTGCAATCTCAAAAGATCTTTCCTGAAGCTCAGTATAATAAGGAGCAGTTCCGAATACGGTAAGCGACTCGGAAAGCGGAGCATCCGAAGACATTATCCTCTCACCGTTAAGACATGCCCCCTCACCCTTAGTCGCGGAAAATACCATGTCATCATAAGGATTATATACAACAGCCATATATGGCTTTCCGTCTTTAAGAAGTGCGATCGATACTACGGAAGGACGATACTCGTAAATGAAATTCGAAGTTCCGTCGATGGGATCTATTACAAAACAAAACCCGCTCTCCATCTTCGACGTGAACACGTCCTGGCCATCCTCTTCTCCGAGGAAAGAAGCTTCCGGTATTACTTTACCCAGTTTTTCAATCAGAAACGCCTGGATCTTCTCATCCATCTCCGTACAGAAGTTGGCATGTCCCTCCTTCTGCATTACTTTCGGTCTGACCGCAGAGACCATGATCTCACCGGCCTCTTTTGCAATTTGTATTATCTCTTCTATATTCATTCCGTAATCAACCTGATCAATTCTTCAATATGAATATCAACACTGTCCAGGCAAGGAACAGGGCAGTTCTCTGAATTCAGCAGAAGCGGAAGCTCCGTACATCCTAAGATAACAGCCTCGATTCCGTCCTCATCACGCATCTTCGTAATGATATCCTGAAACTCCTTCAGAGTGGATTCCTTAACGATTCCCAGTTCAAGTTCTTCCAGAATTCTCTTTGCAATAAGTTCTCTGTCTTCCTTACCCGGGATTACAACTTCGATTCCCGCGTTTGCGAGATCTGTCTTCATGTAATCCTTCTCCATCGTAAAAATAGTACCGAGCAGTCCGACCTTCTTATATCCTTCCGCAAGCGCTTTGTTACATACCGCCTTCGGAATGCTTATAAGATTTACACCTGTCTTCTCACATACTTCGTTATATACGATATGGAAAGTAGCGGCCGTAAGTGATATAACTTCTGCTCCGCTATTCTTAAGACAATTTACTTTCTCTGCCATGTAGTCAGTAGCCTTGTCATACTCACCGCCGGCCACATAACTCCATGCTCTTCTGAAATCGACACTTTCGATAGCAAGATCAGGCATTGCCTTACCGCCCGTAAGGTTATCGATCCTTGAATTCAGTTCCTTGTAATACATAAGTGTGGACTCGGGACCCGTTCCACCTACTAATCCTAACTTCTTCATTACTTAATCCTCAGTGCTATTCTTACTTCATTCAAGTCCTCTTTTGAATTCGAATTTATAATCCTGACACTTTTTATGTCAAGTAATCAATCTCAGATTTCTTAATTTCATACTCTTTCCCATTAATAGGAAAATGATATTTAAAATTGTCTGGATGTTTATTCCACATCTCATTTAATTGATATTGAAAATAAGGTTTCCATTTTTCAACATTTCTAACATTTGGTCCAAGAATAATCTCTTTGATAAATATCTGAAAATCCGGGTTCAATGCAAGCATCGGAGGAGCTGTAGGAAGTATTCGTATATCTTGCTGATTATTCCTATTTCTGAACAATATCAATCTACTTTCTTGTTCATCTGAATAATCATCATACTTAAACAAGAATACTATATTTAATAACGTATTCATCAAGATATTTTCAACCTTATCCGCGATCGATAATCCATATTCAGGCATTTTCCTTTTGACCATATCTACGCAATCATTTAGCTGCACCAAGAGTTTCTTTAAATTATTATATAAAATCGGAACATTTTCATGTAAGCCTTCATTTGATTGTTCTAGTATTTCTCCCTTTTGAGAAAGATATACTATACGATAGAGTGTATAGTCATCAATAGTGCTTCTTGAAGAAAAATCTAAATCATAGGGATAAGAAAAATCACTCGCAAAACATTCCGGATCAACTACTGCGCACACACCATTACTATTATTTCCATCGCTTGAATAATCATTAGCGTATCTATTCCACATCGTTAGTTTATCGACGCGTTCCGTAAAAGACTTTAAAAAAACGAAATTTTCATCAAATACATCATTCAATATATCTTTTGCTTTTTTCTTTGAGAATAATACTTTACCATGAATATCCTTCATTAATTCGGATAAAATTGCAACGCCCTCATTCGGATCATTCATATATCTTGCATTCATTACTGTCAAACAATTTCTCGTATCCTTTACTTTTCTTTCTTTATCAACTTTTCCATTTCCATATTCGTCAACATAATATTCTTCAAACACATGTGTAATATTACTCAAAGTTGTATAGTATGCTATTTTTTTTGGTTCCTTTCGCCTCTCTTCATTTTCTTTTACTCTTGAATAATAATTCGTTGAAAGATATTCCCGTCTATGAAGATACTCTTTAATAAAATGCACATTACCAACTATCGAAATCAACAGAATGCAAATATCATATATCATTTCATTCGCCGGAGAGTCTGATAGACGAACTATCCTATTTAATAATTTTATATCTTTATTATATTCAGGTTTTACAGAAGAATAATTAGTCAAAAATAAGCCATGATACTCCCGAGTAATATCCGCTAACATACCGTAATATTCTTTTATACTTGCATCCCCGTCTTTTTCTTTCTTTAAACTCTCCAGGAATATCAGTTCTTCGAGTGTTTGACAACACATCTGACACGAGCGGATTCTCATAAAGCCATCACTCCCAGATTCTGTTCTATCTCTGAACATCATATATTGCCTCAAAGCATCTTCTTTATTTCCTATAAACCGTTTAACCCCATCCTCATTATTCAACGGTGTATTAATTGCTTGAGACATAATCCAACCCAATGTTGAATAATTTGTTGCATCATTTGGATTTAAGCGTTCGGCCTCTTTTGCATCATTTCGCCCCATATTCAACAATAAGCGTCTAGGAGTCGCACCCAATTCATAGGTAACTCCCATCAAGCCGCGGACCAATGCCAGCTTCCCCAACATCTGTGCAGTTGAGAGTTCCCCTGCCTCAGTTTTCCTCCACTCGCTTTCATGAACAGTAGTTATATGTTGAGATACGACACTTTGTTTTAGCTCACCAACCTTCTCCTTTTTTATCCAAGTCACTAAAATATCATTTGCCAACTGCAAATCCTTCAATTCAATAGCAATTAATCCAAAATTGTAAAATGCCTTATGCAAATACACTGAATCATTTATCCTTAAAGACCTCTCAGCATAGCCCAAAGCATCTCCAGACATAATTCGTTTCTCCGAATAATATACTTCAGCTATTGAATATTCGAAATATGTCAATGCCTCATCAAACAATTGATCTTTGCCTATATTGCACATAGTTTCACTCAGCACTGACATCATGACTTGACAATAAAAAATTAGAATTTGGTATACACCGTGATCGTATTTCCCATCTTCAAGCGTAATGCTGATACATTTTTTTAATATTTCCAGAAATTGTTCGATGGAATCTCGGTTATATGCAAGTGTAATCAAGTTATCTAGCAGAAACACATAAAGATTTTTCAGTCTCTCATCAAGTTTTATTGTTTTGTTTATTTTCAATGTATCATATATACCATTCAGTATATTTTCACCCTCATTATCGCTCAAATAAAGATTAATGATTGTTTTTATGTATTCTATTTGATACTCTATTCGATACTCTTCCACCCCTGTGCCATCAAGGCATTCATTATTGGTGGACCCTTTTTCTTTTCTATTAGCCCCTATTATTTCTTCATTAGTTCTATTCAAATCAGTACCATTAGGAAAATCCGCAAAAGAGTCATCAAGAAATTTTTGAAAACGCGCAATGCTCTTGCCAATGGTATACCTACTCGTTTCAGCTCCGTCACACTCTATAGCAAATAACACTGTTCTCAAGTCGCCAAAATTAGTTTTTGGAAAAATAAAATCCTGATACCTATCAAGTTCTTTAATATAAAAGCTATTGTATCCTTCATCAATACACAAAAATTTTTGAAAAGATTTCTTATCCATATTCCACCCTCAGTTTCAATAACAGTTCACGTATTTCTATATAATCGTTATTTTATTAGTCAATCTAGCTATAATGCTTTTAATTGTTTGATCAAGCATCTATCGGCCGGCAACCAATTAACATCAATTAACGACTCTCTAGTCAACCACTTAGACGCTTCATGTTCCTTTAGTACAAGATCACCCTTTACAATACTGCACCAAAAGCATTCCATAGAAAGATGAAAATCCGGGTAGTCATATTCGATAGTATCAATAAGATCTCCAACCTCTATCTCTGTATCAAGCTCTTCCATTATTTCTCTCTTAAGAGCCTGCTGAGGCGTTTCACCTTCTTGTATTTTTCCTCCGGGAAACTCCCAGCCATCCTTGAACTCACCGTATCCTCTTTGAGTTGCAAAGATAATCGGTTCTCCATTTTTCTCTGCCTTAATTACGGCAGCTACAACACGTATAGTTTTCATTACTCTTTTATCACGCTCCTACAATATATTCGTAGATATCTTCTCTAACAGGATCATCAAGTATCCATTCAATCTCTACTGCAGATGAATCAGTATTTGCCATTGTAAATTCTTTTACATTTCCAGTGGCAGTCATATGACCCAGATAATAAAATTCTTTTGAGATCTTATCGTCCTTGTTCTTTCGAACAAATAATTCAACTTTTATTCCTTTGTTCTTGGCATTTAAGAAATTCTGTACATCATTCGATTGAATGGTTCTTCCGGACTTAGAAATAGAAATCAACCTGTCTCTAAATCCAGGGACAAAATGGTCTTCGTATTTTGTGGTATCACTTATATCATCCGCTTTATCATAGTTTATAAATACAGGAAAAGTTTTTGTCTTATCATCGTACTTATATCCACCTATATTCAAAGGAACTTCATTCTGTTCCCAATTAAGTAATCTGCAAACATCTTCGTAAGTATATTTCTGATACAAAACGAAATCTGTGTCTTTGTAACTATCTTTGTAATCTCTCTTATATCTGCTTATTCCAAAATCAACTAACTCATTCAAGATGTTATAAAAATTGTCATTTTCAATCATCTCAGAAAAAGATTTTGTCGGCTTGTAATCAGAGCTGTCCTCTTCAATAAAAACACAATTCTCATAAGTCTTTTTTCCGGAGCCGGCAGGAAAAGCATTAGTCATTACATTGACGATATTATCTTTCTGATTTTTATCAATAGTCTTACCATATTCTTTGAGATCCTGAGATAATCCAGCAAACAGACTCAGTTTTGAAATTGCATGTCTATAGATAAGGATTCTTTTGAGCATTTGAAGTTCCTGTATCCTTTTTCCATTCGCCAGCTTTTTGGATACAAATTCAATTACCTTCTCTTCATCCTCAGATAATCTAATCGTATATTCCTTCTCATACTTAACCAGGAATTTATAATACGATCCAAGACTGTTGTTGTCGAAGATTCGAATGACATCCATTTCACCATAGTCATCAAAATCTCTTAAATAAGGAATCCTACCAAGTTTATTTTTTAAATTTGTATAGTTTTCTTTGATCAGCTTAATATCGCTGAAATTGGCATTATCGATTGCTGAAAAAATACGTCCTCTGCTGATCTCATCAAATTCAATCGAAGACTGTCCGGGAATCATCCTTTCACCTTCCAAAACAAATCTTCTATAATTATCTTTGTTATATGTCCTATCTCCTGACAGTGCGATAGGTATCATGAAATTATTTTTATAATTCCCAATAAAATCAAGAATAACTACAGATTCTTTTCCAGGTGCCTTTCTTAGTCCTCTTCCTAACTGCTGAATATATACAATTGGTGAATCAGTTGCCCTAAGCATTATGACTTGATTCACCTCTATGATATCTACACCTTCATTAAGAATATCTACGGAGAAAATATAATCTAATGGCTTCACTTCTCCATTAACATCATTTTCATTCATAGCTAATCTTTCAAAAGCATTTTTCCTCTGTTCTTCGCTATGATCACCAAACAAATATGTTGTTCTATATCCAAGTTTGTTGAACTTATTTGACAACTCAATGCACTCTTTTTTTCGGTTGCAGAAAATTAGCCCTTTAACTCTATCTCCACTATATCCATAGTATTCTGCCTGCTCTATGATGTGTCTAACTCGTTCATCACTCGTAAGTTTATTAAAATCCTCATCAGATAATTTGTCAGACTTCACCTGCTCGTCATCTAAAAGCATAATGTCGCTGATTCCATAATAATGGAATGGGCAGAGCAAATTCTCCTCCATTGCTTTCTGAAGTCTGATTTCATAAGCAATCTGATAATCAAAAAGCTTATATACATTTCTGTCTTCAATATTATCATCTCGTTTATCAGGTGTTGCAGTCATTCCCAGAAAGAGTTTGGGCTTAAAGTATTCCATCACTTTCTGGTAGGTGTTTGCAGGACTATGATGAGCTTCATCAAGAACAATACAGTCAAATTCATCTGGAGAAAATCTATATAAGTTTGCTTCCTTATGTAGAGTTTCTACCATTGCAAAAATAATGTCAGAATCATAATCCGAATAACCGCCACCTATTTTTCCCATTGAGGTTTTATCATTAAAAACCATCTTATAAGACTCTATAGCCTGATTTAGCAGCATCATTCTATGTGCAATGAATAAAACCTTTTTGAAACCAAGATCTCTCACAGCAAATGCAGAAGCATATGTTTTCCCTGTACCCGTCGCCGATATAAGAAGTGCTCTGTTTTCACCAGAATCTATTATTTTCCTTAGGTTGCTTACAAAACCAGCCTGCATAGAGTTGGGCTTTAACTCGTATTTTTTTGTGGATGGAATCTCATCTTGTTTTGCTGTTTTTTTCTGTCGTTCAATAATCCTATATTTTTCTCTGTATTCATTTATAAAATCCTCATAAGCTAATGAATGCTTAGAATTCCACAGTGAACTAAACTCAGAAATTATATTCTGAGTCATTTCTCCACCCTCGGTAGATACAAGTTTAGTATTCCATTCTTTGTTGCTAGTAAGAGCTGATCCAGTAAGATTTGAGCTTCCTATAATAATTTTATATATTTCACCCTTTTGAAAAATATAACCTTTAGTATGAAAACCCGCGCCACTCTTTTCGACATCATACATTTTCAATGTGATATTTGATAATCCATGCAGTTTGTCTAAAGCCTTGGGTTCGCTGAAAGTTAAGTAATTGGTTGTCAGAATCTCTCCGCAAATATTCTTCCTTTCCAATTCCTTTAAGATCATAAGAAGGTCCTTTAATCCTTCTTCTGTAATAAATGCAACACTAATTTGGAACTTATCACAATTGAGAAGTTCTGACTTGATTGTAGAAAGTACTTTTTTACCTTCTTTATGATTATTTGAAATAAATTGAGGGCGATAATAACTATTGGATACAGCCGTGCCATCAATAAATGCAGTTTCAAAACCAGCTCTCAATTCTACAAGTTCACTCATCATTATCTCCCGTTTTTCAAATAAGCTCTCCCCACTCCTTCTCCTTAAACCCAACAAGCACTGTCTTGTCGGTTATGAGGAGCGGTCTCTTTACGAGCATTCCGTCTGTTGAAAGGAGCTTTGCCATCTCGTCATCGGTCATGGATTCAAGCTTGTCCTTGAGTCCCATTTCGCGGTAAAGCATTCCGCTGGTGTTGAAGAACTTCTTCATGGGAAGGCCACTCTTCTTCTGCCAGGTTTTGATCTCTTTTACCGTGGGATTCTTTTCCTTGATGTCACGGTAGTCGTAAGAGATCTTATTCTTTTTCAGGAAATCCTCAGCCTTTTTGCAGGTTGAACATTTGGGATAACATATAAAGAGCATGTCGCACCTCCGTTAAGTGTTTTTCGGTATCTGATCAAAGTTCATGTACACGTACTTTTTGTTAAAGATATTGATATATCCGTCAAAGACTTCGCCTTCGTACTCAGCTTTCTTTCTGCCTTCTTTATAATGCAATGTGATTTTATTTCCCTTAAGGGTATATTTTCCCTTGAGTATAGGTTTGTCCGAATCCTTATCGAACCAGCCGCCGTTCGGGAAATATCCTGTTCTGTCATAGCCTTCCGAGATGCAGACATGGATCACGGTGCCATCCGGATAGAAGCGGTATATGGAGTTGTGTATATATCCTTCGGGATTGTCGGGCTTTTCTATGCAGCAATATAATCCGTCAAATTGTATGAGCTGATCTTCCATAATGTTTTCACTTTACTCTAAGCAGCTATCGTAGAACGCTACGATGCTCTCCATAAGCCCGGGATTATCTTCCATGGACAGGATGTGGTTGTGTCCCTGATCCTCATATCTGATGAACTCGAATCCGGGATTGTTCCCGTACTTCTCGTAGTAGATATCGTATCCGTATATTATGGGGACGGTGTCGTCATCTGCGCTGTGGACTATAAGTATGTGGGCATCGGTCTTCTCGAATCCGTCCATTCCGGTCTGAGTTGAATACTTTCCGAATTTGATCTTTTCGTAAAGGCTCAGATAGGGGAGCATGATGTTTATCGCAGGCCCTATCATCTGTTTGCCCTGTGCCTGTATAAGATCCAGGGACTTGTTGAATCCCGATACGGAGCAGACTCCTGTTACTTCGGGGTGTTCGTTTAAGACTGAGGTTACGGAGTAGCCGCCCCAGCTGTGTCCAAATAGGAAAATAGGGAGGCCCGCGAACTTCTCACTCTTTTCCACATAAGAGATCGCATAGTCCAGATCTATAACACCCTGGGGAAGTCCTCTTACGGAGCTTCCTTCGCTGTTATCATTGCCGGTGGCATCATATGCAAAAACGTAATAGCCATTTTCGGTGAAGTTATTTGCGGAGATCATATACGGATTGTGTCCGCCGCCTCCGATGCCGTGAGCCATTATGACAACGCCCTTGGGGTCCATGCCGTCACGGTGATAGAAGTATCCGGCAAGTGTCTGGCCTTCGTTTGATGTAAAGCTCTCGCGCTCTTGTATAAGTCCGGGGAATTCCTCGGGATAATGCATCCGGTCTGCGTCAGTCTGATATCTGATGCCGAAAACGCTGCTGTATGTTAAGAGGGATACCGCAGGCATGAGAATTAGGAAAAAGACTGCGAGAATAATGACTAAGACTGTGATTATGCGGTTTTTAGACTTTTTATTCTTCATGAATAGTTCATTCTCCCCAAACTTGTTTATGTAATATTACATAAACAAGTTTTCCACCTATAGAATTATATCATCCTTATGGATTACAAACCATTTTTGCATATTTTCCGTATCGGAAAGTTTTTACTGTACTAAATGTACATATAGTATGTTACAATCATCTCGGATTCCCTGTACTATTTAGCCATAGAAGCAAAGAGGCGAAGCCGCCGGTTAGGAGTTTGAAATGGCTAAAGAATTTAAGTACAGAGATATAGTTAAGAGTCCGGAATACAGGAAACTGTTACTCACGAACCTTGTGAATCGTTTCGGTGATTCCGTTGATGCTATAGCATTTACATGGCTGGTTTATGAGATAACCGGCTCCGCTTCATGGTCAGCACTCATCTTCGGACTTAACATGCTTCCGAACATCATCGTGCAGCCTTTTGCCGGACCCGTTATCGAAAAACTGGACAAGAAGAAGGTCATCGTAGCAACCCATATCCTGAGAGGAATCGTGATCTCCGCATTTGTAGGAATGTACCTTGCAGGAATCGTTAATCCTTACATCATGGCTGCGTTTACTCTTATCATCACTACCATTGAGTCCTTTAACCTGCCTGCATCCACTGCATTCATTCCGAGCATCATTAAGAAAGAGCACCTCACTCATGCAATGAGCCTTAATTCAACTCTTTCAAGTGCCATAGCTCTTGTGGGAACAGGTCTTGCAGGTATCATCATCGCAAAGTTCGGAGTTTATACCGCAATGCTCATCGATGCAGCTACTTTCTTTATCGCAGCATTCGGTACATCAACCATACGAAGGCTTAACGAAGCAGAAGTATCGGGAGAAGCATGTGAGTCCGATGAAAAGGCTTCCGAGCAGACATCCAAGGAAAGCTACATTTCCCTTCTCAAAGGCGGGGTCAAATACATCGCAAAGAACCGTGTGATCCTCAACTACTGTTTCGTAGCTGTAATACTTAATTTCCTTCTTGTTCCCATCAACTCACTCCTTGCTCCTCTTGCAGAGGATGTATACGGACTGGGAAGTGAATTACTCAGTGTTGCCGGTATTGCTTTCTCAATAGGTGCGATCATCGGATCTGCGGTAGTTCCCATGATCACAGAGAAGATGTCAGCCAAGAGCACTCTTGTAATCTTCGGCCTCGTACTCGGCGCAGGAATGTATGCGATCTCACTCGGAAGATATTTACACGGAAAAGTTCTCCCCGGATATCTCCTTGCAGGTACTTGTTACATCGTGATCAGCTTTGCAGCTTCAGTTCTTGGCGGAGCAGTCAGCGTTATGTTCGTAAAGGTAGTGGATCAGAACTACCTTGCAAGAGCAGGTGCGATCTTCAATGCATCCGCGACCGCAGCAACTCCCGTAGGTTCGGTACTTGTATCGGTTATGGCTCTTAAGCTTAATCCCGCTCTTTTGATCGCAGTAAGTGCAATACTTGCAATCGTACTTTTCGTACTCATAGCAATAAGCAGTCTCAAATTCGAAATGAAAGAGGAACAGTTAAATGCAGCTGAAGGTGTCTGAAAACATCAAGCGTTACAGAAAATCCATGGATTTGACCCAGGAAGAGCTGGCAGAAGCTCTGGGGGTTACCATAGGTGCGGTATCCAAATGGGAGAACGGAAATAATGTTCCCGATATCACAACTCTCATGGAGCTTGCAAACCTTTACAACATATCCATGGATGAGCTGCTTGGTTACGATAAGTCAGCCAAAAACATCGATGCTCTGGCGGAGCGCATAGAAAATCTTACCCATGAGCACAGGTACGATGAAGCAGTTTTGGAAGCCAAGAACGCTTTGGCAAGATACCCTCATACTTTTAAGATCCTGTATGTCTGTGCCCAAATGTACAGTTGTAAATTTATTGAAAACCAGAGTACGGAAGGCCCGGAAGACTGCGATGAAGCAATATCTCTTCTTAACAGAGCCCTTTTATACATATCCCAGAATACTGATGAGAATATCAATGAATTCACCATCAGACTTGCGATAGCGCAGCTGCGCAGTGATAAGGAGCCCGAGAAAGCTCTTGAGGAACTTAAGAAGATCAATTACAACGGTATCAATGATACAGCCATTGCACAGATACTTCTGTTTACCGGGAAATATAAAGAATGCTTGGAATACAGTACAAAAGCTGTTATAAGATGTTTTGCCCTGCAGTATACCACCATCAACTATATGATCATGGCGATTGCAGCTGACTGCAAGGAGGAGTCCCTTGAAAGGGCTCTTGAACTTACGAACCACGAGTTAAGGCTTTTGGATGAGTATAAGAAGGATTCCACTCCCGGATATTTAGACAAGCTAAAGGCCATCAAGCTCATTTTTAAAGCATGGGTGATGGCCGCGCTGGATGATGATGAAGAGATGGAAGCCTGCGTTAAGAAAGCATATCTTCTCGCAAGCCGTTATGATAAAGCACCTAAGAAAAATACTTTGGCAGAAGACTTCAAATTTTATTACTCAAAAGAGAAAGCTTACTATTATGACTCAACCGGCACCACCGCAGTTGCAGGAATGGATAATCTTTTTGACCAGATGAAGGAGCTTCCGAGCAAGAAGGTTGTGAAGTATCTGCCAAAGGTTATTGAATGCTGGAGAAAGCAGGTAAAATGATTTATTTATGGTTAAGAAAATAGTCACCTAGAATTCACGTTTGAAGTCATTGTTCATCTCTGTGTGGATCATTTTAAAAAACTCAGCGTATTTGAGATTTGATCCGCCTTCGTATAGTACAGGCTTTACGTAAAGGGAAAGTGGAATTTCTTTTCCTTCCCAGGTGATTATTTCTTCGTTGTGGGATACAATCTCGTCGCAAAGGTGCTGTGCGTATTCTTTTTCACAGGAATCGGTGAGGATAACGAATTCGTCGCCGCCTACTCTGAAGACGATATCCTCGGGACCTGCCGCATCTTCCATACGCTTCATGGCTGTGATGATGGCAAGGTCGCCGGCTTTATGGGATATCTCATTGATTGGGATAAGGTGCTTGATGTCTCCGATGATAAGGTAGCATCCTCTTCTGCCCTTGATGATATCGTAAAGCTCGCTTATATCTACTTTTTTCCTATCGCTCATACTGTTTTCCTCCATGAGTTCCCGCTCGATCTTAAA
>JAEEXJ010000145.1 GCA_016291475.1 Lachnospiraceae bacterium | reverse complement strand
CTTATCAAGGGAGTCCTTATATCTTAATCTGGGTGTCAATCTGTCCGCAGGGATATCTTTAAAACCGTCTCCGATCCAGAAATTCAAAACACAAGGTTCACCCAGCTCCTTAGCAAAATAATTCGCTATTCTTACACACGCTTTTCCGTGTTCGATCCAGAATTCTCTTACGGATTCATCGGGACTTGTAAGAGTCAGACCGTCCTTTACCATACTGTGTCCGAAGAAGGTAGGATTAAAATCAAGTCCTACATTGTACTCTTTGGCAAAGTCCACCCAGGCTTTAAAATCTTCAGGGATCAGTTCGTTTCTGTTTCTGAATTCTCCGTCTTTAAAAACAGCATAGCTTGCATGAACATTGATCTTCTTTTTGCCGGGAGTGATCTCAATAACTTTACGCAGATCATCAAAAAGCTCTTCAGGTGAACGCGCAGCACCGGGATAATTACCGGTTGTCTGTATTCCACCGCTTAAAGGTGAATCGGAATCGAACCCTTTAACATCATCACCCTGCCAGCAGTGAAGAGATACGGGAACCTTGGCAAGTGTGTCCATAACTTTATCCGTATCTATTCCCAATCTCGCATATTGTTCCCTTGCATATTCGTATATTTGCTTGTTTTTATTCATACATACTCCTTTACTTCAAACGACCTTCTCACGGTTTCTCTTGCTTCCCACAGATCATTTATCTCGCCCGAAGAGATCATGACAGTCAGCATGTTACCGACAGCCGTACACTCCGAAGGCCCTGCCAGTACTTTTTTACCCGTACTTTTTGCGGTAAGTGCATTCAGAAAATCCGAATTCGATCCTCCGCCCACGATGTTTATCACATCGAATTTTTTCTCGAGAAGATCTTCCATTTCCGAAATTGCTCTCGCATAGCATTCAGCCAAAGATCTGTAAACTATGGACGCCGCTTCAAACACATTCTCTGCAGCATTCTGTCCGCTTTCATACAGATAAGTATTTATCTCCTGCAGCATATTTTCGGGAGACAGAAATCTGCTGTCATTAACGTCTATCTTTCCGGCTGTTTCTTTTTCGGAAGCGCGTTTTGAAAATTCCTCATAGGAAATATCAGGTGCCTGTTCCGCCTTTAATCTCTGAACTATCCATAATCCCATTATGTTTTTCAGATATCTGTACCTTCTTTTATAACCGCCTTCATTTGTAAAATTATATTTAAGGCTTATATATGACAGATTCGGTCTTGTCAGTTCGGTTCCCATAAGTGACCACGTTCCGGAACTTATATATGCATAATCGGTTTCGTTTTCTGCAGGGATTGCCAGTATGGCTGATGCGGTGTCATGGGAAGTTGTCATATACACCGAGGGAGAATAACCTATTCGTTTTGCTATGTTTTCTTTTACACTTCCTATAGGTGTTCCCGGTTCGAATACCGGTGTAAAAATATGTGTAGGTAAATTCAGTTTTTTTATAAGATCCATATCCCAGGTTCCGGAGATGGCATCTAACAGTCCCGTGGTACTTGCGTTGGTATATTCGGTTCTCATAACTCCCGTGAGAAGGTAATTCAGATAATCCGGGATCAGCAGAAGTGTATTGCTCTTTCTTAATATTTCCGGTTCTGCATTCTGAAACGCAGCCAGTTGACATATAGTATTAAACTGCTGTTTTTGTATTCCGGTCCTCAGATACAGTTCCTTCATGGGTATTGTTTTTTCTACGGTTTTATCCGCATGATCATTTCGGTGATCTCTGTAGGATACTGCGTCGCACAGCCTGTTTCCGTCCTTATCCAGAAGTACATAATCAACTCCCCAGGTATCAATACTTACTGCAGACGGGATCTTACCTGATTCCCTGCATTTCTCCATGCCGATCAGAACATTTTCAAAAAGGGCGTCTATATCCCACACCAAATGTCCGTCTTTTTGTATCGCACCGTTGGGAAAACGATAGATCTCTTCGATGCATAACTTTCCATTTTCAAGATGCCCGAGAATATGTCTTCCGCTCGAGGCACCTATATCTATCGCAAGATAATAATTTCCAATATTTTTTGCAGACAAAAAAATACACCTCCGTTACATCATCTTCACCGGTTTTACCTGATGATATGATGTACGGAGGCGTACAAAAAGTGCCTTATATGTTTAAAAAAGTGTCCTCTGATGTAGTGATCTTCAGAAGAATCCGAATTTATCCAGCTTCTCGAGAGCAGCCTGGATATCATCCATAGTCTGGTTTATTTTCTCTACATCAAGTTCGTTAAGCGTTTGGGCAATATCCTCAAGGTCAAGCTGACCGAGGGTTTCATTGATCTGCTCAAGATCAAGCGAATCGATGGTTTCCTTGATCCCCTGGAGATCCATCTCATTAAGTCTCTCGGAAAGATCTGCCCAGTCTACGGCATTTATGGCTTCCGAGGTATTATGAATATCCTCGGCTAGCTGAGGTATATCAGCTTTCTTAAGTTCCTTCACAAGAGTCGCGGCCCTGTCGAGATCTTCCTTATACTCTCCGAACACTCTTACGATCTGAAGGATACCGACCATCATGCCGAGCAGAACAACCAGCATAAGGATACAAATGGTCTGTGTTGCAATGACTTGTTTCCTGAGTTTTTTGATCTCATTTTCCATGATCGATCTCCTTTCGCAGTTAATGATCAACAGCCGAAGCAGGTTGCGCACACTACAAGATTAATGCACGTGTTACAACATCCCGATACATTGGATGCTCCGTATCCGTAGGTATTTCTCCTGTCATTGTACCATCCCGTGTAAGAAGCCGCACCATCCTGTGTACTTCTGGTGAAATTTCCGCCGGTCAGGTAATCGTAAAAAACTGAATACTCCGAATTTGACGGTTCCATGGAAGCGGCTGCTCTGGCATGATATATCGCCTGATTCCTCTGGCCTATCCTTGCATAAACGATGGCACTGTAATAATACCATTTTGCGGTTCTTGTTGACGGATCGATATTATCGAGAATATTTCTCGCCTCTCTTAAGTAACCGTTTGCGATAAAGTTGGCGGCTGCTTCAAGATGCACATCATTGCTATTGTAAGACGAGGAGCTGCTTCCTCCCGCATTGTACTGCCTTCGATAAGTATTCGAGTAAGAATTTCTCGAAGAACCCGGACCGTAGGCTGATGAGGAATTCCCGCTGAAATCTCCCGGATCTACTTTACCGTCAATGATATCTTCATATGCGGTCTGAACTTCTTTGAATTTTTCCTCAGCCATCTTTTTCTCGGCTTCCGATTTATTCATGTTGGAATCGGGGTGATACATACGACTGAGTTTTCTGTATGCTTTCTTTATTTCATCCTCGGAAGCAGTGGGGGCAACTCCGAGAACCCTGTAAGGATCCTTCATTCCTGTCCTCCTTCTTCCCTGGCATTTTTATTATCCGAGTCATTTTTTGTTACCTGTGTTTCTTCCACAGATTTTCCGGCGAATCCCTCTGCCTCTGTTTCAAATTCTTTTTCCGCAGGCTTGTCGGAATTTTCTTTTGCATCTGTTTCAGGAGAATTTTCAGGCTCCGCTTCGTTATTCTTTTCCGGGGATGCGGATACCAAGCCGGACCTTTTACCAGTCGCAATATTGAATCTGATCCAGATTCCCGAATACAGAATATTTCTCAGGAAATCAACGTTCTCGATAAGAGGGAGTTTTTCGAAGGCAATGCATGCTTCCTCAAGATGAACTGTTATCATCTCACGGGCGAGTCCTTCAAAATCAGATCTTTCATATACATCCGAGAAAGGATTATATCTGCCTTTTTTGATATCGGAATATACATCTTCATAAGCATCCATGAGATACACGACTCTTCCGAGTCTGTCACCGAATACTCTCAGATATTTTTCCCACTCATCATTTTTATAAGCATAGACTTCGCTCATGCATTTTCCGAAGAGAAATGCCATTCCCTCGGGATCCGGCTTTCCGCTTTTTTCTATCTCGTTCATGTCATCGATCGCTTTGGTGATGACTGAGATCTTTTCCGCATATTTGTCGCGAAGAGATTTGGTCTTTCCGTTTAAGAGTCCTGCTATGATCTTCCCTGACAGTTTTTTATCGTCATGCCAATCATCCTGACATTTGAACATTGCCATAAGTGCATTCATGTCGGCAGCATAATCAGTTACCACATTAGTTCTTATAACATGCTTGACTCCGGGATGAACAGCACATCTTCTGGATCCGATCTCGTCCTGTGCATCATAAAGATCGCACAGCAGGGACAGCAAAAAGGCACCGTCATAAGAGAGAGTAAATTCTCCGGTAAGTCCGAATTTTTTCTTCAGAACGGTACACAAACCACAGTAGTACGAATGATACAGATCGTACTCCTTAAACTTCATCTCCGGTTTATTTACGGTCGTATAACCAAACATATTCTTATACCTTTAGGTTAATCTATAACCAAACCATTTCCACTTTGATGACCATTTCCCACCGCACAGGCTATAATTTCGCGCTTTTTCGGCAGTTTTATTGCCTTACTATTCCTCAGTTGCTTATTTTTAAGCTCTCGGGGCTATAATCCACAGCCTTTTCAGGAATATTATAGCCCTGCCAATCCTCAGTTGCTCATTTCTGGGCTTCCGGGGCTGTAATCTCCGGCCTTTTCAGATATATTATAGCCCTGATAATCCTCAGTTGCTCATTTCTAGGCTTCCGGGGCTATAATCTCCGGCCTTTTCAAGAATATTATAGCCCTGCCAATCCTCAGTTGCTTATTTCCAAGCTTCCGGGGCTGTAATTCCAGGCTTTTCCTGCATTTTTACAGTCCTTTTCAGATCTTTGGAGGGCTTTTTCAGCCACCGGGGCTGTAATTTCAGCCATTTCCACCATATTTACAGCCGTTACCTGCACTTGGGGGACCTATTTAAGCTATCAGGACTGTAAATCTAGGCATATCCTGCTTTTTTACAGCCTTGTCCTAAACTTTGGCGCCCTTTTTCAGCCAACAGGACTGTAAATCAAGGCATTTCCGACTTTTTTACAGCCCATCCCTTCCTGATATCTACCTAACCCCCCATTCCGGATTATAGAAAAAGGGCCCTGATAAATACAGGGCCCTTCCATGCGCCGATAGATTAGTTCTGGGCTACGTCCTTCATGGAGAAGCTGATACGTCCCATCTTATCCTTACCAAGGCACTTAACGGTGACAACATCACCGAGTGTCAGGTAATCTTCTACA
>JAEEXJ010000144.1 GCA_016291475.1 Lachnospiraceae bacterium | reverse complement strand
AGCTACCTGAAGGAAGAATCAATCGCTCAGGATTCAAACAGCATTGTAAAGAGAATCAACGGCAATTGGAAAGGCGCCTCGCCGGCACTTCAGGATCTGAACACACACTATTTCGAAGATCCGCATATGGAAACGATGCTGGTTGATATTCCTTTTACAAGAGAATCCTGGCATGGACGTATGATGGCCAGCCGCGGCGTTATGGCATCAATGAATGCCGGGCAGCTTGCACAGTTTGATGCGGAGCACAGAAAGATGCTTGAGGATAATTATCCTGAGAGTTTTACCGTCAGGCATAAGGTATTCTTTACGTGGTATTACATGTAAGTGATAGGGATCTTCTTCGTTTGTCGGCAATAAAGAGACCAGGGATATGGCAGTCAACAATATCAGGAATAAAATGAACTAAGAAATCATAAAAATTGATGGCGGTTTATCTCGGAAAATATCGTGCTATAGTACCAATCGTAGTTTTTAGTATATCGGGAGATGGAAAATGTGAAATGAGTACGCTAAGCAGGAGAGTTGACTCGGATGAGTGAGTTGTGGGATGTATATACAATAGACAGAAAAATTACCGGAAAGACGTGTATTCGTGGTGAACAATGCAATCTTTCAGAAGATGAATTTCACCTTTGGATCATGGTTTGGATAAAAAATCCAAAGACCGGTAAATACTTGATGTCACAAAGAGTTGCGGATAAAGATACCGATCCGCTTAAATGGGAAACAGTAGCGGGCCATTCTATATTAGGTGAAACAAGTCTTGATGCAGCGCTTCGTGAAGTGTATGAAGAAGTCGGGATAGAGCTTGAGCCTTCGGATGCAAAGATTCTTGCAACGAAAGTAGCTACATCCTATGACGGACAGCGCCACAACTGGATACGTGACTCATATTATTTTGAAACAAATAAGGAACCGGATTTAAAGAAGGCAACAACCAAAGAAGTTAATCAAACAAAATGGCTTACCTTTGATGAATTCAGAGAAATGTATGAACGTGGTGAGTGCTGCCTTAATATGGGAGAGCTTTATGGATTTGAGCTTAACCCCGTGCCGGATAACGGATATAAGGATATTATCGGAAAAGTAGTTACGGGAAAAATAGACCGTCCTATGGGAAGTTATCACCCTCGTCACAAAAAACTGTATTATCCGGTCAACTATGGTTATGTTGATGGTTTAATTGGTGGAGACGGATCTGAACAGGACGTATATCTCCTGGGTGAAAGCTCTGCTGTTAATGTATTTATTGGAAAAGTAATCGCTGTTTATCACAGATATGATGATAATGAGACCAAATGGATCGTAGTTCCCTGCGATGAAGATGGTAATGTGTCAGATGATGTAGGGATTCCGAACAGAGATGAAATTTATGCTCAAATTGCATTCCAGGAGCAGTTCTATAACGGCGTCTTGGTGGGGGTATAAAGAGAGATTGATAAAACAAACGGCTAAAAGCTAAGCTTCGGTTATGTGCCGAAGCTTTTTTAAATAGAGGTTGACAAAATGGGTAATATGTTACATTATTTGTATATGTAATATGTTACATAATCAAGAGGGGATATCATATGAATTACGATGAAGCTATGAAAATTGACGGAGTGAAGTTTGGAGATATGCCGCCACAGCCTTTTTTATTGGGACTTCTCAGTGCCTTTAACAACAGGTATCAGGCAGCAGCGGATGCATATTTCAAAGAGATCACATGGAAACAATTTTTTGCCATCATCTGCATCAATTTATGTACGGAACCGCCTACTCTTAATGAACTTTCGGATGTAATGGGCAGTTCCCATCAGAATGTAAAACAGATACTTCTTAAGCTTGAGAGTAAAGGCTTTGTTTCCACCGTTTCCGATGAAAACGACAAACGTAAACAGCGGATATTCGTCACGGATAAATGCAGGAAGTTTCTGGAGAAGAATGATAATAATGGCAGCCGGAGCTTGCATGTCATCAGCCGTATCTTTGAAGGTATCGATAAAAAGAGTCTTCAGACAACAATAAAGACTATTATGATGATGGAAAGGAATCTGAGTGAAATATGAATACATTGATAATTTACACATCACAGACCGGATTTACCCAAAAATACGCGGAGTGGCTGGCTGATAAAACAGGCGGTGATCTGCTTGATCTTAAGGAAGCTCAAAAGAAAAATGCTGAATATTTTGAAGATTATGAAGCAATCTGTTATGGCGGGTGGGCAATGGCAGGAAGTATTGTAAAAGTAAAGTGGTTTCTTGAAAAGGCAACCGGATGGAAAAACAAGCGCCTTGCAGTGTTCTGTACAGGCGGAAGCCCCAACGACAATCCGGATGTTGAAATAATGCTTCAGAAAGCACTCTCGGAAGAACAAAAGCAGTATATCAAAGTGTTTTACTGTCAGGCCGGAATTAACTATGAAAATATGAAGGCTCCGGCCAGACTTGCAATGAAGATGTTTGTATCAGCTCTTAAGAATAAAAAAGATGCTACGGAGAAGGAAAAAATAATGGCCGAGATGATCGGCTCTACATATGATATTTCGGACATAAAGTATATTGAACCGATAGTTTCATATTTGAGGAATTAGAACAATGACAAAGCTGTTTAAAACCTTGCTTATAATTGTACCCATATTCCTGGCTGTGATATTGGGCGGAGTCTTGATAGTCAGCAGCAGGATGATCAGTCAGGTTAATTCTTTTGACAGATCCCCGATTGATGTTGGACAGGTCGCTGACGGAGTATATACCGGCCGCAGTGAAACGGATATGGTCAAGGTGGAGGTCAGCGTTACGGTGTCAGGCGGAGTGATCAGTGATATTGAAATACTTAAGCATGAGTGTGGCAAAGGACATCCTGCTGATATTATAGTTAATGATATGATCACGAATAATGCACCCGATGTTGATGCCGTCTCCGGTGCAACGATGTCCAGCGAAGTAATAAAAGACGCAGTCAGAAATGCACTAAGGAGCGGCATAAGATGAAAAACTGCTGCGGACCTTTGGCTTTTTATATCGGATTTATATTTTGGGATAAGGTATTAATTTATGTGTGCTATATGTGACAGAATTAAAGAGACAAAAGCGGGCAATAATCCATTTCTTGTGAAGGAACTTGAAACCGGATATGTGGTAATCGGAGATTTTCAGTACTTTAAGGGATACACTTTATTCTTATATAAGGATCATGTTGTTGAACTGTTTGATCTGGATGAGAAAACAAGAGCGAAGCACTTATATGAAATGACACTGGTTGCAGAAGCTGTCCAAAAAGCTTTTGGAGCTGAAAAAATGAATTATGAATGTCTGGGGAATGGAAAAGGCGGTGCACATATTCACTGGCATTTGTTTCCCAGAAGAAGCGGCGATATGGGCGATTACGGCAACAACGGAAGAGGCCCTGTTTGGTGGTATCCGAGGGAAGAAATGTATGCGGATAAAAACAGACCTGAAGCCGAAGAGCTTGAGAATATGAAAACAAAACTTCTTGCGGAGCTTGATAAATGCCTGCGTATGTGATGAAGGAACCAAGTATGAATAAAATAAATTTTTCCGCAGATCCGGACATCAATTATATTTTCCATATGCTCTCTGTATCAAAGTGTGGCTATGACAATGCCTACGGTGAAAAATACCGGAGCAGGTATGATGCTTCCGACTTAAAATGTCTCAGGGAGCAGGAACTCCACCTGACAGTTTGCGGTGGTGAACACTGCGGTGACTGGTATGGTCCTTTGGTATGTGAGCCGGCGAAAGTTGAAATGTCTGCAAAGGAATACTATGCGGAAACGATAGCCTGGATCGAAGCCGGCAATCTGAAGCTTCCGAAGGATGAGCTTGATTCGATCGTTCGTATATGCCGGGTTTTGATCCGCTATTATGATGATTACATGGAAAACATTTGGCCGGAGGAGAGAAACATAATTAACGAATACATCGATACAATGTGTACTGTTTTCGCGGATAGCGATTTCACCGAAAGGGCGGAAAAACTCGTTGGCGTATCCTTGAATCCACCAGGATTTACGGCTGTTCTTGTACCATCCGTTGAAGGAGGTGCGCAGGCAATCGACATAACAGATACGCAGGACGTATTCGGAATTGATCGGAGCACTGAGGCAGAGAAGATATTTATATCCCATGAATTTATCATCTATCTGCTGAAAATTGCCTTAAAGGATGAGGAGGGGGCTCAGTCTTTTGAAAACTGGACTCTGAAAGAAGGACTGGCAGAATATTACCTTCAGAAGATTGAGGGTGATGTAAGATCATTTCAATCTTGCCAGGAACAGGCTGAAAGATATCGTCAGCTTGAAAGCACTTGCGGAACAGATGCCGTAACTCTGTATCGTGAAGCTTTAAAGAGACAGGCAACGTAAGGATATTATTTTATGAAATTTATAGAGCCCGATGAAAAGGTGCATTTAGAGAGATATTGGATCACTCTGTCTAAATAAATAAGTTTTTGAAGGGAGCACTAATATGGTCATCAGAAAAGCGACAGGTTCAGATGCTAATGATTTAAAAACTCTTTATTTTGAGTATTTGACGCATTTTCCGCCCAAAGAGGAACAGAATATGCAGCAATGGGCTGATATACTGAACCGATTTGAAAAAGATGATAATATGCATCTGCTGGTGGCGGTGGAAGACGAGAAAGCAGTCTCCTCTGTACAGATGGCAATCATCCCAAGTCTGACACATAATGTTCGCCCCTTTGCGATCATTGAGAATGTTGTAACTCATGCAGATTACAGAAACAGAGGCTTCGCATCTGCGCTGCTGGAAAAAGCTTCGGAAATCGCCAAGGCCAGAGGTTGTTATAAGGTATTCCTGGAAACCGGTTCAAATAAAGAAAGTACATTGAACTTTTACAGAAATAACGGATTTGCAATAGATGAAAAACATTCATGCTTAAAACGATTATAAGTTTGCATTAACGTATGATATTGCTTGGGAGTATCGCAAGGAAACATTCTATGAAAGAATCGGGAAAAACTGTAAAGAGATATGGAAAAGCTATAGTCTTGGAAATTGTGATCGTTCTGATCCTATCTATGGGAGTGATCGCGTACTTGTCACGGTTCCATATTGATTTTTCTCAGGATTATAGAACTATAGACGGTTATGAAAATATTGTTTTTAAGGATTCGTGGAGCGGTCAATGTTTCCGTTTATGTACCTGGGGATTGATTAAAACAGAAAATGACACTGAGTTTGAAGACCATCGAAACCCGGACGAATCAT
>JAEEXJ010000046.1 GCA_016291475.1 Lachnospiraceae bacterium | reverse complement strand
GCATATCCTCCGTTCAGGTTAAATACACCGGCAAGTTTTATAACATTAATGACTCTGAGCACCAGACTGATGATTCCACAGATAAATATTATCAGCCATGCTACCATCAAACCTCCCAGCATACCCGTTAAGGCTTCGTCGTAGTTGGAATAAGCACCTGCCATAGAGTTAATGAACATTGTCCAAAAACTGACAAAAGTAATCACTAAAACAACAAGTGACGCAACCATGCATCCGAGATTCAGCCAGAAAAGTTTCTTCATGTCTGAGATCTTATAGAGCACATATGTCCTGTAAAAAGGAATAAGCGCCGCCCATCCGGGCTCACCGGCTTTGATATACATATTCCATAATCCGATTGCGGTAAGAACCAATATAGCCAGTCTGAGAAAATTCGAAAAAGCAGACATGCTTTGATAAGACCTGATCAGCTCTTCCGTATTATCCAAAAGTGCATAGTAAGCGCCAGAATAATTGCCCATTTATTTATCTCCCGTATCAGTGACCGATTACATAAAATACAATATAAAAGATTACGATTATCCAGAATATGGTCGAAAAAGGCTGACTCAGCAGCACACCCAGAATCTTAAACGGAAGCTTGATAGCCGCTCCGAGAAGTTTGAGTAATATCCAGATGATTGCAAGCAAAATGATAATAATAAGTAATGCAAACATTTTATACCTCCCGGTGTGCCGGTACCTGTGATCACAACTTATCACTCCGGCCGACACATCCATTTCATAATATCATATATACCGGAAAATAAAAAACAAGACGGCTTCAAAAGCCGCCTTGTTTTAGTAAACTTCGTTCTATTTATACGACAGGAAAACATCATCAATGGTTCCCCAGCCTCCTGCCGAACCGGAAACAACGATTTCAAATGTCACCTTGTCTCCCGCACTAACAGAAAGCGCCGCAATACCTGCATCCGTTATGGAGCCTGTTTCCTGCCATTTCTGCCATCCGGCAAGAGTAACACTTCCTTCCACCGATACTCCGGTGGTTTCATTTGTGACAACAGCCTTTACCACATGACCGTCGCCCATGTCACCGCCCTGAGCCTTCATGGAAAATACAAGCTCGCCGTCTTTATCTGCAGTTATATTTTGCGCAGCGGTAAAAGAAACCTGTCCTTCACTCCAGAAATGAAGCGAGTAACTTCCTCTGTAGGGATCATCCGTAGTAATGCCCGCCATTGGATCACTTATAGTCCATCCGGTAGAATCACCACTTTCCATATCACCGTTAACCAGGAGATTTTCGGGAAGGATGTTTACTTTCAGCATTACCTTTCTGGGAGTTCCGTCTCCGCCCGGAATCTCATCAATAATGGTACAGTGTGCGGTATATTCACCAACGCCCGTAAATGATGCCAGTTCTTCTTCATCCCACTCAACGTTGAAAGTAATTCGCTGCTTGTTATCCAGCTCTCCTCTTACCGTCATGGGCAGATAATCGTGTATATCCTCCCCATATTCGATGGAAATGGGCGCAGGCAGGATTATCTGGGATAAAGTAAGTTCCTCGGCTTCATGGCCCTCTCTCATGTATCTGAAGGTATTAAGAGAGTCCAGTGCATGTCCGCCAAAATCAAACAATGCCTGATTATCAACTGCGCTTCCGCCGTAATATACTCCAGCATCTTCGGGATCATATGCGGATGCATAACTTGATGCCCAGCCCGAGCCGTACTTTTCCCAAGCCTTCTTGTTGGATTCAAGGATCTTCTCAGAATCGCGTCCCGTGGGATTATAGTATTTAACAGGGATCCACGCAGGTTCCCAATACAGACATCCCAGAGCCGCATCACCCACATCTGCTATGGCCTGAGTTACGGACGAGATCTCATCCGCCTGTCCCTGCACGCTGAAACTGTAATAGGGATCGTCAGAGTTTGCTTCGTGAGAAACAGTGTTACCGCTTCCGTCTCCGTCTTCAAGGGTATATGCCCATGAAGTCTCAAGAACCATTATGCGCTTTCCGGTGATATCCGCGATCTCCTTCATAACATCAGTCAGATTCTCAAGTGTTCCGTGCCAGTAAGGATAATAAGATGTTCCGAAGATGTCGTAATCTACTTTATAATCGGTAAGGTGCTGAGCATATGTTACATAGTCATGCTCGGGATTTGAATAATGGATTGCTACAAGCGCATTCGGGAACACTTCCCTTACTGCCCTGCTGCCGGCACTGTAAAGAGCGCATTTCTCCGCCCAGCCTGTCTCACCGCTCATTCCGTTATCTGTTTCGTTTCCTATGGATACTATGGTTACATTCACTCCGGCATCTTTGAGCTTTAGAAGAGACTCTCTTGTATAAGCTTCCAGCGCGGTTTCTTTTTCCGAATCGGACATGGCCTGCCACGCCTTTGGAGTCATCTGCTTGTTGGGATCTGCCCAGAAATCGGAATAATGAAAATCTATCATAACCTGAAGGCCGGCTTTGGTCGCACTTGTTCCCATGGTTACTGCTGCATCCGTGTCACAGTTGCCTCCGCCGTATCCTCTTCCTTTTTCATCATAAGGATCGTTCCAAACCCTGAATCTTACCAGATCCAACCCGCTTGTCTTAAGCAGTGCAAAGAAACCGTCCATATCCAGTTCTTTGCCGTCATAATCGTAGTATTTTCCCCCGCTCTTATCTATGGACAAGTATGAGCTGACATCCGCTCCCATGAGGAAATCGGAGGGAAGATTATCAATCTTCGCGACAGACACGGAGATCTCTCTGTCTGCGGTATTCATCATATCCGCACAAACGGGTGTGGTGTTGTCATTGCCGCATCCGGAAAGTGACAGTACGGATGAAATGATCATAGCTGTAGCAAGGACATGCGCTAATGTTTTCTTTTTCATAAAATACCCCTTACTTAAAAATAAGACCGCACGCAGTTACGTACGGTCTTATTATCTACTCTCACATCACTTCCGGGAGGTCAGGATGTAAGAATATATCAGCCTTTGACAGCGCCGCCGGTAATTCCTTCGACGTAGTACTTCTGAAGGAACATGAAGAGTACGGTTACGGGAATCGCAACGACGATTCCGGCTGCACAGAATCTGGTAAAGAAGCCCTGATAGTCATTGGTCCATACCCAGTTACGAAGTGCTATGGCAACGTTGTAACTTGCGCTGTGTCCAAATGCTATATATGAAGCGAAAATGTAATCACACCAGGGGCCCATGAAAGCAACAAGTGCGGTGTAGATGATGACGGGCTTTGAAAGAGGAAGGATCATCTGGAACATGATCTGTGCTCTTGAAGCTCCGTCTATTCTGGCTGCTTCATCGAGTGACAAAGGAATGGTATCAAAATATCCCTTACTTACGTAATAGCTCATACCGGAACTTGCAACACCGACCAAGATAAGTCCGGGGATCGCACCCGCCTGGGTAAGTCCCATAATCTTAAGCAGGAAATACAGACAGATCATGGTAAGAAATCCGGGGAACATTCCCAGAACAAGCCAGGTCTTCATCAGGAACTGTCTTCCCGGGAATCTGAATCTGGAAAGCGCATACGCAACGCAGATTGAAACCACCGTAACACCGGCAGATACGCACAGTGCGATTATCATGGTGTTCATATACCACTTAGGGAACTGGCTCTCTCCACTGAAAAGATAGATATACGAATCCAGTGAAAAGTGCTTTGGAACAATATATCCAACCATTCCGCCGGGTTCCAGTTTATAGGATCTGAACGACTGAAGGATAAGTCCTACAAAGGGGAACAGCCATATAAAACTTATGATGATAAGTACGATATATGCGAAAAAATTTCCTATTTTTTGTTTTCTGCTCATCATTATTGGAAGCCCTCCTCATTCTTAATCGAAGGCAACATGCCGTATACGATCAGTGAAATGACAGACGTAACAACGAATACCATGATACCGATCACTGCAGCGGTCTTGTAATCATTGTTCGTAACGGTAACCGTATAAAGCCAGGTAACAAGAAGGTCCGTAGAACCTGCTCCGTTGGACAGTGACATGCTCTTAGGCTGTCCGCTGTTAAGAAGGTATATAACGTTGAAGTTATTGAGGTTTCCGATGTAGCTTGTAAGAAGGAAAGGTCCTGTTACAAACAGCATGTAAGGAAGTGTGATCTTCCTGAACATCTGGAATGCACTTGCTCCGTCAATCCTTGCGGATTCATACAGATCCGAAGGTATGTTGAGCAAAAGCCCTGTAGAAATGAGCATCATATAAGGAATACCAACCCAGAGGTTGATAAGAATTATCAATACTCTCGCGTAATTGGCATTGGTCCAGAAAGGAATCGGATTTGTTATTAGTCCCTGATTCTTAAGGAAGAGATTTATAAGACCATCTGCCGCAAAAAGCTTTCCGATGTAAAGAAGGCTTACAATCTGGGGAACCGCAATTGTTGTGACAAGAATGGTTCTCCATAATTTTTTTAATTTGATGCCTTTGCGATTAATAAGTATCGCTACAGCCATTCCCAGGAAGTAGTTGAGGAATGTGGCAAATAAAGCCCAGATGAGAGTCCATCCCAATACTCTGAAGAATGTGGATCCGAGTCCCATTCCTCCGAAATCAAAGATCTTCCTGAAGTTCTCAAGTCCCACCCAGGTAAAAAGTGCAGAAGGCGGTGTGTGATCTTTATCGTAGTTGGTGAATGCGATACAGATCATGAAAACTATGGGAATAACAGTAAAAACAAATATTCCGAGTACAGGAATTGTAAGGATCGTCTGTGCAAAATTCTTATCGAAAAGATTCTTCCAATCTTCGATATTGGTTGGAAGCGTTCTTCCTTCAGAAAGTCTTTTCTCACAATTGTAGTTATCTACAACGTTTATGCACCACAATACTATGACGGCGATCACGGCAAGCAAAGCCAGAATACCGTACAGGAGAATAAAGAAGCTGTTATCGCCGTAGGATACTGTTCCGTCAGGATTATATCCTCCCATGGAAGTTCCGAGTGAGCCCATCTTTGTCAGATACTGCCACCCGAATCCGAAAACAACATATAAAAGTCCCGCTTCACCCGCAAGAAGAGCAAAGCCCCTCAGAAACTGCTTTCTGAGGAAATGAGCAAAACCAAAGATCAGCATTGAGATCTTGGTTTTCCAGGAACTGTGTTTTATGGCAGTTCCGAGCTGTCTGAAATGCCTGGAGAAATACATCCCGAAAGCATTCAGGTTCCTTTTCGTTTTATTAATATCCATAGGTTAATCCCTCCCGGAACAAATTACCCATTTTTTATAACGAGAGGCAGGGAGCCGTACGGTTCCCTGCCCCGTTAACTAAAGCCAATCGTACATAACGTTACGGGTCAGCTTCGCTTATTATTACTGAGCGTAGCTGCTGCAGGTATCCTGGAAATCCTGAAGAACCTGTAAGAGCTCTGCATCGCTGGAGTTATCATAATCTCCTGCAAGGATGCTGTCACCGAGAGCGGTAGCAAGTGACCAATAGTCGCCGGGATACTGTCCCTGAGGAATGGTAAATGCAAGCTGCTGTCCGAGAGCTGAAAGAGCTGCGTCGGAAGTAACCTTATCGGATCTCTGAGCAGTGATGTTAGAAGGGCCCCAGCCTACTTCGTCATAACGAGCGAGCTGTACTTCTGCGGAAGAGAGATACTTAGCGATAGCCTTGCATGCTTCAAGTCTGTCCTTATCGGTCTGAGGCTTAACACCAAGAAGCTTGAATCCGCCGAATCCGGAGAGCTGTACTCCGCCTACGGTAGGAAGCTTGGCTGCCGCATAGTTGTCTCCGAAGAGATCCTTAGCTGCGCCTGAATCCCAGGTTCCGTCAACGATCGCACCAACGTTGGTTGCATTGCTGATGGATGATCCGTTTACAAATGCAGGTGACTTGTGAAGAGCGATAATGTTCTTAAGAGCAATAACGCCTGCGTCAGATGCATAGTTGGAATCACATGAAGTGAAAGCGCCGGTGGAATCTGTCTCATAGGTAAGGGTACATCCGTTGTCTCCGAAGAAGAAAGCGGGCTGATACCAACCTGAGTTGATCTCCATGTAGAAGCTCTTTCCTGCCTTCTCGCAATCAGCAACGATGCCCTCAAGGGTGGAAGGATCTGAGATTACGGAGCTGTCATAGTAAAGGAAGTATCCGTTATCGGAAGTGATGGGATAAGCATAAGTCACATCACCAACCTTAGCTGCTCCGACAGAACCTGCATCGTTCTGCTCTGCAACCCAAGCTGCATCTGCATCTCCGATAGGAGTAATGGCTCTTGCCGCAACGAGACGTGAAAGCTGATCCTGAGGGAATCCGTAGATGTCAGCGCCTGCTTCTACGTCAGTGATCATGTTGGTAGCTGCATCGCCCTCACCGACGGGCTCAACTATGATGGTATATCCTGAATACTCGGGGTTTGCCTGCTGGAATGCCGCTACCTGAGTTCTGGTAAACTCAACAACATTCTCTGCAACCCAGATCTTGATCTCTCCCGTTGCTTTACCGCAACCTGCGAGTGAAGTGAGGGAGCTTGCTACGAGTCCTGCACTGAGAACAAGACTAAGTAACTTTCTTTTCATAATTTATCCTCCGTTTCCGTTTTCGGCGTGTTGTTTGATTTTGAATGAAAAAACGTTTTCACGCCTTTACAATCACGAATATATCATACATAAAGCAAAAAGAAAACGTTTTTTTATAAAAAATTTTTATGGATTTTGACGAATGAGGAAACTCATTATCCGGGTTTCGTTTCTGAAATGCTGAAAAATCCACTATTTGAGCCAGAAACCGGCACTCAGAATTTATTAAACTTTTTTGACATTAATTCCCGCGGAAGGTAATATTTTTTAAGAATAATAACGTATCCGCATTACGGATGCGAAAGGAAACAGATGAGTTCAATGAATAACAAAAAAAAGAAAAATCCCCGGACTTCTACCGGAAAAAGAATCTTTGAGATAATCCAGATAGGAAGCAGGTCCGATATTCCCAGCTTCTTATTCGATGCACTTCTGATCACCATAGTGATCCTGAACATTCTCTCCCTCATACTTGAATCCTTTCAGGAGCTCGCATTCCTGTCGGGAGTATTTAACTTTCTGGATATACTGAGTATTGTTTTCTTTACGATAGAATATGTATTAAGACTGGCCACCGCAGCATACCTCTATCCCGATGTATCCAAAGGAAAAGCCGTGTGGAAATTCATTATCAGCCTTGACGGCATAATCGAACTCCTCACCATTCTTCCCTTCTACTATCTGTCGGGATTCGTTGTATTCAGACTCCTGAGAGTGGCCAGAATACTGAGACTTTTTAAGATCAATTCAACTTATGATTCGTTCCATGTAATATTATCCGTATTCAAAGAAAGAATAGATCAGATCATGTCTTCCGTTCTGATAATCCTGATCCTCATGCTCTCCTCCAGTCTGTGCATGTATTCCGTAGAGCATGATATTCAGCCGGATGCTTTTCCCAATGCACTCTCCGGTTTGTGGTGGGCAGCAACAACCATCTTTACTGTAGGATACGGCGATGTATTCCCGGTGACCATCATAGGTAAGACCATAGGAGTATTCATTGATTTCCTGGCAATGGCGGTTGTGGCGATACCCACAGGTATCATTTCCGCAGGCTTTGTCGAGAAGTACACCATGATCCGAAGAAACCAGGGACACGGTGAAGAAAAAGCCGGACTCATCACGATCACCGTAAGTCCCGATACTCCATATGTTAATAAGAACATCGCATACGTCGAAGACAATGAAAACACCGACATCCTCGTCCTTATAAGAGACGGAGTCACCGCAGTTCCCACAAGAAACATTATACTCAAGTCCGGTGATATCCTGGTCTGCAGAAGAACAGACTAAGCTGTCTCCGTATTCTCCGGGGAGGCGGAGCACCATATAGCAGCAAAGGCATCAAAATAGCATAGGCTTCACATAACAGTAAAGGCATCAAAAGTCACGTTATTCGTAACTTTTGATGCCTTTTCCTTCGGGGACTTATGCGGGATGCATCGATTTCTTTGATTTCCCGAGGTTTTGATGCTTTTTACCATGGATTCTTCCTCCGGAAGCATCAATTCCCGTATTTTCTCGCTGTTTCGATGCTTTTTCTCCGAGATTCTTCTGCCGGATGCATCGATTTCTTTGTTTTCCCGAGGTTTCGATGCTTTTTCTTCGGGATTCTTCTGCCGGAAGCATCAATTCCTGCGTTTTCCCGCGGTTTCGATGCTTTTTCTTCAGGATTCTTCCTCCGGAAGCATCAATTCCTGCGTTTTCCCGGGGTTTTGATGCTTTTTCTTCAGGATTCTTCCTCCGGAAGCATCAATTTCTGCGTTTTCCCGAGGTTTTGATGCTTTTTCTTCAGGATTCTTCCTCCGGAAGCATCGATTTCCTCGGTTTTCCCCAGATTCGATGCCTTTACTCCGAGCATCACGTCAGATAGGCGGAAGCATTATTAATCCTTCAAACTCTTGGACATAAACAACAGCAGGTCATCATCGTTAACACAGGGCGCATACTGATCCAATACCTTCCCCTGATACCACACTCCGCTTCCGTCCGGAATATATCCGCGCTTTACGTATATCCGCTGCGCCGGACCGTAACCCGAATGAACTCCCACAGCCAGAAAAACAGTATCTGAGATTTTGGATGCTTCACTTTCAGCAACATCAAGAAGCTTCGTTCCGATACCCTTACCATGGATATCAAAGAAAACCGTCAGATCCACGATCTCAGGAATATCCTTCCCACCCCAGGGGCCTTCCGATGGATGAAGTACCAGCGTGCACTGACCTTTCACATCGCCATCATACTCGGCGATAAATACAAGTCTAACGCCTTCCTCCTGCTCCCTATAATAACTCTCGTAAGTTTCTATCTCAGGATGCCATCCATATGACAAATACGTATCATACAGTATCTTTGCATCCTCCGGCACCATACTCCGTACCTTAATCTTTCCGTCATCATAATAAGTTTTCATCCACTATTCTCCTTACGGAAAAACACATATTCAGAAACTATTTCTCTATCCAATATACAATATTAATTTCACTATAAAAATATCCTTGAGATTAATCCCAAGGATATTTCACGGACTGCGGATGAAGGGACTCGAACCCACACGCTTACGCACAAGAACCTAAATCTTGCATGTCTACCAATTCCATCACATCCGCATGCTAACTATGTAATTGTCTCCGCAAAACTGCGGATGAAGGGGCGCATGACGTCCGGTGGACGTCAGGTTTGCGCGGACCGTAGCGGAGCGAAGACCGAACCCACACGCTTACGCACAAGAACCTAAATCTTGCATGTCTACCAATTCCATCACATCCGCATATATACGCGACAACAAAGTCACCACATGATATTACCACAAATGACCGAAAATCCCAAAGGAAAACTTAGGATTTTCAATCTTTTTTACGGACGCCGGACAATAATTCAAGAAACATATGATACCCTCTCATGGAAGCAGGGAACATCAGCATGTAATAAGGCAGTATGTATCTTGCCTTTGCTTCCCAAATTATGCTGAATAAAAATCCGCCTATTATGGTCAAAGCAAGTACATGCCAAGTCAAGTCACTCGACTTTCCGAATGAAAAAAGAAAAAACAAAAACATTCCCGCAAAGATGATCAGCTGGATCTTATCTTCAAAAAACACGTATTTATCGAAATGATACGCCATAACGCGATCGACTAGGGATACAACTTTTTCCATATGGACTTCGCCATGTCCCAGATTGTAATAGGCTGCCTGATAAAGCGGCTCATTCCACTGCGACAAAATTTTATATCCGTAAAAAACTTTTATATATCCGGGCTCATGAACCATTCCGTCAAAACGATTCCTGATCTTTTCCATGATAACCTCGGATGTTTTCTCCGTATCGCATCCGTTGTTATAGTAATCCATTGGAAATGCAGAGTACCATCCGCAGTGTCCGTTATTCTCTGACAAACCTATGTAGAGAAAACTTGCTGCAGGAAGGCCGGTTGAATGAGGAATGCCTGACACCTTCTCATATCTCATGCAGATTCCCTTAAAAACAAGAAAGGGAATAATAACTGCACATACACCGGCGACGATCAATTTCTTATCCTTGGAATATATACCTTTAATGATCGTAAGGATAAAAAACGCGATGATAAAGATCAGCGTATTTTTTCTTACAAGAAAACCCAGCGTGATAAACAAGATACCAAAGATCAGGTAATGCATCTTTTTTCTGCGGGAATATCTGATAAGCATCAACGATGCGGACAGCATTAGAAAAATACTGGGAAGATCTCCGTATACCCATGTTGTATAGAAAACAGTGAGAGGATTAAAGCCGGCAATAAGCGTTCCGATCATAGTCAGAACATCACTGCCCGTCAGTTCCCTGATAAGGTGATAGATCACATATACGCTACATGTATTTATGATCACCATAATAAATTGCAGCAAATGATAATCTGCACTTTTAAATACAGAAAGGATCGCTTCGATAAAAACAACCTGTCCCAACTGCTGGGGATATATTCCTATATAGTTTTCCGGGCGAAGCAGAGAGTAATCACCGTTCAGAAAAGATTCGGCCGCACCTATGATCGAAGCCTGGTCACCGCCGGGAACCCTGTCAGCACCGAACACATGGAGTGTTCCGAGTATCAGTTGAAAAGATGCCGATAAAAACAGGACAACATTCAGTACTGTTTTTTTATGAATATCTTTTTTCTTGAACAGAAAAGTAAGAAAAATAAGCACTGCCACAAACAATGCGAGAACAATAAGATTACCTGCAAGAGAATCCCGGACCGATACAGGTAATTCCCAACTCGATGCAGGTATCATATACCATGTGGAACTCATGGAATGAAAAGTCAGATATGAAAATATAGCAAGCCCAAACACACATATAATGATGTTTGAAGCTTTCAGAAACTTTTGCACCTTGTCAAAACTCCTACGTCATCACTGGGAGAGTACAGAAATACCCTCAACTACCGCGGGAAGGAATTGCTGTTTTCTCGATACAATTCCGCTCAGGAAGACTCTTTCGTCACCATCGGAAATATCCGCCTGAAATCCGGATTTTACGACTTCCTTTGCGCCCTCTCCCGCCCAGATGACAACGGAAGATTCGGAAGGGATAAGAGTCACCATGAAAAATGCCATATCCAGTTTTTCTGTAGAAAGGAATTCCTTAATAGCGTCCTTAGCCTTGGCCTCGGCAATCTCCGTTTCTTCCTTCATCATCGCATTAACCTGAGAAATACCGACGGAATAACCTTCTATGGTAAATTTCTTGAAATCTCTCTTAAGAAGTTCCTCTCCTGCCTTGTGCTCAAAGTCACTTCCGGCCTTGAACATCTCACGTGCGAACTCGTCCTGAAGAATACCTGCGATCCGGGCAAGCTCGTTTCCGCACTGAATATCGGTATCCGTGCAGGTGGGACTCTTATATATCAGAGTATCGGAAAGGATAGCAGCACAAAGAAGTCCTGCTATCTCAGGCTTTACTTCAACATGCGCCTCCTTATACATCAGATAAACAATGGTGGATGCGGAACCGAGAGGCTGGTTCCTGAAAAATACGGGAGAGATTGTCTCAACCGCACTTAATCTGTGGTGATCGATTATCTCCAGAATAGATGCGGAATCTATTCCGGTAACGGCCTGATTCTTCTCATTATGATCCATCAAAATGACCTGCTTCTTCTTCGCTCCCAGAAAGTTTCTTCTGGAGATCATTCCGACGTATTCACCCTTTTCATCAAGTACGGGGAAATATCTGTGGTGTGCAGACGCCATGACAGGCCTTACATCATCCACATAATCAGTCATTTTAAAAGTAACAAGGTCCTGAGACTTCATAAAATAAACTACAGGGATCGCCTGGTCTACAAGCCTTGCAACCGAGAATGCATCATACTTGGTAACGATGATACGTACTCCTAAATCGGACGCCTGATTTCTTACTTCATCGTCAGGTCTTGTGCCGGAACAGGTTATAAGACAGGATGCGCCCGCCTCAAGACACTCGGCGGCATCCTCCGTTCCGTCAGGTAAAATAACGATATCACCGCTCGATACGCCCGCTGCCCCTATCTGGGATACGACGACCTTACCGCGTTCAACAACGCCGTCCTCGTCACCCGTAAGCAGTGTTCCTTCAAGAGTCTCTACTATATTCGAATACGGTGTTTTGGATAATGCGAGTATTCCGCAATCATCCGTATCCATATAGGATTCAACGATGTCTCCGACAGTAATAAGCCCCTTCAGGGACTTACCCTCGGTGATGCAAAGAGTCACAACCTCAGCATCCTGCATCACTTTCCATGCCTTCTTAAGTGACATCAGAGGTGATGCACCCGGAAGTCTCTTGATATCCATATCCATTACCTGAGTTCTGATATCCTTAACATACTCGGGCGCTTTTACTCCGAATTTGGACAGAACAAATTTTGTTTCATCATTCAGGTGTCCGCACCTGACCGCTCTGTAATCTCCGCCTGTCAGACGCCTTTTAAGATCTGCATATCCGATTGCGGAACATATTGCATCCGTATCGGGGTTCTTATGACCTATGACGTAAATAGGACGTGACTGATCTGCCTGCATGGAAATCCTCTTTTCGTTTCTTGATCTGTTTAGCTCAAAACAAATCCCGGAACAGGGCCGAAGAAGGAATCAGCCATATCACCCTTTGCACTTCTTATAACCATTCTCATAAGAACCGCACCGGGTTCATATCCGTATACAGTAAGCGTATTCTTACCCTTAACGGCATTTATTCTGACCGACTTAACCTTCTCATGGACAAGAGCTACATTACACCACTCTGCGCTGCTGTTCTCACCTGCCTTATAATCGGCATTTACCATGGGAACCTTCACGATATCGCCACCGTTTACGGCGATCGCAAGTGATGAAAGAGTCTCTTTGAAAACGGGTCCTCCGGGAGCCTCAGAGATTATTATCTCACATTCACCGCTCTCAGGTAAATAGAAGCTGTAATCCGCTGAGGGCATATCTTTAGGATCCTTATTTACTCCGTCTGTAGGATATACTCTGAGTCCGCTCTCATACTTACCGTACGGAGCATATACTCTGAAATCACACTCTTTTCCGGTGTTTATTTTCTCAAAATCGGCTGCTTCAATCGCGCAGCAAAGTGAGATTCCGTCTGAGGGAACAGCAACTTCCTCGGGAAGAACGGGAACATAGTGAGAAGCATTTAATTCTTCCTCGGTAAAGTCTCTTGCTACGACCTTGATCCTGGTATGATTTCTACCTGACGAGAAATTGATATAACCAACTGCTGTTTCATTGTCCGCACATGCCGCATGAAGCTTTTCCCTGTCAGCGGTAACGGTGATATAAACCACACTTGAATCGGGACCGGCTGTGCTTAAACTGTTCTCATCGGCAGCACCCTTTAACTTGCCTGAGGTTTTCGAAAGAACTATCCAGTCACTGTCACTTTCGGCTTTCCACTCGGCGTCGTTTACACAGCAGTTCTCTGCTCTGACCTCGCCTGAAGCATCGGGGGCAAGAAGATCGTAAACAAGGAGTTCCTTTTTGGTCCAGTCTCCGCCCATGGTAAACTTAGGGCTTCCGGTTACGCTTACGCATACCCTGTCATTTTCATAAGGAGTTACATATTCCCTTGTGGGAACCATGTGCTCTTCTTCATTCCAGTTAATGAATCCGATGTGCTCGGAAAGCATCATGCCGTTCCACTTACCGTTTCCGAGCGCGTTGTATTCTTTTTCAAGGACGCGGTCAAGTGCAAGACACTGCTTAATGCCTTCGGCAAAATAATTCGCTGAGGGACATCCGGCTTTTGCGAGCACCTTATTAAGTCCGCTGTAAAGCTGCATGGTAAGAAGATTCATGGAAGCCTTTGCGGGGAAATAAACGAGCTGATAGAAAGCATCATCAAGATCCGTTCCCTTAAACTTCTCATATGCGGCATCAGTTTCTGCAATAACCCTGCCTGCCTTTGCAAGCATCTTTCTTCCTTCGTCAAAATAAACCGGACTGTAAGTGAAAGGATAAATAGTCTCGGGACGTCTTACGGAATTGATACGTGTATAGTCTTCAAGGATATTAACAACTTCGGAAACACTGTCCTTACCGGCTTTTCCAAACTGCTTGTTTGCCCAGTTCTCGGTGTACTCGGGATAAGCTGTACTCCACTTGTCATAATCGTAAGCAAGATCCATGAAGTAATTGAGAGGGAACTCTACGGGCTTGATGTCTCCTACATTTACGATCCAAAGATCCTTAACTCCGCACTCGTATGCCTGTCCCATCTGTTCCGCAACGGTTGCGATATAGCTTGAATTGACCCACTCATAGGATACGGGACCGCCATGGTAATCAAGATGATAATACATACCGAATCCGCCATTATGGTCTCTGTCACAAGCGGGAGGAAGCAGTCTCATGTTTCCGTGATTGTCATCCGACAACAGGATTATGGTTCCGTCGAGACCTTCCCAGGTTCTTAAACCTTCGTTTTCCTCATCACCGTAGTAGAATTTCTCTACCTCTTTGTAAACAGCAAATACCTTCTTTATCTCGGGTGCTTTATCACCGTGAACTTCTTCGATGAGCTTCTGCTGAGTTGTGATAACGTCTTTGAGGTAATTGATATTGTCGAGAGTCGTGCATTCTCTTCCGAGCATCTCGGAATCCGCTTCTCCTCTCATACCTACGGTAACAATATCTTCAAAGGGTGAATTTCTCTTAAGACCGTCTCTCCAGAAATTGATCAGACCTTCTCTGTTTCTGTTGAAGTTCCAGTCATTTCCGTAGATTGAATCGGGTCCTTTTACATGTGAAAACTCCTCACCCTGTCTCATACAAGGCTCATGGTGTGAAGTTCCCATTACGACTCCGTACTCATCGGCGAGTCTTGCATTCTCAATGCCCGGGCCGTCATCCGAAAAGCATGAAGACCACATTGCGGGCCACATGTAATTACCCTTCATACGAAGAAGAAGTTCGAATACATGATCGTACATCTGCGCATTGAATCCGCCGAAGTTACCTATCGTCCAGTTTCCGAATGAAGGAAACTCATCGTTTATAAAGAAACCTCTGTATTTAACCGAAGGCTCCTTACTGATAAGAATGTCTTTATCACCGACTTCCACGCTGTCTTTCTTAGCGGGAGTTACATCTGCAAACCATACCCAGGGACTTACTTCCATAAGTTCTGATATATGGAACAGACCGTAGATGGTTCCTCTCTTATCGCTTCCCGCTATAACGAGCGTAGGCTGACCTGATATCTCCACTACCGTAAAAAGATAAACTTCTCTTTTACCTCGAACCTGTGAAAGATCGATAAGCCCCTCTTTTTCAAGATGAGCAATGATCGCTGACTTTCCGATACATCCTGCAATGATCTTACCTGCAAGGACATTTGCATCCCCGGAAAAAGAAACCTTTTCAGCATCTTTGCCCGAGCCGAATACACGTCCAAAATCCTCTGAAACCTTACCGGCTACACGTGCCACTCCGGGCCAGTCCTTCTCATCGATGATAATGACCGAATCTTTATTAATATTAAAACTCATATTTCAGTCCCCTTTTATAAGTACAAAAATCTATGTAAGCGTTTACATAGACATTCTACCACAAAAATTGACAGGGAAACAGAGGGACGGTTCCGATGTTTCGGGCAAAGCCCATGAAACCCCGGAACCGTCCCTCTGTTTTCAAGGCTCAAAATGTGGCATGAGCTCCAGTTTATGCAGATTCATTACATGCATCCTGTCGATCTTGGCCTTTACATCTGCATCCTCACACTCTCCGGTCGCGATGTATTTATCCAAAACCGCATATGTAAATCCTATCTTGTCCTCATCGCTCATACCGCTGAGACCGTCCGAAGGAGTCTTGTGGACGAGATTCTCCGGAAGTCCGAGGTAATCTCCTATCTGACGAACCTCTTCTACCGTAAAGCCCGCAAGGATTGACACATCTCCCGCTGCATCACCGAATTTAGTGCTGTATCCGATGTAGTCTTCGGATTTATTGCAGGTATTGATAACTCTGCCGCCACACTCAAGCCCCTGTGCAACCGCATAAAGGGTGGTCATGCGTATTCTGGGCGGAATATTGATCTTAGTATCTTTGGTAACCACAGAGCCGGCATCTTCAAGAGCCTTCTTAAGAGCGGCAACAGTCTCACCGATATTAACAACCTTGTGCTCGATACCCAAGAATTCGACAACCGCTTCGGAATCGCTTATATCAGGCTGGATCCCGTCAGGCATAAGAACGCCTACCACTCTTTCTTTTCCCAAAGCTTTGGCAAGAAGGGCAGCGGTGATGCTGGAATCTTTACCTCCGGATATGCCAAGAACCGCCTTGCAGCCTTTTCCGTTTTTTTCAAAGTATTCCCTGATCCATTCGGTCAGATCATTTACCGTCTTTTCAACATTAGTAAGCATGTTTCACCTCTTATTCGTGCTTCATTCTCCAGTCTATGCAACGCTGAAGGTATTCCACATAATCAGGATTCTTGCACATTCCCTTTCCTTCACTGTCAGAGATCTTAGCAACATCCATTCCGTTACACTCGGTGGTCTTCATTACAATATTGAGTGCGGGAACCTCAGTGTCGTTGGCAACATATGTTCCGATACCGAATGCAACCTTAGCTCTGTCCTTAAAATATGCGTTGATGTTATTAGCCTTCTCAAAATCAAGAGAGTCCGAGAAAAGAAGTGTCTTGGTCTTGGGATCGATGCCAAGTTCTTCATAGTGCTTTATCATCTTGTCGCCCCACTTCATGGGATCGCCGCTGTCCTGTCTTACGCCGGAGAAAAGAGTTGCATATGTAAGCTGGAAATCTTTAAGGAAACAATCCGTGGTAATGGCATCTGTCAGTGCGGTACCGTTAAGAACGCCGTACTCTTTGACCCACGCATCAAGTGCATACCAATTGGAGTATGCGGGATTGTGCTTGTGATTACCCTGACCTACGCACATGATCCACTCATGAGCCATGGTTCCAACAGGCTTTAATCCGAACTTCTTTGCCAGATATACATTGGAAGTTCCTACGAAAAGAGAACCGTCAAGTTTAGCCTTGGCAAGTTCGGAAACAGCAAGCTCCTGAGCCTCTGCAGATAATCTTCTTCTGATACCGAACTCTGAGAAAGCACCTATCTTCCAGGTACCGTCTTCAAGCTTCTTGATCTTGTCGCCGAGACGCTCTTTAAAACTTGTAAGAAGCTTGTCATAATCGAATCCCATGCGGAAATAAACTCCGTTAACGATCGCAAGGGTAGGGATTTCATACATGGATGTGTTAAGCCAGGTTCCCTTTGTTTCGATGGTAAGTCCGCAGGGAGCCTTGGTGCCTATCTCAAAATCTTCGAATCTGGGATGCCAGAGTCTTAGGAAATCAACATAAGATCTCTGAAACCAGGTTATTTTTCCAAGATACTCAAGTTCCTCTTCATTGAACTTCAGATCGCAGTAAAGCTTGATCTGACGTTTTATCTCCTCTACCATTTCGGAGGTAAAGCGCACATCGGTATTTCTGCATCTGAATGTCCAGGTTGTGGTGTAGCTGGGGAACTGATGATAGATTGCCTGTCCCATGGAAAATTTATAAAGGTCAGTTTCAAGCAGGCTGTTGATGATCTGTTCCATATATAACTCCTTTCAAAAACCTTCCTTGCGAAGGTAAACCGTTTACTCTCAACATCCGTACAGACCGTGGTCACGGATATACTCGTAAGTTCCCGCCGGGATGAGTTCTTTATACTTCTCAGGATTTTCCCTTATCATTGTAGAGGAAATATTCCTTCCGCGATACCCCGAAATATAGATCTTTGCATCGTACTCTTTTTCCAGTACTTTTTTACGTGAAAGTATCTCTTCCATGTCGTCATCACCTCTGGGTATTACAGCCAGCGTGACCGAAGAGAGGATCTCTTCATATCTGTACCATTTGTCTATCTCAAAGAGAAGATCGCTTCCGCATAAGAACCATATCTTTAAATGCCCGGCATCCGAGTCTTTGGGCAGGCCGTTTTCACGAAAATACCTGATAGTCTCTATGGAATAACTCGGGGTGTCTTTATCCGTTTCAACCGTTGAGATTTCCCAGGGAATATCAAGCCCCTTTAGTCCTGCTCTTGTCATCTCAATTCGGTCTTCGGCAGAACTTACTTTTTTGCCGACATTTTCTTTAAAGTAAGGATGTCCCGCAGGTATCACGTAGATCTTATCGGGATGAAGCTCTTTATTCAGATTATCCAGAAGTTCGTAATGACCCATGTGGAACGGATCAAAGGTTCCTCCGAATAATGCTATGTTGTAGATCCTTTTTATCTCCAAGGTTCCTCACCCTTTCCGGTTACGTGAATCTGACAGGTTTCCATTGCTTTAAGTGCTGTATCATGGCTATCGGGAGTTACGCCGGCGCTGCAGGAAGCATCGACATAGATGGGAATATCGGGACAGAAAGCCTTGATAAGAAGTGCATTGCTTATGACACAAATGTCGGTGCAAAGTCCGAAGAGTTCGATTCCGTCGTAATCGCCTTCAGCCAGCTTCTCAGCTACGAGCTTTCCGAGATCCCTGCTTCCGAAGGTTTCTTTGTCGAGGATCACAGGATCATCGATGATCTGAGAAAGCGCTCCGGTAATCTGCCATCCGTCGCTTCCCTTAATACAATGAGGAACGGGAAGATTCTTGCCTTCTTCGGTGTTCATGTAATTCTCACCGTGGGTGTCTCTTGTGAAGATAACGGTGTCTCCGTTAGCCTTAGCCTGCTTGATCTTAGCCGCGCAGTTATCAACGATCTTAACTGCCTCTGCAGATCCGAGTGCTCCGTCGATGAAATCCTTCTGCATGTCAACTACTACGATGATTTTCTTAGCCATAATAAACACCTCCGTTACTACATATAAAAATAATAAACTCTGACCTTATAAATCACAAATCGTTTTAAAATATTTATTAAGTATTACTTCAATACTTATCTTTAAATTCATTATACACGCTTTAAGTATTATTGCAATACTTAATTTAAAGAATTTTATAATCGATAAAAATTCAGCGGAACCGGTTATATTACCTGATTCCGCTGTTTTCAGAATTATTCGCTAATGCATTTGTTAAGAAGCGCTTCACACCCCTCTGTTATCTGTTTGAATACTCCCTTGAAATCTCCCGTATACCAGGGATCATCTATATCCTCAGGATGGGAAGTGAAATCCATCAGCAGATGTACCTTACCCTCAGGGTCGCCGCCTAGGATCCTGTTCATATAGCTGAGATTAAGATTCTCCATTCCGATAATATAATCGTACTTTTCATAATCATCTCTGCGAAGCTGTCTTGCTCTCTTTCCCTCACATGATATTCCATGTCTTGCAAGCTCCGCTTTTGCGGGAGGATAAACGGGATTTCCTATCTCCTCAGTACTGGTTGCAGCAGAGGCAATTTCGAAACAATCAGATAAGCCTCTTTTTTCTGCCAAATCTTTCATTACAAATTCTGCCATGGGCGAACGGCAGATGTTGCCCCAGCAGACAAACAGTATTTTCACCATTTTCTAATTTTCCACCTTTTGCGCATGGTTACTGGATTTCAAGGGATTTGATTTTTTTTGCACCTTGGTCCATTTTAGCATATTTTTAGGGCAAAAAGGGGTGCAAAAGGTGCAAAAAAGGTGCAAAATCCAAAAATTTTGCACCTTGATTTATCCATAAGCAGGCAGAATATCTTCCGAGAGAACGCACTATTGATTAGACAGCATTCCCCATTGAATAGGCTTCATCTAAAGCCTTGTGTCCTTCTATCTCTCCCTGTTCATTTACACCACCGGCGAACACTTTTCCCTTAAACTCTGCTTTTTCAAAACAATCTACCCACCCCTGTACGCCACCTGCGGCATTTTTATCTACATAATCCTCATCTTCAGCTGCTACAGAAAGCAGATATACTTCTCTGAATTTGTAATCCCTCGGATAAAGAGAGTTTGCCCTGTCGATCATAGTCTTCATCTGTCCGCTCATCTCGTAGTAATAGATCGGAGTGGACCAAACGACCACCTCTGCTTCAAGAATCTTTTCCGTAATTTCATTTGCGTCATCCGTAAACACACAATGCCCCAACTTCTGGCATCCGAAACAACCTGTGCAGAAGCCAATATTCTTTCCTTTCATGGAAATAATCTCAACATCATTTCCTGCTGCTTTTGCGCCTTCTGCAAAGCTTTCGGCAAGCCTGTCAGAATTACTCTTTGCTCTTAAACTTGTTTCAATTATGAGTATCTTCTTCGCCATGTATCCTCCTTATTCCATACTTAATGTGATTGTAACATCACCATTACTAAGTAGATTCTTTAGTTCTTTCTCATTCAGGTTTATTTTCCCCAGTCTCGTATATGCCCATGAATTAGATCCGTAAAACACTACAAGCTGATTTCCAGAATAAAGGACAATATCTCCTGCCGATGTAGTCGTCTGTTTATCATCTCGTGTGATACTCTTTCCGATAGGTCCTACCTGTTCAAAGCCTCCGTACATAGACATTGATATCGTAAGCTCATCTTCTGCAAGCTCCTTCAGTTCAGCCACAGAGGCATTATTTTCCCATGTAACATCCACTTTAGTATCATTGATCGTCATAACCATGATATTCTCGTCCTCCTGCTCAGTGACGTTTTCGTATTCTGTAATAGGTTCCAGCTTTTCTGTCGCCTGATTAATAGTCTTTTCCTCAGATGTATCCTCTGCATCTGCTGAGGCTGTGTTCACAGGGGTTGCCTGTTTCACTTCGTTTACAATCGTTCCGCAACCTGATAGTACTGTGCAGGACAGTACTACTAAGATTATCAAATGAATCGTTCTTATCATTTCAAATACTCCATGTAAAACTCAGTCAGTTTATCAAATGGGATTGCATCCTTTCCGCCTCCGTCATACAGATCGGTATGTACTGCATCAGGAATTATCAGCAGCTCCTTATTTTCCGTATACTTGCTGTCATTTATCATCGCAGCATAAGCGTCCTTTGAGAAATAACAGGAATGTGCTTTCTCACCATGAATGAGAAGAACTGCGCTTCTGATCTCATTGCTGTACTTCAGGATTGGCTGATTAACAAACGATTCACATCCAATCACATTCCAACCACCATTGGAGTTAAGTGATCTTGCATGATATCCACGCTCTGTTTTGTAATAGTCATGATAATCTACCACAAAGAATGGAGCATCCTCCGGAAGCGGATCCACCACACCGCCGCCAAGCTTGTACTCGCCATTCTTAAGGTCTTCCAGGCGCTGTGCACACTGTGTCTTCTTCGCCTCATAACGAGCTTCCTCAGAATCCGCAGAGTCAAAATATCCGTTTGCATTTACCCTTGTCATATCATACATAGTGGAAGCCACCGTTGCTTTTACTCTGGTATCAAGTGCAGCCGCATTGATTGCCATGCCGCCCCATCCGCAAATGCCAAGGATTCCTATCCGGTCAGGATCTACCTTTTCATTCAGAGAAAGAAAATCCACAGCCGCCATAAAATCTTCCGTATTGATATCGGGTGACGCCATATATCTGACATTTCCGCCGCTCTCGCCTGTGAAGGAGGGATCCATTGTCTTCATTTCCATATGTTAATTTCCTCGTAAAATATGCTTTTTGTTCCTCTACTACAATTTGGAAAGATACTCTATTCGTATTCTTCCCACCACGATTCATTGAAAGAATCTATATTCTCATAGTTTACTGTTTGTCCAATCCTTGGTGTTGCAATGTTTATATCTATCTCCGCCGCTTTTGCCGTAACTCGGATTATAGGATCATCCCACGCATGATTGCATATGCAGAAAGTTCCCCAATGTACAGGTATCAGCCATTTTGTATTTACATCAACGGCTGCCTGAACTGTTTCCTCCGGGAACATATGTATTTTCGCCCAAGCAGTATCGTACTGACCGCATTCGGCTATCATTAGATCCGGAGATCCGAGCCTCTCTCTCACCCGACTAAAAACATCATAATAACCGCCATCACCGGTATAATACACTTTATATTTTCCGTTATCCAAATAGTATCCTCCCCAATAGGTACTATTAATCTTAAGTGGATTCCTGCCTGTATAATGCTGCGATGGAGTAAGTGTAATAACGGTTCCACTCACCTCTGTATTCTCCCACCAGTCAAGCACAACAATTTTTTCATCCTCAATCCCCCACCCGCGAAGGATGGAATCAACTCCCAACGGGACAATGAATACTCCGACCCGAGAAGATATATCCTTAATTGTTTTATAATCCATATGATCGTAATGATCATGGGATAAGAGGAGAACATCAATTTTCGGCAGTTCGCTTGTTGTGATTGGAAGCTCTGAAAATCTCTTTGATCCTGCAAAAGAAACCGGCGAACTCCTCTCGCTTAAAACCGGATCTACAAGGATATTAATTTCCCCAAGCTGTAATATAAATGATGAGTGTCCAATCCATGTATATGTAAGATCATCATCTTTTGCATCCTTAATCAAAGTCGGAGTCATAGCTGAGATTGTAGTTTTAGGAGTCTTTCTAGGACTTGACGGATATTCCTCTCCCGTCATTACTGGAACTTCGTTTTCGTTATGAAACTGATTGTCATAATATAGGTTTGTCCGTTGAGAAAACATTTGCTTTTGTTCCTCATCAGGCAATTTTCCTATAGAAGGATAAAATTTCAGAAACAACAGGCCTATCAAAACAACAGCTACTATTATGATTATTAAGATGATAAAAATCCTTACTATTATCTTACGTTTTTTCATCAGTGCGATTCCCTTTTCTAATCTCATGCGCAAACTGTACGGCGTTTTTAGTGAATACCTGAATTATTATTTTCGTTTCTGACTTAATTATATAGAGTTGACAGTATCTTCGCTAATGAATAAAATGAATATCGTGATATTCCATAATGGAATATCATAGAAAGGAGCTACTAAGATGGAAATAAAGAACCTTCGCTATTTTCTTGCAGTTGCAAGAGAAGAAAACATGTCACACGCCGCGAAAATCCTGCATGTCACACAGCCGACCTTATCAAAGGTCTTAAAATCACTTGAAGATGAACTGGGAAAAAAACTGTTTACCCGTCACAGTTTCTCCATCAAACTTACCGATGAAGGTATGCTTCTGCGTGACCGTGCGGAAGATCTTGTGGCAATGGCAGATAAAATTGAACAGGAATTCATCTCCCTCGATGACATCACAGGCGGAGACATCTATTTCGGTCTGGCAGAATCCTATCAGATCAGTCTGCTTGCACGTGAGATAAAAAAACTGAAGGACAGGTATCCAAACTTTACATACCATATCACCAGCGGAGACACTGAACAGGTTACGGAAAAACTCGACAAAGGACTTCTGGATTTTGGAGTAATATGTGAAACACCAAACACGGACAAATACGAATATCTTGTCTTCCCTGATTCCGATCTCTGGGGTGCGGTCATGTTAAAAAAACATCCACTTGCAAAGAAAAAGAGCATTAAAGCAACTGACCTTATCGGACAGCCTCTTTACTGCTCTGAACAAAGCTGGAATATTGAAATACCTGAATGGGCGGGAGAACACTATCCCAGACTCCATCTGGAAGGCTCTTTCCGGCTTTCTTATAATGCCTCCATGTTTGCAAAAGAAGGGCTAGGCATCCTTCTTACTTTCGAACATCTCATCAACTGTTCCGAAGAAAGTGACCTGGTATTCAAACCGCTGTCTCCAAAGCAGGAAACAAAACTGTATCTTATCTGGAACAAATACCAGACCTTTACGCCTATAGCAGAGAAATTCCTAAAACAAGTGAAGAAGTCATTTTAACTGTAAGTTTCCGCTACAATCCCCAAGGAATGGAACGTTATCCTGTATTTTTATATTACCGTATATCCTTCGGTAATCAGCACTTCCAACGAACGTTCAAAGTTTTCTTCCTTAACAAGTATATAATCCGTGTTGTAGGTTGAAACAACAAAAATTCCTATCTTATGTTCTGCAAGGATACCTGACAGCTTTGACAGAATCCCAATCAGCGAGAAATCCAGTACTCCCTGAATACGAAATCCTCTCCATCCATCTTCACGCTCGGTCGTATTCTGCGGGGTATCTTCCGTTTTGCAGACAAGAGATAGTTCTTCATCTGTCTTTCCAACAAAATAGAAATCCGAGGCCAGATCTATCTCCGATATATCTATCACTTTACAAACAGACAGATTATACTCGATTGTCTTCAGTTCCATTTGGTTTTATCATCCTTCCTTTAGTCGGTTATGCTGAAAAATAATTCTTCACATGATATGATATCGCTCGAATCAGGGAACCTGTGGAATCTGCGGGAAACTGTCAGTGCTTTATGTTCGAGAGCCTGATATACAGTTCCGACACTTCCCTGTGCTTCACATAATGAGCAAACTCCGGATCTTCAAGGAAGCATCCGATGAAAAGGCTTCTTTCCGTCTCTGTAATATGACGTACCACGCATGTCTTACAGATCAGGGCTGTCTCCGTTTTCCTTCCGAACATAAATGAGTCCACAAGCTGAAATTCAATGGAGTCACCTACATTGAACTTTTCTTTATTCGCTTTATCGAGCGTGATTTCAAAGGCGATTCCGTGCTCACTAATATCCTTTACATCACATACGACTTCAGTATAGCCATTTCCGGCATATACCAGTGCAGGGATATGGATTTCAAATCTTTTGTATGAACGATTATCGGTTCCCATGGCGGCTCCTATATTGCATATGAGAAAATTATAAGATTCATCAGCGGCGATGTCAAGAACGGGGGTAGCTTGGATGTACCTCCAAGCCAGTATATATTCTTAAGATCATACCCCCATTATTCATGACCCTGAGCCGAATAATTCCTATAGATGTTTAACTGATATCATCAAAGAATTTCCTTTCAAAGATAAATGCGGCTCCCTGCCTGATGTGGCAGGGAGTTTGCGTTATGTATCGTCCACGGTTTTGATGCTGTGTTATGATGCTTCCGGTCGTGGAATCTGATGCAGGCAGGAATCGGAAACTGGCTTTCCGGCACTATCAAGATATGCTATAATGGATCCGTTCCATCGATCGCTCTGGCGGTTTATCTGCCGGGGCGGTCTACACCCTTGGGGCTGATCGAAAGGTTGGCTCTTTTTTATATTGTTGTAGGCTGTTTGGAAATCATGGTATACTTAACCTGTATACCTTTAGAGCTCAGCCGGTTCATGATATGAACGTTGATGTTGAAAATGTAAGCTTATGTTAAGATACTGTACATATTGTAAAAAGGAATTTGATTTTCCACCAATAGTTGTATCGGGAAAAGAAATACTTATATGTCCCGAATGC
>JAEEXJ010000143.1 GCA_016291475.1 Lachnospiraceae bacterium | reverse complement strand
ATGGCTTAATTGTGAGAAGGTTTTATTAAGACCGAATGCCGGTTTACGGCAGAATGGAGGTTTTTATGTCATCAGTATCAGCAACTGTTAAAAACGGTGAGATAATTACTTCGGCATCACAGGATTCACTTTCTACCAAGTCGAGTGAAGGCAATTCCGCAATGGATAAGGACGCGTTCCTCCAGCTGCTTGTTGCTCAGATGAAATATCAGGATCCTTTGGAGCCTACTTCAAACACCGAATACATTTCCCAGTACGCACAGTTTTCACAGGTTGAAGCTCTTAACAATATGTCCACCACCATGGAACTTTCCAGATACAGTTCCTACGTAGGCAAGGAAGTTGTTATCGAGAGCACCGATACAAGCGGTAATTCAACCCAGACAAGAGGCTTTGTCGATTATGTTACTTTCGAAGAAGGAAAGGCATATTTCTCCATCGAAGGCAGTCTTTACAAAGCCGAAGACATGGTTACGGTTATCAGCAATGAATATAGCAATGCACAGGACATTGCAAAACAGTTCGCGGAAACCGTTAAGGATCTTCCCGATGTGGATTCCATCAATGTAAAAGATCACGCAAACACCATCAATAACCTTTACAGCCTTTATAATTCCATCGGCGATTATGAGAAGGGCTTTATTGACGAAGATGATGTCAAGGCAATGAACTCTTATGTAGCCAAGCTTAATGAACTTCTGATTCAGCTGGCAAATGAAGCTGCCAAGGAGCAGGAAGCAAAGGAAGCTGCAGAGAATGCACAGACTCAGCCTGATGATACTTCCATAGCTGAAAATGCAGCAGCTCAGGGCATTGTAACACCTGAGGAAGATTAATTTTGTCTCAGGCTCAAGAAAAGTGAGGTAAGTGCCGATATAAGTAATTGAAGGAGGAAAGTCATATGGAAATGAACGTGCAGACTTTATATGCAGCCGGATTATCCAAGAACCTGACTTCCAGACCTTCGGTCACCTCATCCGAAAATGTGTCCGGAAAAGCCTTTGGGAATATCCTCGCGGAAAAGGAAAAAGAGGCCGGACAGGTTAAATTTTCAAAGCACGCATCGCTCAGGATGAGCGACCGGGGACTTGAAATGTCGGACGAGCAGCTCGGAAGACTTTCAAACGGAACGGATATGGCGGCAGACAAGGGAATACATGATTCGCTCGTAATGATCGACGATCTTGCATTTATCGTAAATGTCCCTTCCCGCACGGTGATCACGGCATTGGAAGCCGGAAATGACACCAATGTATTTACTAACATAAACGGAGCGGTTATAGCGTAAGGCCGGACCTGGATGGAGGCCGGGGTACCCGAATGACAGAAGGACCCCTCTTTGATAACCGGAAGCATTCGCTTCATGCGGGATAATCTCCCGAAATTCTCCGATTTATAAATTAAAAATGGAGGAAACTGTCTTATGATGAGATCTCTCTACTCTGGTGTTGCCGGTCTTAAGACCCACCAGACCAAAATGGACGTTATCGGTAACAATATCGCTAACGTTAACACTACTGCGTTCAAATCCAGTTCTGTAACATTTGCGGATCTTATGTCACAGACCACTCAGTCAGCATCCGGTGCCAATGCATCTACCGGCGTCGGCGGTGTCAATGCCCGCCAGATCGGTCTCGGTGTTAAATCCGGAGCCATCAACGTAAACATCACCGGTCAGGGTTCCGCACAGTCAACCGGTAACCCTTTCGATATCATGATAACCGGAGATAACTTCTTCGTAGTTTCCGACGGACTCGCCAATTACTTCACCCGTGACGGATCTTTTTATGTAGATGGTGTGGGAAATCTCTGCATGACCTCTACCGGTTACAACGTAATGGGCTGGGGCGTCGATCCTGAGACCATGTCCATCAAGCAGGACACCGTTCAGGCACTCCGCATCATGAGCTCCGACAATCTTACTTATCCCCCTGAGGCTACATACAGAGGAACCGTATCCGGTATCCTTGATAAGAATGATACCGATGTCAATTCCGAAGCGGGAAAGACTGTAAACCTCAATCTTTACGATTCACTCGGATATGAGTACACTGCGAGATTTATTCTTAAATCCACCGATAACGCAGGAGAGTACTCTGTAGAACTTACCAAGCTTCTTGATGCCAAGGGAACCGAGATAGCCATCCCTGAAGGAACCGAGCTTTTCGGAAGCGGTACCGATGTGGATGATGCTACTCCCGTTACTTTTAATACCAATTCTTATGCGTGGGATACCACCGGAAAGAAGCTGACGGATAAGAGCGGAACAACTACCATAGCAGATCTTGCTGTTCTTAATGACGCCAATGCAACTGCTGCTCAGAAGCAGGCTGTATATGACGCAGTTGCCAAGGCTTACGGATACGAAGGAAATACTAATGCGTTTCTCAATCTTTTGATCGGAACCGATACCGTTAAGAGCATAATTGATACCGCGGCCGGTGTTTCAGGCGCTTCGGCTTCCGTAAACCTTTTCGATCCCGATGGCGATGCCAATACCGCTACCTATGATTTCAATGCCGGCGGAAGACATATCACCGGTATGATCATGAAGTTCAATAATGATACCGGTATGTTCGATAGCATTGACGGAAATATCACCGGAGCATCCAAGATTTATCTTTCCAAGCTCATTGCAAATACCGCAGATAACTCGTCGAATTTTTCCGATATCGATCTTAACTGGTCCGGCATCTCTATGTTTAATAACAACGGAACCTCAACCGTTACAGCTACTTACGGAGATAAGGACGGAATCGGAACCGGACGTAAGCTGGGCGACATGATCGGCGTTTCCATCCAGAGAGACGGAATGATCTATGCAAGTTATGATAACGGTATGACCAAGCTTCTCGGCCAGATCGCAACCGCTAACTTCCCCAATGCTTCCGGTCTGGAGAAGCACGGAGATAACCTTTATTCATCAACCATGAACTCCGGTTCTTTCGACGGGATCGGCGTTGACGTAACCGCATCCGGCGGATATATGTCTACCGGTGTTCTGGAAATGAGTAACGTAGATCTGTCCAGAGAATTCACTGAGATGATCACCACTCAGAGAGGATTCCAGGCAAATTCACGTATCATTACCGTATCTGACACGCTTCTTGAAGAACTCACCAACCTCAAGAGATAATCGTGTAAATCAGATTAATAACGGGCAGGGTTTTGGACTCTGCCCGTTTTTTTACCGATTTTGTCAAAGGGTTTACATAATGCTAAAAATTCGCATTATTGTGCCAATTGTTTGAAAATTTTTAACCACAATATATTGTGTTTATGATATAATTCTCTTGTCCGTTTCCGGACTCTTATCGGGGGTATTTTTCTATGATCGAAGTTACCAGACTCAATGGAACAAAATTACTCATAAATCCACATCTGCTCGAGATTGTGGAGGAGACTCCCGACACTGTTTTAACCCTCACTACAGGGCACAAGATAATAGTAAAAGAAAGTAGACAAGAGATTAAAAATCTTGTAAAATCGTATAGAAAAGGTATCATGGCTGACGATTGACGTTAGCCCGATTTTTATTGAGGTAAACTTTTAGTGGATATAGCGTCGCTGATAGGCTTCATAATGTGTCTGGGCATGCTCGTATTCGGTATTATCTCCGCTGCGGGTATTGGCGGTTTCCCCAGTTATATTGACGTTCCTTCTGCAATCATCACATTCGGTGGTGCGCTCGCTGCGGTTATGACCTCATACAGTATGGGCGACTATATTGCCGGCCTTAAGAGTATCGGCTTGATATTTAAAGCACCCTCGGTAAATACCGCGGATCTGATCAAGAAGATCATCGATCTGTCCAATGTGGCTCGTAAAGAGGGTCTTCTGTCACTTGAAGAGTCCGCAGCAGATATGGATGAGCCATTCCTGAAAAAAGGAATTCTTCTTGTAGTCGACGGTACCGATCCGGATCTGGTAAGAGGCATTCTCGAGACTGAGATGGAATGTATCGATTCGAGACATAAAGGAACTGCGGGATTCTGGGAAACGCTTGCATCAATGGGACCTGCTTGGGGAATGATCGGAACTCTGGTCGGTCTTGTAAACATGCTCAACAACATGTCGGATGCATCATCCATCGGACCTTCCATGGCGGTTGCACTCATTACCACACTGTACGGATCTCTTCTCGCCAACTGGATATGTACTCCTACTGCTGCAAAGCTTAAAGCAGACAATGCCATTGAGATGATGCAGAAGCAGGTTATGATAGAGGGGCTTTTGTCGATTCAGGCAGGTGAAAACCCCCGTGTTATCGAAGAAAAACTGAAATCCTTCCTTTCTCCCAAAGACAGAGAAGCTGCCGGAAGCGGAGACGAGGGAGAAGGCGAATAAACTGCAATTTATATATTGATCAATATAGGTTTATAAAATGGGCAAGAAGAAAGAAGAAGCCCCTCCACCGGGGTCCCCGGCTTGGATGGCGACTTTCTCCGACCTGATGAACCTGCTGCTTTGCTTTTTCGTTCTATTGTTCTCGATGTCGACGATCGACGAGGCAAAACTCAATGAGATCATCGCTTCGATGAGCAGTTCCTTCAGTGTATTCAGCAGCGGTGCAACATCCATCGGAGAGGGTATCCTTATCAGCAACGGGGTCAGCCAGCTCAATGAATTGGCTGAATACATAAACAGCACAGGTGCGGCAGCGGAATCCGAATCCGATACGGATCAGATTCAGGTTTATGATACCCAGTCCGGCGGCAAGGAAGATACAACCGCAACCGAAGAGGCTCAGGCCATGAGCATCGAAGAAGCTGCGGAACAGATAGAAGCCGCGAATTTAAGATCCAATGAGGAACTTGCCGAGGTTATCGGCGAAGCGGTATCGGAGAGCCAGCTTTCTGATCAGATCGATGTAACATTTACATCCCAGTATGTAATGCTGACCATGAAGGGTTCGATTCTTTTCAGCCCCGGCTCCGCAACACTTAACGAAGACTGTAAGCCGGTTCTCGATAAAGTCTCTACCATTTTGGAAAGGTATGCGAGAGGCGAGATCGAGATAAACGGACACACTGATAATGTACCCATGAACAGCGTACAGTTCCCTTCAAACGAGGAACTTTCCGACGCCAGAGCACTTTCGGTTTTCTACTATCTTGTGGAAACCTCAAGCCTTAACCCTTCTCTCATTAAGCATTCAGGCTACGGAGAGAGGATGCCCATAGCGGATAATTCAACCGAAGCGGGCAGAGCACGAAACAGAAGAGTTGAGATCAGGATTTACAATAACAACTAAAGGATGAGAATGATCCGATGA
>JAEEXJ010000045.1 GCA_016291475.1 Lachnospiraceae bacterium | reverse complement strand
CCCAATGAATATAACGGTTTTGCTTTCGGAGTAGGACTTGAGAGAATCGCACTTCTTAAATATGAGATTGACGATCTCAGACTTCTCTATGAAAACGACTTCAGATTCCTTAAACAGTTCTGATGATAATTACAACCTATGACGAAAGGATTTAATAGATATGAATACTCCATTGTCCTGGCTTAGAGATTATGTGCCCGGTCTTGATGTGACCGATCAGGAATACAGGGACGGAATGACCCTGTCGGGTACCAAAGTAGAAAATTATTCCAGAAGAGATAAGAATCTCGAGAAGATAATCGTCGGCGAAGTTCTTGACGTACAGCGCCATCCCGATGCTGACAAACTTGTGGTATGTCAGGTTAATACCGGCAAAGAAACCATTCAGATCGTTACCGGTGCTCCCAATGTACATAAGGGGGACAAAGTTCCCGTTGTTCTTGTGGGCGGAAAGGTAGCCGGCAGTGCTCATGATGAAGGCCCCGCTCCCGAAGAAGGATATGAGATCAAAGAAGGTAAACTTCGCGGAGTAGAGTCCTTCGGTATGATGTGTTCCATCGATGAGCTCGGAAGCGACGTAAATTTCTATCCCGAGGCAGATCCCGAGGGAATCTATATTTTCCCTGCAGATACCGAAGTCGGAGCCGATGCGGTTGAAATCCTCGGACTCCATGATACCGTTGTTGAGTATGAAGTTACTTCCAACAGAGTTGATTGCTACAGCATCATCGGTATCGCAAGAGAAGCTGCGGCAACCTTCGGAAAAGAATTCAAGCCTCCTGTAGTTAAAGAGACCGGAAATTCCGAGAATGTAAATGACTTCGTAAATGTCGAGGTTCAGGCACCCGATCTTTGCCCCAGATATACCGCACGACTTGTAAGAAACATCAAAGTCGAGCCTTCACCCAAGTGGATGCAGCACAGACTCGGTGCCGCAGGCATCAGACCTATCAACAATATCGTTGATATCACCAATTTCGTAATGCTCGAGTATGGTCAGCCCATGCATGCCTTCGATTTCGATAAGGTTGCAGGCGGCAAGATCATTGTTAGACGTGCTAAGGACGGAGATAAGTTTGTAACACTTGACGGACAGGAACGTAACCTTGATAAGGACGTTCTTATGATCTGTGACGGTGAAAAAGAGATCGGTATCGCCGGTATCATGGGCGGTGAAAATTCCATGATCACTGATGATGCCAAGAATCTTCTTTTCGAAGCAGCTACTTTCAACGGAACCAACATCAGAAAGTCAGCTAAGAGGATCGGACTCAGAACCGATGCTTCGGGTATCTTTGAAAAGGGACTTGATCCGAGAAATGCTGAGGATGCAATGAACAGAGCATGCCAGCTTATTGAGGAACTCGGTGCCGGTGAAGTTGTAGGCGGAATCGTTGATGTTAAAGAGCCCATCCCCGAGCTTAAGAGGATTAAATTCGAGCCTGACCGCATAAATGCACTTCTCGGAACCTCTTATACTGCTGATGAGATGATCGCAGTATTTGAGAAAGAAGAGCTTGTTTATGACAAGGCAAATGAAGAGATCGTGATCCCTTCATTCAGACAGGACCTTCTTGGTAACTGTGATCTTGCCGAAGAAGTTGCCAGATTCAAAGGCTACGACAAGATTCCCACAACCCTTCCCGGCGGCAACGCTATGGGCGGACTCGGTCTTAAGAACCGCGTAGAGCAGAAGGCAAGAGAGACTGCTGAGATGTGCGGATTTTCACAGGCCTACTTCTATTCGTTCGAAAGCCCCAAGGTATTTGATAAGCTTAATCTCCCCGCTGATTCTAAGGAGAGACAGGCTATCAAGATCAGTAATCCTCTCGGAGAAGATTTCTCTGTTATGAGAACTATCTCCGTTAACGGAATGCTTAATTGCCTTGCAAATAACTATAACCACAGAAATGCGGAGGTTAAGCTCTACGAGCTTGGCAATATCTATGTTGCCGACTCACTTCCTCTTACCGATTATCCCGATGAGAGAATGCAGTTCACCCTCGGTTTCTACGGAAACGGTGATTTCTTCACCATGAAGGGCACAGTTGAGGAGTTCTTTAATTCTGTTGGAATGAAGAAAAAGAGAGAGTATGATCCTAATGCTGCAAAGAGCTTCCTTCATCCCGGAAGACAGGCTCTCATAAAGTACGAAGGACAGACCATCGGATATCTCGGAGAAGTACATCCTGCGGTATGCGCTAATTACGATATCAAGACCAGAGTTTACATCGCAGTCATCGATATGCCCGCTATGATCGATTTCGTTTCATTCGATCACAAGTATGAGGGTATTGCCAAGTTCCCTGCGGTTACCAGAGATATTTCAATGCTTGTTCCCAAGAATGTTCTTGCCGGACAGATCGAAGCAGTCTTCTCACAGCGCGGCGGAAAGATTCTCGAAGACATCAAGCTCTTCGATATCTACGAAGGCGAGCAGGTTACCGAAGGTTTCAAGTCTGTGGCATATTCACTTACCTTCCGTGCCAAGGACCGCACCCTCGAAGACAACGATGTCAACGGTGCAATGAAGAAGATCCTTAATGGTCTTCAGTCTCTTGGCATCGAGCTTAGAAGCTGATAAGTTAAGGCTGTTTACAGCAATTTAATCTGGTCACTAAGAGAATACAGTGACACTAAGGAGTTACAGGTATGGAATACGATAAGGTATGGAAGAAGTATTCTCAGGCTGAGCTTAAGAAGCTCGAAGCTATCAATGCAGAATACATTGACTTTCTCTCTAACGGTAAGACCGAAAGAGAATGTGTGGATGAGATTGTTAACATGGCTGAAGCAAACGGCTATGTTGAACTCGAGACTCTCATTGGCAAAGGAAAGAAACTTAAGGCGGGAGATAAGGTATATTCCGTATGGATGAACAAGTCCGTGGTTATGTTTAAGATCGGTAAGAAGCCTTTCTCTGAGGGTATCAATATTCTCGGAGCTCACATCGACAGCCCCAGAATGGATGTTAAGCAGAATCCCCTTTATGAGAAAGATGATTTTGCCATTCTTGATACCCACTACTATGGAGGTATCAAGAAGTATCAGTACGTTGCACTTCCTCTTGCTATCCACGGTGTGGTAGTTAAGACAGACGGAACCACTGTTGAGATAAATGTCGGTGAGGATCCCGACGATCCCGTATTCTTTGTATCCGATCTTCTTATCCATCTTGCTCAGGAGCAGATGGAAAAGAAAGCATCCAAGGTCGTTGAGGGCGAAGACCTCGACATCATCGTTGGAAATAAGCCCATTGTTTTCGGCAACGATGTTAAGACTAAGGATAAGAAGGATGAGAAGGAGCCTGTAAAGAAGGCAATTCTTCAGATTCTTAAAGACCAGTACGGATTTGAAGAGAAGGATTTCATATCCGCAGAACTTGAGGTTGTTCCCGCAGGAAGAGCAAGAGAGGCCGGATTTGACAGAAGCATGATCCTTTCATACGGTCAGGACGACAGAGTGTGTGCATATACCTCACTCAGAGCTATGCTCGATCTTCCCGCTTGCGACAGAACTGTTTGTACAATCCTTGTCGACAAAGAGGAGATCGGATCGGTCGGTGCTACCGGTATGAGAAGTAAGTTCTTTGAAAATGCGGTAGCTGAGGTTATGAACCTTTGCGGTGAATATAAAACAGAGATCGATCTTAAGAGAGCACTCGCAAGAAGCTGCATGCTTTCAAGCGATGTATCCGCAGCTGTAGATCCCAATTATGAATCTGCGTTCGAGAAAAAGAATGCTTCATTCCTCGGCGGCGGTGTTGTTTTCAACAAATTCACAGGCTCCCGCGGAAAGAGCGGATCAAACGATGCGAATGCCGAGTATGTGGCTGCTATACGTAAGGTTTATGAAGACGCTAAGATCTCTTATCAGTTTGCCGAACTCGGAAGAGTTGATCTGGGCGGCGGCGGAACCATCGCATATATTCTTGCACTTTACGGAATGAATGTTATCGACTGCGGTGTTGCGGTTCTTAACATGCACTCACCCTGGGAAGCCACTTCAAAGGCTGACGTTTATGAGGCATACAAGGGCTATATCGCATTTTGCAAAGGCATGGATTTATAAATTATGAGCGAACTTCGCAGATCGGATTATTATTATGATCTTCCCAAGGAACTGATCGCCCAGGATCCGCTTGAAGACAGATCTTCATCGAGGCTCCTTGTTGTGAACAGAGAGACCGGGGAATATACTCATAAGATTTTCAAAGATATAATTGAATACATTAATCCGGGTGACTGCCTTGTTCTTAATAACACCAAGGTCATTCCCGCGAGACTTCTCGGACAGAGAGAAAAGACAGGCGGTGCCGTAGAGCTCCTTCTTTTGAAAAGAATTTTGGGAACTGACTGGGAGACATTGGTAAGGCCGGGCAAGAGCTGTAAACCCGGTCAAAGACTTGTTTTCGGCGATGGACTTTTAAAGGCTGAGATCCTTGATGTCATCGAAGGCGGAAACAGGATAGTACGATTTGAATTTGACGGAATATTCGAAGAGGTACTCGACAAGCTTGGAGAGATGCCTCTTCCTCCGTACATCACACATAAGCTTGCAGATCCTACCAGATACAATACGGTTTATGCCAAGTTTGACGGATCTGCAGCGGCTCCCACCGCGGGACTTCATTTTACTCCCGAGCTATTAAAAGAGCTTGAGGCAAAAGGTGTTAAGCTTGCGTATGTAACTCTTCATGTAGGTCTCGGAACATTCAGGCCCGTTAAAGAAGATGTGATCACCGATCACAAGATGCATACAGAGAGTTATGAAGTTACTCCCGAAACAGCTAAGATCATCAATGATACCAAGGCTGCGGGCGGGAGAGTTATATGTGTAGGCACCACAAGCTGCAGGACAGTCGAAAGCAGCGCTGTCAGAAAAGCTGACGGCACAGGTTACGAAGTAAAGCCCGGATCCGGGGACACAGATATATTTATTTATCCGGGATATGAGTTTAAGATAATGGAAGGACTTATCACCAATTTTCACCTTCCCGAATCTACTCTTGTTATGCTTGTTTCCGCATTTGCAGGAAGAGAAAAAGTTCTTGCTGCATATGAGGAAGCAGTGCGCGAAAGGTACAGATTCTTTAGTTTCGGCGATGCATGTTTATTTATCTAGGAGGTACACATGGAGGAAAAGAGACATTCACAGAGATCCGAAATGACATCAAAGCTCATGATCAAGAGACTTGATTCCAATGAAGCCGGTGAAGAAGTATCCATCAATATCACCGACGTATCGAAGGGCGGTGTAGGCTTTACCTGTAATAAAGCTCTTGAGATCGGTGCCGTTTACGAAAGTTTTCTTGAGATCTGGACCAAGGAAGTTCTGCATACTTTCCTTGAGATCGTTAGGATCGAGAAGACTGATGACGGATATATCTACGGATCCTCTTTTGTAGGTCTTCCCGAGATGGAAGCTCAGAGAATCGCCACATATCAGACTGTTACCAATATGAATCAGCAGTGAGAAAGTATTTTAAAGTTCTTAAATCTGCTCCCAAAGGGAAAAAAGTGCGATGCGCGATTTTCTTTATGCTTGCACTTTTTTTCTATTGTCTTGTAATAACAAGGTTTTCCGCACAGGATGCGGATACATCGGGCTCATTAAGCTTTGGGATTGCCGAAGGGATTGCTAAATTTCTGTATTCTTTTTCGGAACATGATGCATCGGATCTATTAACTCTTGCGGGTTACTTTGAGCATCCGTTGAGAAAGCTCGGTCACTTTACCGAATACGGTGTGCTGGGGCTTCTTTTTACGGGATGTTTTTTGCCTGTTATCAGGGAGTACAGAATAAGCGGCGGAAAAGGCCGCACTCTTTATATAAACTGTATCATTACAGTTTTTATCTTGGCAGGGCTTGATGAATTTCATCAGTATTTTGTGCCGGGAAGATACGCTTCCGTTTGGGACGTGTTGCTGGACACATTCGGAAGCGCAGTGTTTTGTTTTATCATATACATTATTAAAGACCGGAAGAAGAACAGATGAGTAAATACGGATTTATAGGACTCGGACTTATCGGAGGATCCCTTGCAAGGGCTCTTAAAAGCTGTAATCCAGAGAATGTCATAGTTGCATATAACAGAAGCCCCAAGGCACTTGAAGATGCAATATCGGATGGAGTTGTTGATATCGCACTTCATGAGATAGGAGAAGGATTCAGGGATTGCGATGTGATCTTTTTATGCCTTCCCGTTATCACAAACGCTGAAGCACTTAAGACGCTTGCGCCTTTTGTCGGTGATAATACGATCGTGACCGATGTGAGCTCCGTTAAATGTTCCATCATGAAGGCAGCTGAGGATGCAGGACTTAAGGATCATTTTGTAGGCGGTCATCCCATGGCCGGTTCCGAGAGAACAGGCTATATCGCATCTTCCAAGGATCTGTACAGAAATGCGTATTACATCATCACTCCTTTTGATGAGGAAGATAAAAAGGCGGAAGTAATAAGGGATATCGCGCAGCAGGCAGGAGCCATCCCTATTATAATGGATGCTGAAAAGCATGACAGGATCGTTGCCGGAGTAAGCCATATTCCTCATCTTGCAGCAGCCGCACTTGTTGAACTTGTTAAAAATAATGATTACAGCGACGGACTTATGAAGACTGTAGCTGCAGGCGGCTTTAAAGACATTACAAGAGTCGCTTCTTCATCACCCGCAATGTGGAAAGAGATATGCCTGTCCAATGAGGTAAACATCTCCGGATTATTGGGAGATTTGATTGACAGACTTTCCGAGATTAGAGAGAAGGTGGATGAGGCTGACGGTGATTATATTTCGGATCTTTTCGATGATGCCGGAACTTACAGGAATTCCTTTAACACTTTGAGTGCGGGTCCGATTAAGGACTCTCATAAATTCTCAATTGATATTTCCGATGAACCCGGCGCCATTGCATCGGTTGCTACGATCCTTGCGGTTAACGGAATCAACATCAAGAACATCGGAATTCAGCATAACCGCGAATATATCGGCGGTGATATGACAGTTGGTTTCTGGGATGAAGCATCCAAGGCAAAGGCTGCGGAGATACTTCAGGGCAAGGGATATATCCTGCATGGAATCTGAGGATATATACTTGATATATGTATAAAAATACAGCATAATCATATTTTGTTGGGAGCTTGTTCTTTCAAGCTCCCAATTGTTATATCAACATGTTTTAAGAGGGCTGTGTTATGAATTATCGTATTGGCTGTAAGAAAAGAACTGTTTTATTATGCATTTTAATGATCTGCATTCAACTGTTCGGATTGACAGGGTGTTCCTTTATGAATTCTCTTTCCGCAGTTAATGAGCCGATCATTGATAATGATCTTGTTGCTGGTGTTACTTATGACTACGTTTCATATAGAGTCGGTGAATCCTGGACTCCTGTGTCAAGCGAGTATTCTCTTTTCGTTTATCCGGGATCCTCTATTTTGTATGGGGTTCTTATGTATGGGACATACTCTGAATACGCAAGCGAACAAAATTATTTTGCATATGTGCTCAAAGATATTCGAGAATCTGACAGTATTGTATATGCTAACGTTTTGGAAGGGGAGGAACCATATACAACAGCGGATGGACGTGAAGCTACGATCAGCAGATTGCGTCTCAAACAACAAAGCCCTGATGGTGCAGAGTTTTATCATGATGCTGACCTTTTGATCCTTCCCGAAGAAATGTATTTTTTTGTGTTCAGTGTTGCATATTCTGAGGATGAAACTGTACCTCTTGATATTCGCGAAGTAGTTGATACGGCTACTTTTGATTTCGAGCATGACAATTCATTATCTTATTATTACGAGCAGGGATATGAAATAATTTCTGCTCCTGACCCGGTCAGTGAAGAAGAGATTTTTTCATTTGAAGGCGTGTCATTTTATGACAAAACTACGGATAGAGCAGTTGAATTTGCTGATGCCGATAGTTTCTTTATATATGCTGATCCGGATAACAGATCTACTGATTATGCTTACGGAACTTATACCATTTATAATGGTGAGGAAGCATATGAACAAGTATATGCAAATCCTGAGTTTGGAAGTACAAGAGATGAAGCCGAATATTATATTATGGGAACGTTTGGACAAGATTTTCCTTCTGAGTTTGGTGACCATGGTTTATCATTTCATGATGAAGATTTCTTTACAATAGTTTTCGAAACTAAAGGTTTTGTTACATCAAAAGATGATGCGGGGATTGAATTCCCAACAATGTATTATGGTTTCCATGTTAGAGATTATGATGCTATGGTAATGTTCGATGGGTCTTATGACAAATATTATATCTGGGAGATTGAAGGAAACGAAGAAACATGAATTGTCTATAAATTATTAGTCTAATAATTTATGCACTATTTAGTGTTGATACAAAAGCTGATTTACTGTAAAATATGTCTGTGCGATTCTATAAATTTTCAGAATATTTGTAAAATTTGCACAAATACCAATTTCAGGAGGTCCTCATGAAAGTTTATACCACAGACAAGATCCGCAACGTTGTTTTACTCGGTCACGGAGGAAGCGGCAAGACTACTCTTGCAGAGAGCTTCGGTTACATTACAGGTCTTACTTCCCGAATGGGGACCGTGGCAGACGGAAATACTCTCAGCGATTACGGCAAAGAAGAACAGAAAAGAGGTTTCTCGATTTCTGCATCCGTAATTCCCGTTGAGTGGGAGGATCATAAGATAAATATCATTGACACTCCGGGTTATTTTGATTTCGTCGGAGAAGTTGAAGAAGCAGTATCCGCAGCAGGTGCAGCAATCATCGTTGTAAACGGAAGAAGCGGTGTTGAAGTCGGAACAAGAAAAGCCTGGGATCTTTGTGAGAAGTATAAGCTTCCCAGAATCATATATGTATCCAACATGGATGTTGATACAGCATCTTATCGTCAGGTTGTTGAAGATCTTATCGGACTTTACGGCAAGAAGATTGCTCCATTCCACCTTCCCATAAGAAAGGATGAGGAACTTGTAGGTTACGTTAATATCGTATCCGAGCAGGGACAGTTGTGGCAGGGTAAGGATGTAGTTCCTACCGAAGTTCCCGATTACAGCAAACCTTATCTTGAGCAGTACAGAGAATCTCTTATGGAAGCGGTTGCAGAGACTTCCGAAGAGATGATGGATAGGTATTTCTCGGGCGAGAAGTTTTCCGATGCTGAGATCAGAGCGGCTCTCAGGGCGAATATCTGTGACGGAAGCATCGTTCCCGTAACCATGGGTTCATCCATAACATGCAAGGGTGCATACGCACTTCTTGATGACGTCATCAAGTACTTCCCGGGACCTGATGTAAGAAAGGTTGCAGGTATCGCTACCAAGACCGGTGAGATCTACAATTGTGACTATGATTTCTCCAAGGCTAAATCAGCCTACGTATGGAAGACTCTGGTTGATCCCTTCATCGGAAAGTACAGCCTTATCAAGGTTAACTCGGGTGTTCTTAAGACCGATGACCTTATCTACAATATCGACAAGGATGTTGAAGAGAAGATCGGTAAGTTATATGTACTTCAGGGAAATAAGCCCATCGAAGTACCCGAACTTCATGCCGGTGACCTGGGTGCGCTTGCAAAACTTTCCCAGGCTCGTACCGGAAACAGCCTTTCAACAAAGGCTATGCCCATCAAGTTCGGTATGTTTGATATATCCAAGCCTTACACCTTCATGAGATATAAGCCCAAGGATAAGGCAGATATCGATAAGATATCTCAGGCTCTTCAGAAGATCGGACACGAAGACCTTACCATGAAGAATGTAAATGATGCGGAGAATCATCAGACACTCCTCTACGGTATGGGTGATATGCATCTTGAGATCATCAAGTCCAGGCTTGAGAATGAGTACAAGGTCGTTATCGATCTTTCGACTCCCAAGGTTGCATACAGAGAGACCATCAGAGGAACTGCCGATGTAGAGGCTAAGTATAAGAAACAGACCGGCGGACACGGACAGTACGGACACGTTAAGATGAAGTTCAGTCCCAGCGAAGATGCTGAGACTCCTTATATCTTTGAGCAGGAAGTCGTAGGCGGCGCCGTTCCCAAGAACTTTTTCCCTGCTGTTGAAAAGGGTATCGCGGAATCCGTAACCAGAGGACCTCTTGCGGCTTATCCCGTAATCGGTGTAAAGGCAGTGCTCTATGACGGATCCTATCATCCCGTTGACTCCTCCGAAATGGCATTTAAGACTGCCGCATCCATGGCATTCAGAGATGGCTTCATGAAGGCTAAACCCGTTCTTCTCGAGCCTATTATGACTCTTAAAGTAACCACTCCCGATGAGAATACCGGTGATGTAATGGGCGATCTTAATAAGAGACGCGGAAGAGTACTCGGTATGAATCCTGCCGGAAACGGAAAGACTCTCATCGAAGCTGAGATTCCCGAGAGTTCACTCTTCGGATATGGAACCATTATCAGATCCATGACCGCAGGTATGGGTGATTACTCCTTCGAATTTGCCAGATATGAACAGGCTCCTTCGGATGTTCAGGAAGCTGAAGTTGCAGCAAGAGCACAGAAGGTTGCAGAAGGTAATATAACAGAATAATCAGTATAACGATGGGGACGGTTCATATCGGGCGTTTGTTTACTGCCCGATATGAACCGTCCCCTTTACTATGCACTATATATAGTGTTTTTCCTTGCGTTTATGCACAAGGTGTAATAAAATTAAATAAATTATGGGTATTTATGCCCATTTGCGGAAATATTATGAAATAGGAGATATATCAAAATGGCAGCTGTTTACGATCACCACAGTGTGGAGCCCAAGTGGCAGAAGGTTTGGGACGATGAGAAAGCCTTCGCTGCAACCAATGATTTTTCCAAGCCCAAGTATTATGCGCTTGTTGAATTCCCTTATCCTTCGGGGCAGGGTCTGCATGTAGGACATCCCCGTCCCTATACCGCTCTTGATATCGTTTCAAGAAAGCGTCGTATGCAGGGATATAATGTTCTATTCCCTATGGGCTGGGATGCATTCGGTCTCCCTACAGAGAACTATGCCATTAAGAATAAGATCCATCCCAAGATCGTTACCAAGAATAATGTTGCCCGTTTCAAGGAGCAGCTTCATTCCATCGGTTACTCATTCGATTGGGACAGAGAAGTCAATACCACCGATCCCGGATATTATCACTGGACTCAGTGGATCTTCCTTAAGCTCTTTAATGCCGGACTTGCTTACAAGACACAGATGCCCATTAACTGGTGTACCTCCTGTAAAGTAGGCCTTGCCAACGAAGAGGTTGTTAACGGCGTCTGCGAAAGATGCGGAGCTCCAGTAGTCCGTAAGATGCAGTCACAGTGGATGCTTAAGATCACTGAGTATGCCGATAAACTTCTTGAAGGTCTCGACAGCGTTGATTATATCGAACGTGTTAAGACCCAGCAGAGAAACTGGATCGGACGTTCCACCGGTGCGGAGGTTGATTTCAAACTCACCGGAACAGAGGATAAGCTCACTGTTTATACCACCAGACCCGATACTCTTTTCGGAGCTACCTACATGGTTATGAGCCCCGAGCATCCTTATATCGAGAAGTACAAGGACCGTATCACCAACTATGATGAGGTCGTTAAATATCGTGAAGAGGCATCCAGAAAGTCTGATTTCGAAAGAACCGAGCTTGCCAAGGATAAGACCGGTGTTTGCCTTAACGGACTTACCGCGATAGATCCAGTCAATGACAAAGAGATTCCCATCTGGATATCCGACTATGTACTCATGAGCTACGGAACAGGTGCCATTATGGCGGTTCCCGCGCATGATGAAAGAGACTGGGAGTTTGCAAAGAAGTTTAATCTTCCCATCATTGAGGTTGTTGCCGGATCAGATAAACCCGTAACCGAGCAGGTTTACACCGATGTTGCTGAGGGTAAGCTTGTTAACTCCGGATTCCTAGACGGACTTTCCGTTGCTGAGGCTAAGAAGAAGATAACCGAGTTCCTTGAGGAAAAAGGAATCGGACATGCCAAGACCAATTACAAACTTCGTGACTGGGTATTCTCACGTCAGCGTTATTGGGGTGAGCCTATTCCCATCATTCACTGCGATAAGTGCGGATATGTTCCTCTCAAGGAAGAGGATCTCCCTCTCGAGCTTCCCGAGGTTGAGTCTTATATGCCCGGAGATAACGGTGAGTCACCTCTTGCAGCTATGGATTCATGGGTTAATGTAACCTGTCCCTGCTGCGGCGGACCCGCTAAGCGTGAAACAGATACTATGCCTCAGTGGGCAGGATCTTCATGGTATTTCCTCAGATATATCGATCCTAAGAATGATAAGGAACTTGCATCTCAGGAAGCTCTCAAATACTGGCTTCCCGTTGACTGGTATAACGGAGGAATGGAGCATACAACCCTCCACCTTCTCTATTCCAGATTCTGGCACAGATTCCTCTATGATCAGGGAATCGTTCCTACCAAGGAGCCCTATGCAAAGCGTACTTCACACGGAATGATCCTCGGATCAAACGGTGAGAAGATGTCCAAGTCCCGCGGTAATGTTGTAAATCCCGATGATATCATTGAAGAGTACGGTGCAGATACTCTCAGAACCTACGAGATGTTCATCGGCGCATTCGATCAGGCTGCAAACTGGAGCATGGAAGGTGTTCAGGGCTGCAGAAGATTCCTCGACAGAGTATGGAAGCTTCAGGACATCGTTACTGACGGCGATGAGTACAGCAAGGATCTTGAGGTTAAGATCCACCAGACCATCAGAAAAGTATCCGGAGATTTCGAGACGCTTAAATACAATACCGGTATCGCTGCACTTATGAGCCTTATCAATGATTTCTATAAGGCAGGCAGCATCACCAAAGCAGATCTTAAGACTTTCCTCCTTCTCCTTAACCCCGTAGCTCCTCATATCACCGAGGAAATCTGGGCTACGGAAGGCTTCGAAGGAAGAGTATATCAGGCTAAGTGGCCCGAATACGAGGAAGCAAAGTGCGTGGAAGATACCGTTACCATCGCAGTTCAGGTTCTCGGAAAGCTTCGCGGAACCTTCGAGGAAGACAGAAATGCTTCCAAGGAGACCATGATCGCAAGAGCTAAAGAGACTGTTGCGTCCAAGATCGAAGGCAAAGAAATCGTAAAGGAGATCTACGTTCCCGGAAAGCTTGTAAACTTCGTAGTTAAATAATCTTAATGGGCAAGATCGTAATAATAGAGGGCAGAAAGTTCGAAGGCGACAAGGAAATTGCCGCGGCAAATGCCGACAAGGCCGCAATCGATCGCATCAAGGCTTCCATGGACAATATGTCGCTTTCGGAACTAAAGCTCTTATCCAAGAAACTTCATAGCGGAAGGATCAATTTCGGAACTGTACTCGGAGAGGATTTCATTGAAGAGGTGGACGGTATCATCTCTAAGATGGAGAGAAAAGAAAAAGCTGCCGAGGAAAAGCAGGATCTTCGCGTTAATGTGAAAAAAACTACCGCGAAGAAACTTGTTCAGACCGATGAAGATCTGGATGCTCAGGCAAGAAAGATCCTTGAACAGCAGGAGAGGACCAGAAAGATCATACTTTTTGCATCGCTCTTTGTGGCGGCAGCCTGCATTCTCTATATAGCTATCTACAATATCACCAAACAAAGATCTGCAAATACCACCGATCTTCTGGCTAATCTAAGAGATCAGGCGGCAAACGAAGCTCAGCAGTCTTCGGGAGGAAACGATGAAAATACCGGAACGATCATCCATTATGTGGATGAAGAAGAGGCTCCGGATATCCTTCCCGAATACATTGATATATATAATAAGAACAAAAGACTAATCGGATGGCTCGAAATAGCCGATATAGGTATAAATGGGGCTGTTTTAAGTCTGCCCGTAATGCAGACTGTGGACAATGAATACTATCTGACCCATGGTTTTAACCAGGAGAATGATAAAAACGGTTGCATTTTCATGGATTGTAACTGTGACGCCTTAAAACCGTCCGACAATCTGATCCTGTACGGTCATCATATGATGAGCGGAAACATGTTCGGCAATCTCGTCAAATATGAGGATTATAACTTCTATCTGACACATAAAACCTTTAAGTTCGATACGATCTATGAACACGGCGAATATGAGGTTATGTTCGCATTCAGAACCTCGCTTAAGACAGATGATGATATCTCTTTTAAGTATTATCAGTTCATAGATGCGAATGGTGCCGAGGAGTTTAATTCATACATGAATGAGATGGCATCCATGTCTCTTTACGATACGGGAGTCACGGCAGTCTGGGGAGATCACCTGTTAACTCTTTCCACCTGCGATTACGAGGAAAAAAACGGCCGATTTGCAGTGGTGGCCAGAAAGATTAATTAGTTTTTCGTGCAAACGGAGGGCGACCTTTGATGAAAAAGAAAACGAGAAGAATCAAGAGATCCGTACGCAAGACTCTGGGTGCTCTTTTCCTGGCATCCAGTATCGTAGTTGCTGCGATACCTACCGGATCATATGCCGGAGGTCAGGCAGAAGCTGCCAATTCATGTACGGGTGTTATAGATCCCGAATATTACATCAAACAGAGCGGAACTTCTACAGATCCCAAAACTCCTGTCAGCGAGATCCCCGTTATTCAGGCGGGTTCCACCATATATACCACCGGCGATCAGACATATTATTTCGCTTATATCAATTCGCAGGGTATAGATGAAGTCGGTAATGCTGCAAAGTTTGCTATCATCACAGGTTATAATGCATCCGGAGCAGTTGATGCAAACGGTAATCTTACGATCCCCGATACCGTCAGAAGTTTCCGCAAGATTTCTGATGTAGAAGGCTATTGCCTTACCAATGTTTCAAATGAATTTCTTTTCTACAGAGATACCAATACTTTTGTTTCTCTGGAGATCACTGTGAACGTAGGTGATACCAATCCTCTCGATGCCTATATCGGTAAATATACCGACGGATCCTCCACTGTATATAATAATATTCAGCCCTATGTTCCCGATACCTACAGAGCTAACCCCGGTTATTATCAGACGGTAGAACCTGATCAGATCGGTGTTTTCCAGAACAGTGTGGTTGAAAATTATGACAGTGACGATCCTGCAACCAGGCAGCTTATAAGCTATACTTATACTTATAAGATTGAGAACGTCAGGTATTATCCTTGTACTGCAAGTACCGAATCCACATGGAATGTTTTCCCCAAGGATTCACTGTATTACAGAGAGGGAACCACTCCCGGAAATTATACTTATAAGGCGTGTGCCGATTCCGCACATCAGTATGTTGACGATATTCCCGTAAAATATATCGCCAACCAGTTCTCCGAATACGATACTGCTACAAGTACTTATGTACTTTCTACTCAGCCTATAGATGATACCCACAGAGATAACGGTGTATTTGCCGGAACCAAGGGTGCCAATATCAAGAATCTGTATATCCCCGGTTCTATGGAAGGTATCGGAGATTATGCTTTCTATGGCTGCGTAGCATTAAAAGAGATCAATTTCTCCAACCAGCTGGTTGCTATAGGAAATCATGCCTTTGACGGATGCAGGGCTCTTACTAATGTAAATATGCCCGACAGCCCCAGACTTGATACCATAGGTGCATATGCTTTTGCAAACTGCCCTTCGCTTTCATCATTTTATATTCCTCACGGAATAAAGCTTCTCTGTGACGGTGTGTTTGAAAATGACACAGCGCTTACTTCGATTGACCTTACAGGTGATATTACTCAGGATCCTACCGGTAATGAATCCAACCTTCAGTATATCGGAAACCATTTGTTCTATGGCTGCTCCTCTCTTAAGTACGTTACCATGGGCACGGCATTGGGTTCCGGTTATTCCTTGAATAGCAAGAGAGAGATCGATATCAATGTTTTCGAGGACTGTACTTCTCTTGAAAGAGTAACTGTTCTAAGTCCGTTTGTTACTTTTGTCGATGATACTCATACCACAGCTCCCAAATGTGAATATTCACTTGTTAATTTCCATGACGGTCTCACAAATGACCAGTTCTATTTTGAAGGAGTGGATCCTGCAGGTGCAACCAGACCTAATGTGGGTATAGGTGCGCTTCATTATACATGTCAGAATATGCCAACAGGTAAAGAGTTTACTTTCAAGTATTACGGAGAGGAACTTTATGAGAAGACTGTTACCGAACAGGGCGGCGGAAGAGCTATCTATCAGGTAGACAATACCAATACTCTTTGTGGATTTACCACTGTCGGGACAGTAGAATCACTCAGCTTCCCTGAGCATTTCGGACCTTATTATATTAATGAGATCCCTGCGGAGAGATTCCTGGAGCAGAAAGATCTGACCACTGTTAAGCTTCCTTCCACCATCAACATTATCGGAGACAGAGCATTCAAGGGATGCAGCAAACTCCAGTATGTTTATTTTGGTAACGATAATGTACAGATCGGATCAGAGAGTTTCAGAACCCAGCAGGTTTCAGGTGCAGCTCCCTCTTCAATAACCCAACTTTATTTTGTGACCAAAATTGGTGATGATTCCGCTCCTTTCAGATATGCCATGAGCCAGGACGGAATGTTCAGCCACGACAATCAGACAAGAAGCTGGCCCATTATCTATTCGGGATTCCCAAGCCTTCTTGAGGTTAAATATAATCCCGATAAGGATTGTGCCGAGCTTACCAACTTCCCCACCGCTTCATCTATTTCCGGATATGCTACTGCCTGGTATCTGAGCGATGAAGAGAAGACTGCGATTTCGAATTATAATTCTACCAATCCCTCGACTGCATATGATTATGCGCTTAAAGAGTGTTGCGAGACCCTTAGGATTCCCGGCGGTGTAAAGGCTATCAAGGATGGATTGTTTGCTAACAATACTTCCTCCTCGAATCCTATAGCCGTTATCACGGAGGGACTTACCGAGATTGATGTAGATGCTGCCCCCAATTCTTCATATAATGAGCTTACATATGGAAGCAGTTCTATTGATGTTAACTTCAATAATATCGTTAATGTGGATGAAACAAAGGGCGATTTTGCAAATTGTCCCGGACTTACTTCCATCACTTTCCAGGGAAGTGAAAATATCACCATTCCCGATTATGCATTCTATGGCTGTACCAATCTTGGCAGCGTTACGATCTCTCAGCATGTAGATTCCATCGGAGAGCAGGCATTCTCGGAGTGTGACAGTCTTACAAAAGTTGAACTTACAGGTGTGGGTGAGATCAAAGATCATGCGTTCCTTGGAGATGATCTGTTAAGTGATGTTACTATTTCCGCAGATACCACTTCACTTGGTCTTGCTCCTTTCAGGCTTTGCAAGAATCTGAGTAATGTTAAATTTGGTGATAACCCTTACTTTACCACCTCAAACGGTATCATATACGGACTTGATTCTTCGGGAAACAGATATTCTATTATCGAATTCCTGGGAGGAAGAAGTTCCAAGACCGTTCAGACAGCAGAGGTTCAGGGAATAAACGGAATCTCACAGGAAGCCTTCGCGGATACCGATGTTCAGATCGTAAATCTTGAAAGCTCCAATATCACCAGCGTACCCGAGTATGCTTTTGATGACTGTGATAACCTGGTATCCGTATATCTGCCCGACGGATGTGAACTTATCAAGAGCTATGCATTCAGAGCTTCATCCCTGTCTAATCTTACAGTCAACGATTCGGATCTTGACTGGCAGTCAAATGGTTTGGATCTGATCCAGACCACATATGATTTTACAAATAGTATCGACCACGGAGCAAGTGAGGGTAAGAACGAACAGCTTACAGTATTCGCTCCCGCTGAAACAGATGAAAACGGTAATGTTACCAATACCAGCAGAACTTATGACAGATTTAAGAATCATAAGTATCTTGTAGAAGCACTTGTTCCCATTACACATTACTATGTAACTTATTGGGATTTTGCATCTGCTGATGCTACCAAGAGAACCGTTCGTACTACGGAAGAGTATGTTGACGGCGATACCGTAACCGTACTTGATCCTTTACGTGCGGTCAGCGAAGGTTTTATTTTCAATTATTATGAGAACCGTGATGATACGGATGAGACATACGGATACAGAGATAAGTTCGAGATTCATTCCGATATCGTGCTTCAGGCCGTTTATGAAGGTGTAGAAGAGGCTACTTATACCGCAACCTTTATGGATATCGATCCGGCAACGGGTGCTGACGGAGGTGTACTTGTATCCGGAATCCCTGTTGAGTCTAAGGCCGATGCTAACGGAAATACCGTATATTACGTCAACGGAGCCCTCATCTCAGGTATCAGCCCTACCAAGACCGGATATACTTTCAAGAGCTGGAGTCCCATCGATCCCAGAAATTCCAACGAGTTTGCTTTGACTGATGTTAACTTTAGCAGTACGGACAGCTCGGTTATCGTATTCCGTGCATTCTATCAGGCTGATAATGGAAACGGCGGCGGTGGCGGAGGAACGGTCAATCCGGAAATTAAGAGAATTGCCAAGTATTACATGGCTGATGGAACCACTCTTTACCAGCAGGTAGAACTTAGAGACGGTGACACGGCTCCCAATCTTGCCATCCCTACCGGATATACAGGATACGAATGGTCACCCAAGCCTTCCGAAACCATAATGAATTCGGATAAGACATTCATACTTGTTCCTTCGGAAGGAAACAATAACGGTTCGGCTACTTCATATACTGCGACTTATTACTATACAGACGGTGTTACGGTATATCAGACTCTTACGCTTGAAGCCGGAGCTACACCTCCCGACCTTATGATGCCTGCAGGTTACAAGCAGTGCATGTGGTCACCTTCGCCTTCATCGATTACAATTGATAAGAATATTCGTTTTACAATGGTATCGAATCCGAACTATGTGGAGCCTTCTCCCAGTCCCAGTCAGGATCCTAACTACACCGGACCTTACTATACGCTGACTGTTGTTAACGGATCGGGTTCCGGAAGCTACAAGCCCGGATCGCAGGTGATCATTCAGGCTAATGATGCTAAGACGGGACAGCAGTTCTCAAGCTGGACGGTTTCGCCCACCAACGTGCCGATTGCATCCAAGGTAATGTCTGCAACTGTTCTGACGATGCCTTCCGAAAACGTAACAGTAACCGCCAACTTTGTTGCTTCCACTTCCGGAAATAACAATAACGGTTCAAACGGTTCCGGCTCCGGCGGAAACGGAGGAAATAACGGTAATACCAATTACTGGCCTTCAACCGGAAACGTTGCCAGAAGCAGCGGAACCACTGTTGTCATTGAGAAGAACGGATTGTCAAATACCGGTGTTGTATCCGCAACCGTTAACGGATCAACAGACAACTTTACCATTAAGATCACTCAGAGCCAGACCGCAGAAAGACAGATTCTTGATGCGCTACTCAAGAAGTACGGAAGCGTAGATAACCTTATCTACTTCCCTATGGACATCAGCCTTTATGATGCGGCAGGAACGACACAGATTCACGATACTTCGGGACTTACCATAACGATCACATTACCTCTTCCCGATTCAATGATCCAGTATGCCGCAAATAATAAGGTGGCTGTGGTTACAAACGGTGAGATAGATGGCCTTAATGCAAGATTTACCACCATTAACGGAGTGCCATGTGTAACATTTACATGTACTCATTTCTCGCCTTATGTAATATATGTTAATACAGTAGAGCTTACTTCAGGTTCGGACGGAAACGGCGGATACGGAACGGGTAGTCTCGATAATACCCCTAAGACCGCAGACTTCCTTCACCCTAAGTGGTTCGTCTCGATTGCGCTTTTTGCAATCTCCATTGTTCTGTTCCTTATGAAGGACAAGAGAACACTTAAGCCTGTTAAAGCTACCGGCACAAATAACAGAAAAGTAACAAAAAGATAAATCTATTAAGGATTTAAGATGAAAAGAATCAGAAAGCTGCTCGGAGTAATCCTGATCATAAGCGCTTTTGTAGTGGTGCAGCTTCCTCCTCTGGGGGCGGATGCTGCATCCGTCCCCGAGTTTTCTATATCGGGTTCGGGAACGCTCCTTTCTTACAATGGAACAAGGACTGATGTAGTCATTCCTTCCACCGTTATTGAGATAGCTACCGATGCATTCAGGGATAACGATAATATCCGCAGGGTAACTATTCCAAACAGCGTCAGGAAGGTTAATGAGTATGCTTTCTGGGACTGCGATAATCTTGAGACGGTATCCATCGGTACGGGATTAAATAAGATCGATGATTTTGTTTTTGCCAACTGTATGGGACTTGTTTCCGTCAATATCCCCGCAAATGTTACTTCCATAGGCATTTATGCCTTTGAGGATGACGTAAATCTTGAATCCGTTACTATTACGGAAAACACACATATCATTCACGAATCAGCTTTTGACGGATGTTATAAGCTGGTCATCTTTGCACCTGAAGGTTCATACGCATGGGAATATGCCAAAGGCTTCTATGTAAGACAGGCTAAATTTCCCGTCTATGAAGATACCGGTATGATCGATGATCCCAAGCCTTCGAACACCGACACCGATGAGGACGATAACACAGATGTATCCGAAAATAGCGATCATTCCGATGAGTATCCGGATGATGAGCCCGGTGCATATACCACACAGTATGAGATAACCCAGAGGCCGGACGGAACTTATACAGCGGTTGCGTATAACCAGAATACCAATGTCTACGGACAGTCTCATGTAGTGGGTAATTCTGCGGTTGTTTTCCTGGATAATTCCGCATTGCATGTCATTGAGGGAAGTCCCGCTCCCGAAGAAAACGAGGATTCATCCGTACATATCCCTTCGGATACGGTTATATATTCATCATCGATCCCGAAATATACCATTGTTGATTCTGTCATTGTAGCGGACAAAGCATACTATATGTCGGATGATCTGGAAAACATGAGCCTTCCTCAGGGTATAACCGAGATAGGACAGTTTTCTTTTGCCAGAACGGATGTGGTATCCGTAACACTTCCTAACGGCGTGCAAAAGATTGATTACGGTGCTTTCTATCATTGTGCGAGACTGGGGAGCGTAAGCCTTCCGCAGAGCATTATGAAAATAGAACCTTATGTTTTTGCCGGAACTCCCTGGGTTGACGGATTCCTCGCCACTACGGGAAGTATCAATAACAACCTGGATGCCGATCTTAATGCATCGGGCGGAGATTTCCTCGTAAGCGGCGGAGCTCTTATCGCATACAGGGGTCACAGTATCAATGTGACCATTCCTAATGGTGTCCGGATAATTGCCGCCGGCGCTTTCAAAGATGTTACTTCCATGAAGTCATTGTCGCTTCCTTCAAGTCTTATCAGCATCGGGGAAGAAGCTTTTATGGGATGTTCTAATCTTGAAGAGGTTTCTTTTGGCGGAAATGAAGAAGAGATACTGGACAGAGCTTTTGCGGGGACCGTTATAAGCGTACGCGACATTCCCGAAAGAATTACCCATATTGGTATGGGTGCATTTGATGATCTTGGAAGCGATTCTTTTGTTACCTATGAAGAGACTGCCCAGAGACTTTCCAATTCTGAATTAAGATCATCCTCACCGGATAAAGCGAATGCGGGTGTTACCGTAACGGGTATGGATGGCGTTCTGGCATATCTTGACGGTGCTGACAGACCTTTTACCTTATATGTTACAGAGCTCGATTCATCAGATGTGTTTGAAAGAGCTTTAAACAGAGCCGGTGATTTCCTAAACGGAAAATATAACGGTGAAAAGGCGATATTCGATCTTGTTCTTACCGATTCTTCCGATATTCCCATAACAAAACTTGGAAATCAGGGATTGGAGATAGCTATTCCCATTCCTGATTCACTTTCCGGAAAGAAACTTGTAGTCCTTACCGTTGACAGAAACGGTCAGCTGGAAGACATTCCTGTCACTGTTGTTGATACAGACGGCACATCCTACGCAAGATTTACCACTTATCACTTAAGTGTCTTTGCTCTTTGCTCCACGGGAGATGAACTTGCTGATTCTGATATAATAACCTCGGATGTGACCTTGAGAGCCGATTCCGGCGGACCAGCAACGGCTGCCTATGCTTCTTCCGTTAAAGACAGACTGTTGTCCGTAAGCTGCGCAAGATGGATCATTTGCGGTATGCTTGCACTTTCCGGTATATTTTTAATCCTTGTCAGGAAAAAAGTTCGATGAGTAAAGATAATCGTTTTATAATCCCTGTATCATTTATCACGGCCGCATTACTTGCTGCCGTGATTTTTGTAGTTTCGGGGATTTATCTGGGAAGCGAAAGAACACTTCTGATCTTTGATATGAAGGAACAGTTTGTTTCCTTTTATTCGTTTATGAGCAGGATTAGAAGCTTATCGGATCTTACATATACCTTCGAGGGATCGCTTGGTACACCCATTGCAGGTCTTATTGCTTATTATCTTGCTTCACCCGTTTCCTTACTGTATCTGTTTTTTGATGTCACTCATTTGCCCGATGCGATCGCCCTTGTTGATATTATAAAGGCAGGATTTATCGGTGCATCTTTTGCGTATTTTGCTCTGCATAAAGGCGTAAAAGAACCTGTTAAGATAGTGATCCTCAGCACCTGCTATGCGCTTTCATCGGCGGCTGTGACATTCTTTATTCTTCCCATGTATCTGGATACTCTTTTCTGGCTTCCTCTTATTGCCATAAGGCTTGAGATGCTTGTTCTGTGCGATGATAAGAACAAGACGCTAAGGCTAGGTCTGATCTATTCAATATTGCTATTTCTGTGCATACTGATCCATTATTATTCCGCCTATATGGTATGCCTTTTCCTGATCTTATATGTCGTATACGTGCTTTCTGCCGGAATAGATTTCCGTAAGATATTTGCCGTAAGATTTTTAAGATTTGTTCTTTTCTCGCTTATCGGTTCGGGCGCTGCCGGATTTTTATTGATGCCTGCCTTAAGGGAACTGATGCGAGGCAAGGTATACGATGCGGGAGTTTATTCGAACGGAAAATTATTGGTTGCAGGTCCGCTTGTTATATTCAAGCAGTTGATCTGCGGGAGTTTCGGAGGATTATACAGTGAGGGCGGTCCTGCGGTGTATTGCACTTTGATATGCATTAGTCTTGCAGCTTACGGCCTTTATAAAAAGAAGAGTAATAAAGCTTATTTGGCTGTTTCAATTATTATAACTGCTGTTTTTATCGGCAGTTTTATGTTCAGGCCAATGTACCGTATCTGGCATATGTTCAGAGATCCGGTTGCTTATCCTCACAGGTTTTCTTTTCTCTTTGTTTTCTTCGTGATGGTACTTGCTACGGAAGGGGTTAAGGAGATCAATGCTAAGATTTTGCATCAGCGGATTCTTTTTGCAGCAGTATGTATACTCCTTGTATTTAACGGATACAGACAGATAAATATGGATCTTAAGACCCTTCCTTCTGCTACGCGTTCGGATTACAGACTGTTTATAGATACGACAGCGGATCTGGTACATACTGCTCAGGATGAAGGCAGGGGAAGCCTTTGCAGAATATCCAAGGATTATGAATTTTCATCAAACGATTGTTTATTGCTGGGATATAACGGACTGGATTATTTTTCTTCGTCATATGATCCGGGAGTATTAAGGCTTTATAAAAAACTCGGACTTCTCCAGTATCACTACAAAGCTTGTGACGAGGGTACAACTATCCTTACTGATATGTTCTTTGGCATAGATTATATGATCCATAAAGGGCATGCGGATAACGGATATGAATATATGACTTCCAATGGATTTGCCACGCTTAGCAGAAATCCGTATTCACTTGGAGCAGGATATCTGACGGGAATTGAAGTGCATTCGGATGTTGCGCCGGATTTCGGTAACAATCCTTTTGAAAATCAGAACCTGTTTGTAAACGGGATTCTCGGGTATGATGCGGAATTGCTGAAGCCCCTTGAATTTAAAGAGGTTATCAGTGATGTTACCGGTCTGAGCGGTGAAGTGGGAGAAGGCGGAGAGCTGTTGACGGAGCAGCAGATTAACAGAGAGATTACATTTATCGCGCCTGCGGGTAAGAATGTATATCTTAATTTTGAACTGCTGAATGAGTCGGACCTGGACTATGAGACCAAATCCGATTCGGATCTGATCATCGTTACCGAAGGTGACCGAGTCATAGCAGTGTTTTCCGGATATCAGAAGGCATATAATATTCTGCTCGGATGCTATGATGAAGACACGAAGATCACTCTTAATATCGAGGGAACGAAAGATTACCGGGAGGCTTTCATATATGCCATGGATATCGGTGATATGAAGCCGGTTTATGATAAGCTCTGCTCGTGCGGATTTAAGATTGATTCCTTGGAAAGCAATAGGATAGAAGGCCGTATTTCGGCTGATGAGAGCGGGAGAAATCTGATACTGACAATTCCATATTCAGAGGATATTAAGGTCTGTGTTGACGGAAAATACGCAGATACGTGCACCTATGCCGGTACGTTGATGATGGTGCCCGGAATTGAGGCGGGAGAGCATAGAGTAGTGATAGAATTATGACAAGAGTCAGTGGGGACGGTTCTTTCTGAAAGAACCGCCCCCACTGACTCTTATTTATATGTTACATAAATTTCTTTTTCGGTTCCAAGTTCAAAGCAGCCGATCCTGCTGGATCTGGAATTAAGAGCCATTCCGCAGTCTATGTCGACCACGTCGATACCACCTCGTCTCTGGAGTCTGCAGATCTTACCTCGTCCTTTGTCATCCATGCATCCCAGTCTTTGGGTGAAGACATGTCCTACGATGTAAGTGTCATCCGGATATGCGAACCAGTCATGTTCCAGCATATCGATCGGAGGCCTGTCATCTACCAGTGAGTCCCAGACAACCGATTCCGCATCTACGAGAGCTTCTTTATAGTAGAGTTCTTTTCCGAATTTGTATCCCACCGAGTATGAGTGGGAGATATGGTAGTGTTTATCGCCTACTGTAACTCTTTTGATCATTCTAAGGCTCTTCAGGTAATCCAGAATTTTATCCTGAGTTTCTCTGTCGAGTCTGCAGAAAGCGTTGTATGTGGGCTTGCCCCCGTTAGCGGGATGGAACCAGAGATCGACGGGAGTGAAGGCTTCGCCTAAATCTTCCTTGGTAACTTTACCTTCGGATTCATTCTTACGGATATAATCAATGGCCTCGATCATCATGTACTCGTGATTTCCGAGGATCATTTCTGCATTTTTTCGTTGCATGACATCAAGGATGATCTTAAGACCATCCCTTCCTCTGTCTATTACGTCACCGACCACATATATAAAGTCATCATCAGAGAACTTAAGTTTATTGAGAAGCTTAATATATGTGCTGTAGTGACCATGCAAGTCACTTATAGCATAAATGCCCATTACTTATGAAATCCTCTTGATGGAATCACTGCTTACACAGATAACAGGTCTGATTCCGCAACGTTTATTAAGCATCCAGTTCTGAGGGCCGTCACGACCGATCAACTGACCATAACAATCTTCGCTGGCAAGGAAGGA
>JAEEXJ010000044.1 GCA_016291475.1 Lachnospiraceae bacterium | reverse complement strand
TTGCGGTGAGCACGGCGGAGATCCTTCTTCTGTTGAGTTCTGCCACAAGATCGGACTTGACTATGTATCCTGCTCACCTTTCCGCGTACCCATCGCGAGACTTGCAGCAGCACAGGCAGCTATCGCTGACAGATAAGTTTAAGTCAAACATATTGCAGGGAGTCCATTCGGACTCCCTGTTTTTTTGCTGTCAATGGGGGCGTGTGGAACAGGGGGACGGTTCTGCCGTTCCACAATAACCAAGTGGAACGGCAGAACCGTCCCCCTGTTCCACACGTCCTCGTTGTCATATAGGGTAATTGAACGAAAATATATTCATTTTTTATACTTAGGGTTATAATAAACGTAGTTGTTCTAATTTTTCGCTCTTTTTTGTTCTATTTTTTGACAGGGAGATAAAGATATGGGGAGAAAGACCAGAAAAATCAGTTCCAAACTGCTTACCTTCATCATTCCGGTAGTAGTTCTTACAGTTCTAGCGCTAGTTATCATAGCGGCAACCATTTCCAAAAATCGAATGACTGAAATGGCCACAGAAACACTCGAGTCTTCAATTTCCAATCAGGCAGACAACATTGAAGCCTGGCTTAATGAGAATCTCGAGTACTTTAATACGGTTAAACACACAATGGAGGCTCAGAATCCCAAGGAGAACGAGATAGTATCTTTCCTTGATTCATATTATGGATTTAATTCGAACTCTCCGGAAGGATTTTATATTGGAACCGCAGATGGAAAATTTTATAAGGCAACCGAATCCGGAATGAGTGCGGATAATGTTACCGGCAGTACCTGGTTCAAGCAGGGTATGTCCCGTATCAGGATCGGTTACGGTACCGCCTACAAGAATGCTCTCGGACAAACGGTTATCAGTGCTACAGGAATTTATAACGACGGAAGCGATGTTATAAAGGTTTTCGGTGCCGATGTTACTCTTGACAAGATAAGCATAATCGTAAATTCCGGCGTTAAAATGAAGGGTGCCAGTTCCTTCCTCGTAGATACCAATGATTACAAGATTCTTGCTCACAGAGATGTAAGCCTGATCGGTACTAGTTTATCCTCATCATCTCAGGATGAACTTCTTGCAGGTGCGGCAAATTCAATCATGAATAACGATCTTTCCAGCAAGGAGATCGACGGAAATATGGTTGCTTTTTCCGCAGTATCCGGGACGGATTGGGTGCTGGTTTCCTATATCCCCACAAGCATAATCCTTAAGTCGGTATCGCAGATGGGAATTCTCTTGTTTGCGGTCGGCGCGGTTGCCATTGCACTTATTATCATTCTGATACTTCTGGTTGTAAGACGTGTGATCGCACCCCTTACACATATTTCAGATAACATATCCGCTATGTCGGACGGTGATTTTACGATCGAAGTTGATTCTTCAAGTAACGACGAGATCGGTCTTATGGGAGCAAAGGTTTCTGAATTTGTTGCCAGCATGAAGGGAATGATCGCCAGCATCAGTGAAGAATCCGAAAGGCTCAAAGAAGAATCCGATAATTCGGACAGAGTATCCAAGTCCATGTACGAAGCTTCACAGTCTCAGGCGGATGCCATGCAGCAGCTCAATGATACTGTGGATCAGCTGGCGCTTGCCGTTAACGATATTGCGGAGAATGCTACGATCCTCTCCGGTGTTGTTGCCGATACCAGAGACAATTCCGACAAGGCTCACGACAGCATGAAAGAAACTGTTGAAATATCCCAGAAAGGCCGCGAGGATATGGAACAGCTCAGCATCGCAATGGGCGGAATATCATCGGCAAACGATCAGCTTGTGGATTCGATCAACAAGGTTGGAAGTGCTTCGGAAGAGATTACCAAGATAGTAGGAATGATAGGCGATATCGCAGAAGAAACAAATCTCCTTTCGCTTAATGCAAGTATTGAAGCAGCAAGAGCAGGTGAAGCCGGACGAGGTTTTGCAGTAGTTGCTACACAGATTGCTAAGCTTGCACAGACTTCATCAGAGAGTGCGAATAATATTTCCCACCTGATAGATGAGATCAGAAAGCTGATCGGTGAAGCGGTTGATCAGGCAAATGCAAGTAGCGAAAACATCAAACAGAACAGTGATCTTATACATGTTGCGGTTAATACATTTGACCAGATATATTCAAACATTCAGGACACCAATGCACTTATCGAATCAATGATCACCGATATTCAGAAGGTTGAGGATGTTTCGACAAATGTTGCAGCCATCTCGGAGGAGCAGGCAGCAAGTGCCGACGAGATACTTGCAACCTCTCATAACATGGTTGAAATGGCTAACAACATAACGAAGAGCAGTCAGGATGTGGCAGACAATTCCCATGAACTGGCACAGACAAGTCAGACTCTTACATCCTATGTTCAGCAGTTTAAGATTTGAGGAGGCCGGGGAAATGATTAGGAATAAGAATATAAATAGAATTATCATCAGTGTTCTGACATGTGCTTTTATACTTATGTCCCTGGCAGGATGTTCAGGAGGCGCCGGTGCAGGCGGTTCAACATCCGGATCCGGCTTAAAGATTTTTTACTCCACACCTGTACTTGATGATTTCAAGGCTCTTTTACTGGATGCCATAAAAGAATCGGGATCAAAATATGGAGCTTCCGTCACAATCGGAGCAGAGTGTGCGAGCGTAGATGAACAGGTTAAACAGGTTCGTGAAGCGGCTTCTTCGGGTTACGACATTATCATATGCAACCTTGTAGACAGTGAGACGGTACTTCAGGTTGAGGTCGCAGCCGGGGATCTTCCCGTGGTTTTCATTAATTCCCAGCCTGAAGAAGACAAGCTTGAGGCCAATCATTACATGTATGTCGGAAGTAATGAGAATGATGCTGCATACTTCCAGGCAGATTATGTGTGGAACAAACTCGGAAAACCTTCTTCAATGAACGTGGTTATTTTCCAGGGGCAGCCCGGACACCCCGCAGCGATTGCCAGAACGAACGGTGTAAAGAATTACTTTAAGTCTAACAATGTAAATGTTACTTATGTTTTCAACGATACAGGATATTGGGATACGCAGAAGGCATATGATGAGTTTCTGATCTTCCTTAAGACAAACCAGCCCTTCGATGCGGTTATCTGTAACAATGATTCCATGGCAATCGGTGTTGCCCGTGCAATGCAGGAAAAGGGTTATGACACGTCAAAGATTCCGGTAGTCGGTGTCGATGCAACCGACGGCGGTTGTGATTCGATACGTGAAGGCGGTATGCAGTTTACTGTTTACCAGTCTGCAGTAGGACAGGGTGCAGCTGCGATTGAGCTCTCCATCGCCCTTGCCAAAAATCATTCCGCTGCGGGAGTTGATGGGTTGACCGATGACGGACTTTATGTCTGGGTTCCCTATGTTCCTGTAGATAAGAACAATGTTAACTCATTCAAATGATGAATATGATAGAGAGCCTTCGGGCTCTCTATTTTTTTGCATTCGCACCGGACTTAAGGCGACGATGTTTTATCCGATGAATGATATATAAGCCGTACTGTCATTACTTTATAGGATATGTTATAATTGTATGGAGTTTAAACATTTCTTATAATACTTATCAGGGGAGATAATAACGAAGAAATGAAAAAATCATCCAATAAAGGTTTTACTCTTGTTGAATTGATCCTAGTTCTGATTATTCTTGCAATTCTTGCGGCTCTTGTCGCACCGGCACTTATCGGTTACATCGATGAAGCCAGGGCTAAGAAGTATCTGCCCAATGCCAGGGCGTGTCTTGAGGCTGCTCAGGCAATGTTTTCTCAGCAATACGGACTTAATGAAAATCTTCCTTCCGGCACACCTGTTGTTTCCGGGGCAATGGATGAATCAAACAATGCAAACAAAGATCAGGATATTACCAATACCCAGTTTGCAAAGGATGTGTTAACTCTTGCGGGATTGCCCGACGGAAGTCCATACCTTTTCATGGTAGGAGTAGGAAGTGCATATGATACGGTTGGTGCTACCAGATACGGTTACACGGTTACCGAACAGGATAAGTACACTGTTTACTACGCCGTATATATGGAGACCGCAAGCTCGAAAGCATGGTATTATTATAACGGTGAATGGACCACGACCAATCCCAGATTTAACAATACCAGTTATGCTTTTGATGCAAACAATATGATAATCACCGGAAAATATAAAGGCGTAAAGATTCAGTATTATTTGATCTCTAATCATAATCCCGCCTATCAGGGCGTCGGAAACACAATAAGAATCAAAGGGTTCTGGGACTGGCTTAAAGCGATGAAATAATATGACTGAGAAAATTTATGAAGAAAGAAGTTTTCTGAAAGAACTGAACACAACCGTTACGGACAGTTTTTCGGAGAACGGTAAAAATTTCATAATGCTCAAAGAGACTATTTTCTTCCCGGAGGAAGGCGGACAGTATGCCGATACGGGAACGATAGAGTGCGGCGGAAAAACAGTCCGTGTGCTAAACGGTGAACTTATCGGAAATGCATCCGAAGGTGAAACCGATATCAGATATGAAGTTGATTCTCTCATCGAAACGGGCAGTCCGGTTCATTTAAAACTTGACTGGCAAAGTCGTCTGGACAGAATGGAGAATCATAGCGGAGAGCATATTTTATCCGGTCTCATTCATAACCTCTTCGGATATAACAATATCGGATTTCATCTAAGCGATGACGAACCCGTAACACTTGTCTGTGACGGAAAGCTTACGGCGGAACAGATCGCCCTTTTGGAAAAGAAAGCAAACGAAGCTATTCGTGATAATCTGTCAATCACCGATTCATATCCGACACGCGAGGAGACAGAGGAAATATCTTACAGGAGTAAGATAGATATTGCGGGGCAGGTTAGGCTCATCATCATAGGAGATGAGGCCGATCCTCTTGATGTCTGCGCATGCTGTGCACCGCACGTTGAATTTACCGGAATGGTAGGTATCATCAAGATCTTATCTTCCTCACCCGCAAAAGGCGGGACACAGCTCAGTTTTTTATGCGGAAGAAGAGCATTTGAATATATCGACCACAGCCTGGGACTGCTTAAAGGGCTTGCGGATTCTTTTTCCACTAATCAGGAAAATATTCCGGGACTTATAGAAAAACTTCGTGATGAAAACAGGACGCTCAGGGAAAAGCTTTCGGCTTCTTTTCAAAAGAGTATCCTGGAACGTGTAAGAAGCGGAGAGCACCAAGGACCTGTGATAACCGATCTGGAACTTAATCCCGTTGATATGAAGAATATTTATAACGAATTGATCCGGGTATGCGACGGTTACACCGGTGTCTTTAGCGGAAGCGATGAAAAAGGATATGTATATTATGCGGGCGGACGGAATCTCGATGCACGAAAACTCGCTGAACTGATGAAAGAAAAGCTGTCCGCAAAAGGCGGAGGGAGCTCTGATATGATCCAGGGAAGGACTGATGCGTCTGCGGACCGGATCATGGATTTTTGGAAAAACGAATGTCAGAACCGGTAAAAGAAAACAACAAAGTCATACCTCTATTTTCCAAAGACTATAAACGATACATGAACACGGATATATTCGTTGGAGCACGCGGTGACCGCAATATAAGGGCATCGACGATGCTGAGTATAGCCGTTTTTATCGGTGGGATCGTGATGACGATCGTCAATCTATTATCCGGAAGGGGGATCGTTACCCTTACCACCGCGGTCATTTCCCTTATCGGTCTGTACATGATCTTTGATATAAGGTTCAGGAACAGGCGAAAAGGTGTTGTCTATGGCGTTATGGTCATAGGCCTTGGTATATTTACATTCTATTCCGTAGCCGGTGCCAATGACGGATTTGCCATTCTGTGGACACTTCTGGTTCCATGGGCAGTTTGTTTTATGATAGGTGCCAAATACGGGATCATATTGGCCATTTATTATGCACTTCTGTTTATTGTTCTTTTCTACACTCCCGTCAGAGGTTTGGTGGCACAGTACTATAATGTGACTTTCATGAACAGATATCCTTTGCTGTATGCGATCGATGCATTTATAGTTTTCATAACCATGAGCTCGCATCAGATTTCAACCGTCACACAGATGGAGTATGAGCAGAAACTTCAGGAAGCCATGAATGCGGCCATTGCTGCCGACAAAGCAAAGAGCAGGTTCCTGGCACAAATGTCCCATGAGATCAGAACTCCCATAAATGCCGTACTCGGCATGAATGAGATGATCCTGAGGGAGGCTACCGATCCCGGAGTCAGAGGATATGCCGATGATATTCAGATAGCCGGTAAAAATCTTCTTTCCATCATAAATACCATCCTTGATTTTTCCAAAATAGAAGACGGTAAAATGGAGATCGTACCTGATGAATACGATTTTCCTTCGGTACTGAATAATCTGATCAACTCCGCAGCCGCAATGGCGAAGGGAAAGAATCTTGAGCTTAAGGTGGATATCGATCCCGGACTTCCCACAGAGCTGTATGGTGATGATCTCAGAATCTCGCAGATTGCAATGAATCTGCTTACCAATGCAATTAAGTATACGGAAGAGGGTTCGGTTTCTTTTACGGTACGTGAAGCCTCGAGAAGCGGTAAAGAGATCTTCATCGATGTGGATGTGTCAGACACGGGTATCGGGATTAAGCAGGAAGATATGTCCAAGATGTTTGAATCCTTCGGGCGCCTCGATGAGAAAAGAAACCGCGGCATAGAAGGCACCGGACTTGGAATCGCCATTGTTACAAAGCTTCTGGAGATGATGGGAAGCAAACTGGAAGTAAAGAGCGAGTACGGCAAAGGCTCTTCGTTTTCGTTCAGGATCAAGCAGGAGATCGTTGATGATGCTCCCATAGGAAAATATACCGAGAGGTTCGAAAAGACTGTAAAACAGGAGGTCAGCCGTGATTATATCTATGCTCCTTCCGCCAGGGTCCTTGTTGTTGATGACAATGAAATGAACTGTAAGGTTGTAAAGAACCTGCTGAAGCAAAACGGTATAGTTCCGGACTTTGCATTTTCGGGCAAGGAGTGTATCGAAAAGCTCAGCGTTAAGTTTTACCACATCGTTTTTCTGGATCATATGATGCCGAAAATGGATGGTATAGAAACCCTGAATATCCTCAAAGAGAAGAAACTTATCTCAGAGGGTACCGTGATCATAGCACTGACGGCAAATGCCGTTGTGGGTGCTAAGGAATTCTATCTCGAGGCCGGGTTCGACGATTATCTTTCCAAGCCTATTGAGATCGAGCAGCTGGAAGCAATGCTCTCTGAATATCTCCCGGTGAATCTGACCCACCTGCAGACTGCAGGGGAGGAGACCGGGCAAGCGACAAAGGCAAACAAAGATGTGATCCTGGCTAAGCTTGCGCTGGAAGGAATTGATGTGAAGGCAGCGCTCGGATATTGCGGAGGCGATAAAGAATTCTATATAGACATGCTTGAAGATTATGTATCTTCATACAGTGGGCGTATTTCGGATCTGAACACATATTTATCGGATCACGATATGAAAAACTATGAGACACTTATCCATTCTTTGAAGAGCACATCGAAGACCATAGGAGCCATGGAACTTTCACAACAGGCATTGGAACTCGAAAAAGCATCCCGTGAGGGTGATGAGTCGTTTGTAGAAACTAACCACAAAAAGTTTTCGGATGCTTATAAGTCGCTTACTGACACTTTGGATAAAATACTTTGTAGTGAAAGTAACATCTGATTTCCTTAATTGAAATTTAAGACTTGGGAAGACTTATTTTGTTGGAAAGCGTCCGGCTTTCGGATATAATCATATAAACAGCTTTCACAATCGGTGGACGCTTGAAAAGACAGTGTACCAAAGGGTTGAAATGTACAGGATAATAACTTAAGGAGGGTATTATGGCTACAGTTTGGAAATGCAAAGTTTGCGGATATGAGTATGAGGGAGAGAATCTTCCCGATGATTTCACCTGCCCCAGATGCAATCATCCCGCTTCGGATTTTGTAAAGGTTGAGAAGGAATCCAAGAATCCTTACGCAGGAACCAAGACCGAGAAGAACCTTCGCGAGGCTTTCGCGGGAGAATCACAGGCAAGAAATAAGTATACTTATTTCGCATCTGTTGCCAAAAAGAACGGATATGAACAGATCGCAGCTCTGTTCCTTAAGACCGCAGAGAATGAGAAGGAGCACGCCAAGCTCTGGTTCAAAGCACTCGGAGAACTCGGAACAACAGAAGAGAATCTTCTTGCAGCTGCTACAGGCGAGAATTTCGAGTGGACCGATATGTATGACCGTATGGCCAAGGAAGCAGACGAAGAGGGCTTCCATGAGCTCGCTGAGCAGTTCAGAGGTGTTGCTGCGATCGAGAAGATGCACGAGGAGCGTTATCGTAAGCTCCTTCAGAATGTTAAGGCTATGGAAGTGTTCAAGAAGTCCGGCGTTACCGTTTGGGAGTGCCGTAACTGCGGACATATCGTAGTCGGAACCGAAGCACCCGAGGTTTGCCCTGTATGTAAGCATCCTCAGAGCTTCTTCGAAGTTCACGAAGATAATTTCTAAGATAATATATCTGTATGACAGCAGGGACGCTTCATTTTTGTCACCGGGTGACAAAAATGAAGCGTCCCTGTTGTCATATTCAGTTAAGGAAATACTCAACTGCCGCTTTTGCTTTTTCGATGTCGGTTACTACAATGGGAATTCCGATAACACCTTCCTGAGGATGACCCTGGTAGTCTTCAAATCCGCTTAGGTAAGCATATACTCCTGCCTGTCCGAGGCGTGATGAATCGGTTATATAGAATCCGGTGGGAATGGGATCCTCCATTGAATCGGGATCTCTGTGATCTACAATGTACTTTTCCTGATCTTCCTGTGCATTGAGATTGGCCATATCCTGATAATCCGCAAAGGTTGCTGCGTCTGTGTAGTATATGATATCCGACATGGCTTCAAGTTCCTCTTCGGAATAGTATTCCCTGAGATCACTGAGATTGCCGTTCTGGGAATATTCTTCGAAGAGCGGAGTGTTTGCTATAAAAACGTCCGCGGTCTGCGATGTAAAGAATGCAACCAGCTTTTGGAGTGCCGCATATTCGATCTGTTGCTGAGTGTTGTTACCGCACTGTATGGAAGTATCAATATAGACCTGTTCCTTTTTTGTATTGATCTGAAGAATCTCTGCAAGGTCGCTTTCCCATTCGGGCGAGATTTCATCCGATACAAGTGTGTCGGAGTTTACCAATAGTATTGCAATGGCATAGGATCTGTACGAAACTATGGCGTGAATTATCCCTGCCAGGATCGCAACGGTAGCTATCGCACCGAGTGCAAGGAATTTATAGTATTCCCAGAAATATTCTATTTTTTCTTTGAAGGGTCTGTCCTTCATTTCTTTAAGCTGCTCTAGTGTATCTTCACGTAATGTAGCCATTTTTAATCTCCTTATCAAACTTAGAGCATTGTATCACTGTTTTGTGGCTTGTTCACGTAAATAATTATTATTTTCGTAATTTTTATTATTGTTTTATACTTGATATTGCTATGTGAAGATTGATATATGCATTTTACCTGCTTATTTTCGCCACTTGGTGCATATCGCGATACAGCAGTCAAAATAATATGTATTATAGCCTCAGGATCAAGAAAGGAGGCAGCTTAAATGAAAGTAAGAGTTGATATCTCACCCGAATACAAAGAGCCCTTCGCCGTGATTTGTACCGATGCGGTTACGGACGAAATACAGCGGATGATCGATGTGTTCGGTCAGAGTGAAACTCCCATAACCGCATTAAGAAATGAAGAAGACATCATAGTTTTACAGCCTTCGGATATCTATATGGTCAGAGTGGAGAACGGAGATACGGTTGTTTACTGTAAAGATGATACGTATCGCTCCCGAAAAAGGCTTTATGAGCTGGCTGCGCAGCTAGGAAAATGTTTTATGCAGATATCCAAGACAACACTCATCAATCTGTCTTATATGGACCGTATAGAACCCGGGTTCAGTGGCACACTTCTTCTTTTCATGAAGAACGGATGCAAGGATTATGTTTCAAGAACATATTTACGCGAATTCAAAAAATATCTCGGATTATAGGAGGGATGAATATGAAAGATCTGCTTAAGAGCATTGTAATAAGTATCGGAATGGCACTTGCCATCTTCAGTTTCGTAGGTATTGTATTTGATGTTATGGGAGGCGGAGTATATACTCTGGAAAATTATCGATATACCAAAATGGTCATCGCATCGGTGATCGTGGGACTCGGATTCGGAGTTCCGACACTGGTATATAAAAGCGATAGGATTCCTACTCCCGTCAAAGTACTCGTTCATATGGGAATCGGATGTATCATATATACGATAGTAGCATTTTCGGTAGGCTGGCTCGGCGGAGCATCTTCCGTTATCCAGGGAATCCTTATCGCATGTATCCAGCTTGCGGTGGCTTTTGTGATCTGGTTTTGCTTCATGAGATATTACAGAAAAGAAGCAAAGGAAATGAATGATAAGATCAGTTCCATGAAGTGATATGACAAAAGGGACGTACCCCGCTGTCAGGAGTTTTTCCTGACAGCGGGGTACATCCCTTTTATCATATCCATTAAGCTTCTTTATCGTATTCGAGAATGTCACCGGGCTGGCAATCCAGCACATCGCAGATGGATTCGAGAGTGGAGAAGCGTATCGCACTGATCTTTCCGGTTTTTATCTTGGACAGGTTGACATTGGATACTCCGACTTTTTCGGATAGTTCATTAAGACTCATTTTTCTGTCAGCCATAACTCGGTCAAGTCTAAGCACTATTTTTCCCATATGCACACCTCCTTAAAGTGTCTCATCGATTTCAGTCTGGAGTGCGGCACCGTACTCAAATACAGAATAGATGCAGAAGAGAATGAAACCGGTTATGAGAGTAGCGCCTACGGATCCGCTGAGTAAAGTGGCTGCTGTCATTACAATGAATCCGATCCTTATGGTTTTAAGGCATCTCTCCGAGAAGGGGTTGTTTTCTTCTCTGATGATGGTAAAGATCTTCCTGATAAATGCAAGGATAATGATCACCGTAACAATTGCAAGAGTAGCGAACAGAGAGGTGATGCCGATTCCGAATGCGTAGTTTCCGTTATCGGGGATGAGTGATCTGATTCCCATTACACCGCCGGCGTTAAAGAAGGTCTCGTAATTGAAATATCCCTGGTTTATTCCTTCTTCAATCGCAGAATTGAGACTGTTTGCTCCGAAAAGGAAGATCAGTGCGATGGATCCGGTGATTATTGCAAGTATTGTACAGATGACCTCGATCACTCCGACGACCTTTGCTGTTGTGTTGCAACGTTCTTTTACTGCTTCAAGTTTTTTCATTTGTTCTGTCATGATTGTTTACCTCTTGTATATAAGTTTTCCGTTTTTGTCACAATTACACCTGCAGTGTGTGTATCGTTAAAAAATTAATGTTTAACGATAAATTGACTATATCAGCATAAATAATGTTTGTCAACAAGAAATTATCGAAAAACATTAAATTATTTTATTTTAACGTAAAAACCCAACGTATTTTCATCAAAGCATTAAAAATTGACTACTCGGAAAGTGCCCGAAATCACGCAATATTTAGTTTTTTTTGTATTATACCGATACATATATTGTGCTATTATTCAATCAATAAACGGCTTCGTCGTATTTTTTTTACACTTTGAAATAACGCTCGTTAACTCCGGCGCAATGCCAAGGAAGGCGTGATCTACCGGGGCCGTTAATATCGCAGGAGGGCTAATGTATGAAGAAATCTAACTTTACAATGCGCAAGATGCTTATGATGTTCTGTCTTATTCCGCTCATCGCTTGTCTTGCTATCGTTGCTGTCACTTGTGTTATCTACATGAGGGCTTCACTTGAAGAGCAGACCAAAGAACTTCTTCAGGTATCCTGCGCAGGTGTATATGAGTATTATGTTTATGATCTTGAGGAGGGAACTCCGGAAGGTGCAGATATCTTTACCTATGATCCCGATTATATGGATCATCTGAAAGGCATGGATGTTGATCTTACTCTTTTCAAAGGTGACACCAGATTCTGTACATCCATTATAGGTGATGATGGAAAGCGTATCGAAGGAACAAAAGCTTCCGATACTGTTATTCAGATTGTTTTAAAAGAAGGAAAAGAATACTATTCCGATGATGTAGTCATCAACGGAAAGGATTATTACGTATATTACAAACCTCTTGTAGCGCCCGGCGGTGAAATAGTAGGTATGGTCTTTGCCGGCAAAACTCAGGAAGCCGTTCAGGGAATGCTTCAGAAAATGATCAATATAGTTGTTATGATTGCGGCGGTTCTTCTGGTTATTTTCATACCTCTTTGCATCATATTCTCTAACAAGATCTCAGGTGTACTCAAGCTGTGTTCAAAATCAATATCCCGTCTTTCCGACGGAGACCTCAGTGACCAGGAAGATAACAGTTCGATCATCGCTGAATCACAGGAACTTATTATGTCGGCCCGTGTTCTCAGAGAAAAGCTTGGCGAGATAATCGGCAACATCAAAAATATAAGCACGGATCTGAACAAAGATGCACAGAATGTACACTCACTTTCCGATAATTCTTCACTGAGCGTTAATCAGATATCCAATGCAATGGAAGATCTTGCAAACGGCGCTACCGAAATGGCAAGCAATGTTCAGGATATTTCCAAGTCGGTAGGTAATCTTAACGATACCATATCCGTTCTTGCGGAAAGTTCGGAAGCTCTTGCAACATCTTCGGAGAATATCAAGAACGCAAACAACGAAGCAAGAGATTATATCGGAAGAGTATCCGATTCTTCCGTACAGACCGTAGAAGCTGTCGACAGTATCACAAAACAGATCTCTTCAACCAATGATGCAGTTCAGAAGATCAAAGAAGCTGTTGATATGATCACATCCATTGCAAGTCAGACAAATCTTCTTGCACTTAATGCTTCTATTGAAGCAGCACGTGCCGGAGAAGCCGGAAGAGGATTTGCGGTTGTCGCTTCCGAGATCGGTAATCTATCAGATCAGTCCAGTAAGTCAGCGGATGAGATCAGAAATATCGTCGGTGAGATCGTTAAGAATTCCGAAGCTTCCGTTGAGTTGTCCGGAAGCGTTGCAACTCTTATAAGAGAAGAGCAGGAATACATCAAGGATACCCAGTCTAAGTTTGAAGTTCTTAACAGCGAGATTTCTGAATCTCTTGAGCATATCAAACAGGTATCACATGACACCGAAGAACTCGAGAAGATACAGAATGTTATCACAGAAGCTGTTCAGTCACTCAGTGCGATCTCCGAAGAGAATGCTGCATCCAACGAAGAGGTCAGTGCTTCCATTACGGGAATTGCGGCATCTGTTGATGAGATCACTGAGAATGCGGAAGGCACCAAGGCTAATGCCGATAATCTGGTAGAAGCTATTTCGTACTTCCATTGATGATCTGTTTTTAAGGAAAAGATTATTTATATTGAAACGGCACCGGATATTTCGTCCGGTGCCGTTTCTCTTTTTAGAAAGATAAAAAAGCTTTCATGATTATTTAATATAATAGTATGTGCGTTTATACATATATTTTGATAGAATGAATTTGTTGAATATTTATGCATTTGATCAGGAGGTGGATATGAGTTTTAAGATGGAACCCACTCCCGAAATATCGGCACTTGCAGATGTTTGCAGGGAAAATTCCGGTATCGCTCCGGAACTGTTTACCAAGTACGATGTCAAAAAGGGACTTCGCGATGTCAACGGAAACGGCGTAAGAGCGGGACTTACCAGAATCTCAACAATCGTAGCCAAGGAAGAGATAAACGGAGAAAGCGTACCCTGTGCGGGACGTTTATATTTCCGCGGAATAGATGTAAGGGACCTTACCGCAGGTTTTTATAACGAGGGAAGGTTTGGATTTGAAGAGACCGCATATCTTATTCTTTTCGGTAAACTTCCGACGACTGATGAACTGAATCATTTCAGAGCCGTACTTGCCGATTCAAGATCACTTCCCAAGAACTTCGTTCGTGACGTTATCATGAAGGCGCCCAGCAAGGATATGATGAATACCCTCGCAAGAAGTGTACTTACACTTTATGCATACGATAAAAATGCTGATGATACATCCATTGATAATGTAATGCGTCAGTGCCTGATGCTGATATCCGTTTTTCCCATGCTTTCAGTTTATGGTTATCATGCATACAATCATTATTACAAAGACAAGAGTTTTTACATTCACAGACCCGATCCCGAACTTTCGACTGCCGAGAACATACTCAGAATGCTGAGACCGGATATGAAATATACTCAGCTTGAAGCACAGGTACTTGATATCGCACTTGTTCTTCACATGGATCACGGCGGAGGAAACAACTCAACCTTTACCACTCATGTTATTTCTTCTTCCGGAACAGATACTTATTCTGTTGTTGCCGCTGCGCTCGGTTCACTTAAAGGCCCTAAGCACGGCGGTGCTAATATCAAAGTCGTAAAGATGTTCCAGGATATCAGGAAGAATGTAAAAGACCACAGGGATGAAAAAGAAGTAAAGGAATATCTCAAGAAGATACTTCACAAAGAAGCTTTTGATAAAGCCGGACTTATCTATGGTTTTGGACATGCGATCTATTCCGTATCGGATCCAAGAGCACTTATCTTCAAGCAGTTTGTTGAAAAGCTTGCTGATTCAAAACACAGAAGAGCAGAGTATGATCTCTATTCGATGATCGAAAGACTTGCACCTGAAGTGATTGGTGAAGAGAGAAAAATTTACAAGGGTGTCAGTGCGAATGTAGATTTTTATTCCGGATTTGTTTACAGTATGTTGGAACTTCCGCTCGAATTATATACTCCGATGTTTGCGATTGCGAGGATCGTAGGATGGAGCGCACATCGAATGGAAGAGCTCATAAATGTAGATAAGATCATACGTCCCGCATACATCGGAATCCAGGAAAACACAGAGTACAAGCCTATTTCAGACAGGTCGTAAAAATCAAAAACAAAATATGACACGCGTGCCTTTTTCTTCAACCCCAGTAAATTCAAACGTTACAAGGAATCTTCTTTGAAAAAAATTTTACAAAATTATTAAAAAACCTTTGTATTTAATTAAATAATGTAGTATATTTTTTCTAGTAGTTGTTTGATAAAAAATAATTTCCAAAATCGGAGGAGGAAAAAATGGCTACAGCAAAGAAGGAAACAGTAAAGAAGGCAGCACCTGCAAAGAAGGCAGCTACCGCAAAGAAAGCAGCACCTGCTAAGAAGGCAACCGTAGCAAAGAAGGCTACCACTGCTAAGAAGGCAACCGTAGCAAAGAAGGCTACCACCGCTAAGAAGGCGACCGTAGCAAAGAAGGCTACCACTGCTAAGAAGGCAACCGTAGCAAAGAAGGCTACCACCGCTAAGAAGGCAACCGTAGCAAAGAAGGCTACCACCGCTAAGAAGGCAACCGTAGCAAAGAAGGCTACCACCGCTAAGAAGGCAGTAGCAAAGAAGGCACCTGCTAAGAAGGCTACCAAATAATCCTTTTTACACGGAACGATAAAGATCCCGGAGCTCATATGAGCCCCGGGATTTTTTTGTTTTGTATTTTTTTATAGCGCGCTGTATAATTCAAAGTGAAATAGAATCTGCGGATAAGCGTTAAATACAGGGATGTATTGATATTGGTAAAGGAGGTACGTATGAGTTCTATCGGCGGAATAAGTCAGGGCAGCGGATATCAGTCACTTTACGGCAAGATCTCCAGCGGTAAAAAGCTTCAGACTGCTGCGGACGGTGCAGCGGAACTTGCCATTTCCGAGAAGATGAATTCTCAGGTTCGCGGTCTCGAGCAGGGATCTAAGAATGTTTCCTCCGGAATAGATGCTATTAAGATTCAGGACAGTGCTCTCGGGGAAGTTACGGATTATCTCCAGAGGATCAAGGAGCTTGCGGTTGCGGCTTCGAATTCTTTTACCGTAGGCGATTCGGATAAGGCCATCTATCAGAAAGAGATCGATCAGCTTAAGGAAGGAATTCAGAATGTTGCAAGTGTTACTACTTACAATGAGAAGAATCTCCTGGACGGAAGTACCGGTGACCTTGAGATCACCACAGACGGAAACGGTGGAAGTGTTAAGATAAAAGGAGCGGATTCCACACTCGAATCTCTCGGTATCAAAGATTTTGATGTGACCGGTGATTTTGATCTTAAAGACATAGACAAAGCACTTGAGAAGGTTTCTTCCATGAGAAGCGATGCGGGGGCGACTCAAAACTCGCTTGAGCATCTCTATAATATCAATCAGATCGGTGTATATAATGTAACCGCTTCTCAGTCGAGACTTGAAGATCTTGATGTAGCAAAAGCAGTAGGTAATCTTGATAAACAAAGACTCCTCGATACCATCTCCGTTATGATGCAGAAGAAACGCGAAGAGGAAGAGGAAAACAAAATGGGCCGGCTTTTTCACTAATATAGAAAGGAGGACCGGATATGCCAGATATTAATATAACCAAAACCATTTATGTAGATACTGAACCTGTCACACCGGTTAACAAACCGTCCTCCATTCATGAAAATGTAGGACAGTCTGTTAATCCTGCCCAAACCCAAAATGAAGTTTCACCCGCCTTTGAAAATATTGTTTCCGTATCCGATGACGGAGATACCGTTCAGGCAAGACCCGAAAGCTATGACAGATTATCCGACGGTTTTGTTTTTAACAAGACAAAAGAAACGGAATATACAGGCGACGATAAAGAAACGAAGGATCCTCTCGACAGAGAACAGAATGTAGCAAACGTTCAGGCGGAAAAAAACGCATCCGTCAAAGAAGAAAGAAAAGAGGAAAGGATCAGGGAGCAAATACGCGAGGCTCAGGAAAGAGCCGATGAAGCTAAAGAAATACTTCAGGATCAGATCAGAGAAAGAGAAGCTGATGCCGATGCAGCCGACAGAAAAGCACAAACACAGATTAATTACACGTCCCTGTCCGAGTCGGAACTTGAAAGGATGTATCTGACCGGAAGAATTTCGAGTTACGCATATAATCAGGAAATTGATTCCAGAAAAGAAAAAATCGAGGATTCAAAACAGGAGAATGCGGAGCTGAGCACGACCGAAGTTCAGGCTCAGGCAGGCCTTGAAGCAAATGATAGTCTGATGCGTAATGTTAACGGCGAGAATTTCGGAGCCGGTTACGAGACAAGAGAAGAGCAGGAAGCTGCACAGGATGCTCTTTTCGGAAAGACCGTCGAAGACAATAACACTTCGAATGCAGCATTTGAAGTGAACCTTACCAGATAACAGAAATCACCTGCTCTTTCGAGCAGGTGATTTTTTATTTCCATTTTCTGAAATATTTGATCATGGATGTAACATGCATTCGGAAAAGCTTGAGACTTTTATGGGAGCCTTGTCCCCATAGGTGTACAACAGATGCATCCGGACAATACATGAGAGTTGATACCGAGTTTACTCTTCTGCAAAGATCCGCATCTTCCATGTACAGGAAGAATCTTTCGTCAAATCCTTTTAATCTTTTGAACAGATCTGATCTGATCACAAGAAAACTTCCCTGAACAAAAGGAACCTTAAAGGGTTTATCATAATCCATATCCTGCATGGTATGGCGTGCTTTTCTTTTACGGAACATTCCCTTCAGGAACATTCTGATAAACATATCAAAGGGAGTGGGATCCAATCTGTATGCACCGATCAGTTCTCCGTTTTCATCAAGAATCTTCGGGGCGACCATTCCGCAGTCGCTTCTGTCAAGATAAGAAAGAAGAGGAGTGAATGCGTCTTCTTTGAGAATGATATCCGGATTTACTATGGCGTGATATTTGGAATCGATCAGGTCCAGTACCTTGTTGTGACCTGCGCCGAATCCGCAATTTTTTTCCTGTTTTAAATATTTGACATCATCGAATTTGGCAAGGGATGTTTCCAGATTATTATCCCGGTCACTGTTATCGATAATGTAGATGGTCTTTGCAATTAAAGAAGGGGTGTACTCTTCGATCGTTGAGACCGCATTAAGCACATCCTCTTCATCATTAAATGCTACGATTGAAACCGTTAAATCCTTCATTCTTATGAAGCACCCTGACCTTTGATGACAACCATGATGGTTTTTAAAAGGATCCTCATATCCATACTGAGGTTCCAGTTCGTAATATATTGGGTATCAAGTGCCACAACTTCTTCGAAATCAGTGATATCGCTTCGTCCGCTTACCTGCCACATGCCGGTGATGCCGGGTTTTATACCAAGCCTTGCTCTGTGATGCGCCTGGTAAAGTTCAAATTCGTCTTCCGTAGGAGGTCTAGTTCCGACAAGGCTCATTTCACCTTTTAATACATTCCAGAACTGAGGAAGTTCATCTATGGAATACTTCCTCATAAATCGTCCTATAGGGGTGACTCTGGGATCGTTATCAAGTTTGAACATGTTTCCTTCGATCTTGTTTTGATCCATCAGTTCTTTCTTACGTTCTTCGGCATCCCTGTACATTGAACGGAATTTATAAAGGTTGAATCTTCTTCCGTTTCTTCCTACTCTGGGCTGCTTGAAGAAGATCGGACCGGGAGACTGGAATTTGATGATGGGAGCGAAGATTACGAACGCAATCAGCATTAATACAAGACCGACAAGCGATCCTATGATATCAACAACTCTTTTAATAAAGAGCTGTCTGGGAGTAGCCATGTTGATACTGGTTGTAAGTACGGTATAACCTGCGTAGGTTTCAATTACCTTGTTCTCCGAAATGCCGGAACTTCTCATGAGTTTGAAGTGAACGGTCACTCCCATTTCAAGAAGTTCCCTGGCCAGCTGTTCGTTGTCGGTAAGATCGTTTCCGTTGATAAATACTTCGTCAACCACATTGGTCCTGATATATTCAAGGAAGTCATCCGAATTGGCAACTACCGGAACTTCTCTTATGACATCGCCTTTACGGTCTTTATCCATGATGACGATGCCTTTTATTACGTAAGTTCTGTAAGGATCATGCTCGAAATTGATGATGCATCTTTCGACTGCTTCATCATTGGTAAGAAGCAGCATGATGGTGTTTTTCTTCTGACCCTGAATGGCTTTTCTGACTGTGGATTTCCATATGATCCTGGCAGCATAGCATATGGGGATGGATAGTATCCAGAGCAGACCGATAACTGTACGGGAATAATTCTCCCATAATTTATTGGCCGATATATATACGACTACGGAAAGTGCAACAAGCGAACAGCTGCTGAGGGATTTTTTGAATTCCTCAACCCTGTCCCTTCTTAATATATTCTTGTAAGGTTCGGAAAAAAAGATAACACAAATCTGCAGAAGTATCATAATGATAGCAAGACCCTTGTAACTGCCGATGGCATAGGGGAGCTCCATACTTCTGAATTTGATGATATATGCAAGCGAATAAGCAATCTGCATACAGAGTATATCCAGTATGGTAAAGTCCAGATGCTTAAGCCAACTTCTTTTTTGTTTTTTGTACATAAACAAAACTCCAAATTATGTACTGTATTTTTTATGATTATACTATGTTTATTATACAATTCCTATTTAAAAGTTAGGAAAAACATATCGAAAAAAGTTAAAATGTAAATTCTTTCATAAATCACATCAAAGAACGTTAACGGAGTATATCAAAAATTGCCGAATAATCGGTAATTTTTGTCAAAATAGGTAGAATTTTGACCGATTCTTGTAACAGATATACTAGTATGCTAAAATTAACAGCATGAATGATACTATCAAATTAGTAATTATTATCGTGATAGGGCTTACATTGTGGCTTGTTCTTCGTTACATAACACGAAAGCAGAAGAAGCTGCATGTACGCTTTATTTGCAATCTTCTCAAGACACTTAACATTGTGGCTTGTCTGATTGCTATCCTTAATATATACCTCGACATTAATAAAGCGATAACCGCCGTTCTGACCGGAGGAGGACTTATACTTGCAATCCTTTCTTTTGCGGCTCAGAAAGCTCTCAATAATACCATTTCCGGAATATCGATCTCATTTTCCAGGCCTTTTAATCTCGGAGATAAGATCAAAGTGCTCAGCGGAAGTTCCATTATTGCGGAGGGTACGGTAAATGATATCACACTCCGCCATACCGTTGTGATGACCTACGACGGACAGGAGTGCATCATTCCCAACGGCATCATGAATGAGAGCATGATCATTAATGTCAGCTCGAGAGACAGGGTAGGAAACTTCCTTGAGGTGACTGTCGGATATGACGATGATCTTGATCTGGCTATCGATATAGTTGAGAAAACAGTGAAATCCGCTCCCAAGGTACTCGATTGTACCAAGCCTCTTGTCTGCAGATTCGATGCTGACGGTCCGGTTATCAAGACCACTGTCTGGACGGCAAATGTTGCAGAGAATTTCGTGGCTTGCGGACATATCAGGAAGCAGCTTGTTGCGGAATTTAAGGCTAACGGAATTACTATTCCTTATCAGACCGTAACCATCAGCAAAGACTGATAAATACGGGATTTCTTAATCAGTTGACAATGCGTCAACAAATGATTATTCAGAAGTTGGATCCGCAAGGGCAGATGAAAACCGCACTTTCGGATTTGATCGGAACATACAGTTACAATGAAATGACAATAGGTCAATTTAAGGAGACATAATATTATGGAAATGACCCTCAGATGGTACGGTAAAGCCTATGATACCGTAAAATTATGGCAGATCAGACAGATTCCCGGTGTAAAGGGAGTGATAACCACTCTTTATAACAAGCAGGCCGGAGAGCTCTGGACGGAAGATGAGATCATCTCTCTTAAGAATGATGTCGCATCCGAGAACATGCACATCGCCGGAATCGAATCGGTTAATATATCCGATGACATCAAGACTGCAGGTCCCTTAAGAGATGAGCACATCGATAACTACATCAAGACTCTTGAGAATCTCGGAAAACAGGACATCCATATGGTATGTTACAATTTCATGCCTGTTTTCGACTGGACCAGATCCGAACTTGCAAGGGAGAGACATGACAAGTCAACCGTACTTGCATATTCTCAGGCAGCCATCGATGCCATTGATCCCGCTAACATGTTTGATTCGATCAAGGATCAGATGAACGGAACCGTGATGCCCGGTTGGGAGCCCGAAAGACTTGTTAAGATCAAAGAGCTTTTCGAGATGTACAAAGATATTGATGAGCAGAAGCTTTTCGATAATCTTGTTTACTTCCTTAAGGCAATTATGCCCGTTTGTGACAAGTACAATATCAATATGGCCATTCATCCCGATGATCCCGCCTGGAGCGTATTCGGACTTCCCAGGATCATCAATAATAAGGCAAATATCGAGAAGATGCTTAAAGCCGTAGATAACGTTCACAACGGACTTACTTTCTGCTCAGGTTCATTCGGAACAAATCCCGAGAACGATCTTCCCGACATGATCAGATCTTTTGCCGGAAGAGTTCATTTTGCACATGTAAGAAATCTTCAGTTCAATACTTTCTGCCGTGAGGACGGCAGTGCGGTAAAGGCTTGGACCGGTAAGGATATTCCCGTCGGACAGCCTGATTTTGAAGAAGCAGCACATCTTTCCGCGGACGGAAGCTTTGATATGTACGAGATCGTTAAGGCTCTTTATGAGTCCGGATTTGACGGTCCCATCCGTCCCGACCACGGAAGAATGATCTGGGGTGAAGAGGCCATGCCCGGATACGGTCTCTATGACAGAGCGCTTGGCGCAGCTTATATCAACGGACTTTGGGAAGCAATAGATAAAATACACGGAGGCGTAAGATGAAGCTTTCACTTAACGGAATAGCAAACACAGCTGAGTGGGAGAAGGCAGGATATCACCTTCCCGCTTACAACATTTCCGAAATAACTTCCAATACCGATAATGCCCCTCAGTGGGTACACTTCGGTGCGGGTAATATTTTCAGGGCATATCATGCAAGACTTGCCCAGGAACTTATCGAGAAAGGCCTTATGAAGACCGGCATCGTTGTTGCGGAAGGTTTTGATTATGAGATCATCGACAAGGCTTACAAGCCTTACGATAATCTTTCCATCCTTGCGATCCTCAAAGCAGACGGCAAGGTTGATAAGAATGTGATCGCATCCGTAACCGCTTCGGTCAAGCTTGATACCGAAGTAAAGGACGATTTTGCTTATCTCAAAAAAGCATTTGAAAATAAATCACTTCAGCTTGCTACTTTCACCATTACCGAGAAGGGATATTCCCTTAAGGGAAATGACGGTGAGTACACCAAGGCAGTATCTGCGGATATGGAGAACGGCCCCGAAAAGCCCGTCAGCTATATCGGAAAAGTTGTTTCTCTTCTCCACGCAAGATATCAGGCAGGCAAGTACCCCATCGCAATGGTAAGTACCGATAACTGTTCCCACAACGGACAGAAGCTTCACGATGCCATTTATGAATTCGCTGCAAAGTGGGCTGAGAACGGAAAGGCGGACAAGGGATTCCTCGATTATATCGAAGACAAAAAGAGCGTATCTTTCCCTTGGTCCATGATCGATAAGATCACTCCCAGACCCGACGATTCCGTTAAGGACATGATCGCGGCTGACGGAGTTGAAAATCCCGAGCCTGTCATCACCGGATTCCATACATATGTTGCTCCTTTCGTAAATGCGGAGGAGAGTGAATATCTCGTTATTGAAGATGATTTCCCTAACGGAAGACCCGAACTTGAAAAGGCAGGAGTTATCTTCACGGATCGCGATACCGTTAATAATGTCGAGAGAATGAAGGTTACCACATGCCTTAATCCTCTTCATACTTCACTTGCGGTTTACGGATGTCTTCTCGGATATAACAGAATCTCCGAAGAGATGAAGGACGAAGATCTCCTTAAGCTCATTGATACCGTCGGTTACAAGGAGGGTCTTCCTGTTGTTACCGATCCCGGAGTTATCAATCCCAAGGATTTCATCGACACTGTAGTAGGCAAGAGACTTCCCAATCCCTTCATGCCCGATACTCCTCAGAGAATCGCGTGTGATACATCACAGAAGCTTCCCATCAGATTCGGTGAGACCATTAAATCTTATATTGCGGATCCTGACCGCAATGCATCCGATCTTAATGCAATTCCTCTTGTTCTTGCAGGATGGCTCAGATATGCAAAGGGAATCGATGATAAGGGTGAAAAGTTTGAATGCAGCCCCGATCCCATGCTTTCCAAGGTTCAGGAGATGATCTCATCACTTGAGTTCGGCAAGGATTTGGATCCTGCAAAGACTGCGGAAGTTCTTCATCCCATTCTTACCGATGAAGTTATCTTTGCAACCGATCTTGAAAAAGCAGGTATCGCCGGAAAAGTTGTTGAGTATTTTGTAAAAGAGATGTCTGCTCCCGGAGCTGTCAGAAAGACTCTCCACGAAGCTTTATAAGAGGTGTATATATGAGCAATTTGGTGCTCCCCAGATTATTATCCGACGGCGCAGTATTCCAGAAGGATAAGCCCATTAATATATGGGGATTTGACGATGCGGGTCTTAAAGTAGAATGCAAGCTCTACAATGCAGATGATTCTTTGGCTGCATCGGCTGAATGCATCACAGACGATAACGGACGTTTTAACGTGACTCTTCCTGCTTTTGAAGCAGGAAGAGTTTTTGTCTTGAAAATCACTGATGAAACCGGAAACGAAGCGGCTGTCAATGACATAATCACCGGTGCTGTCTGGTTCGCTTCCGGTCAGTCAAACATGGATCTTACTTTTGACAGATTAAGAGACAATTATCCGGAAGTGATCGCATCTTCGGAAAACAGTAATATCAGATGCTTTGATATCGTATCGGAGACCGAATATTCGGGCCCTCAGGAAGATACCAGAACCGGTTCGTGGAAGAAAGCATGCCCCGAGAATATGTACGGATTTTCCGGGACATCGTACTTTTTTGCGAAGCGTCTCCATGAGATGACGGGACTTCCCGTGGGCATGGTTCACGCAAGTCTCGGGGGATCCCATATTTATTCATGGATGAGTAAGGAGATGCTTAAAGATTATCCCGAGCTTTTGGAAGAGGCTTCCCGGTATGCGGATCCCGAATATCGTGCCATGCGTATTAAGCGTAACGAAGAGCTTTCCAAGGAATGGTTTTCCGTTTGTGATGATGGCGACAAAGGTAGAATAGATGGCTGGCAGAACGGACTTCCCGAAGATGTAAAAGACACACTTGAAATGCCCAGATTTTTCGAAGGCACCGCTCTTGACGGTTTTTCCGGTGTGGTCTGGTTTGAGAAAAAGTTCAACGCTTCCAAAGAATTTGCCGGAAAAGAAGCGAAGATATGGCTCGGAACCATTACCGATTCCGATGAAGTATATGTTAACGGAACTCTTGTCGGTTCCATCGGGTATCTGTATCCTCCCAGAAAATATACCATTCCCGAAGGCGTTATAGTCGAGGGAAAAAATACCGTGGTCATCAGGATCACTGTAAATCACGGAACCGGAAGGATCACTCCCGGTAAGCGCATGATGATCTTTAACGATTCGTGCAAGCCCGATGCATGGAGCAATGTTCTTCCCGAAGGTGCCATTGATCTTAGCGGAGAGTGGAAGTACAGTATCGGTGCTAAAAACGATCTCCCTTATCCCGATATAGATTTTATCGACTGGAAAGCAACCGGATTATATAATTGCATGACAGCACCCTGTACCAAATATCCCATCGAAGGAATCATCTGGTATCAGGGGGAATCCGATTCCCATTTTGACGATTATCTTAAGATGAGTAAGATTCAGATCGAAGGATACAGAAAACTTTGGGGCGATGATGACATTCCTTTTATATTTGCACAGCTTCCGAACTTTACGATAGACTGCGGAGATCCCGACTGCGAATCCTACGATTCCTGGTGGGAGTTCAGAGAAGTGCAGAGGCGCATTACCGAGGAAGTTCCCAATTCCCATATGGCGGTTCTTATCGATGCGGGTGAGGATAATGATCTTCATCCCATGAATAAAGAGCTGGTAGGAAGAAGGCTTGCGGATATCGCACTTGATGTTAAAAATCCCGGAAAGCTTTTCATTCCTTCTACGGGTCCGGAAATCAAAGAAACCATAGTCAACAAAACGTTTGTGGGCTATGAGGTAATACTTAAATTCAAAGGCATAGGAAACGGGCTGATCGCTTATTCTCCCGATAAAGCCAAATCAGGCAGGATAAAAGATTTCGCGGCTCAGGCAGGCGGAAAGATCTATCCCGCTGTTGCGGAGCTTATCGATAACAATACGATCCTTCTTAGAATTGCAACACCGGAATTTCCCGAGAAGATAATGTATCTCCAAAGCAATACATATACCGGAGACATTATCTACAACAGCTGTATTGAAAATAAGAAAAAGGTTCCCTGCAAATTGCTCGGACCCTTTGTGATGGAAGTGTAAATGTTTGGGCGGCAGATGTATCGCATTTAGATGCGGTATATCTGCCGTTTTTTTAACTATATTTAATCGGCATGTTGTGATTATATATAGATAAGTGAATTCACACTGTATTTTTCAAAACAAAAGTTAGAGGGAAAATTATGAGATATCTGTTTAATAATGGATGGAAGTTTCTTGAAACAAAAGTCGGTACTTCACTTGATGAAGCCATGAACAGAGACACTGAATTTAATCCTGTTCAGCTTCCCCATGACTGGCTTATATATGATTCCACGGATCTGTACCGTGACGGCACCGGCTGGTACATAAGAGATCTTGTTCTTGATGAGGTAAAAGGCAGATT
>JAEEXJ010000043.1 GCA_016291475.1 Lachnospiraceae bacterium | reverse complement strand
TACGGTAAGCCAGGGAAGAAGCCTGTGATCCTGAAAGATCACGCCTCTGTCGAGCCCTGCTTTTTCCACTCTCTTTCCGTCAAGAAGTATATCGCCGTTATAGTTCTTCTCAAGACCGGCGATCAGTCTGAGCAAAGTGGTCTTTCCGCATCCGCTGGCACCGATTATGGATATGAACTCACCCTCTTTAACGGTTAAATCCACCTTTTTGATAGCTTCCACATCCTTATCCGGTGTATGAAAGATCTTGGATACATTTTTAATTTCCAAAATATTATTGTCGCTCATAACGTTACCTGTCTTCCGTTTACTTGACGGTCTTTCTTTTCCATTTAAGGGATCTTTGTTCGATCTGATGAAGTATTACATCAATGGCCACACCTATTACACCGATGACAACCATAAGTGCTATAAGGTTATCGGACCAGAGAAACTCTCTTGATTTCATAAGTGCGTATCCGAGTCCGGTAAGACCACCGAGCATCTCTGCAGCAACTACGGCCATCCATGCATTTCCGGCTCCGAGTCTGAGTCCGGTAAAGATCGAAGATACAGCTGAAGGAAGTACGATCTTTCTTAAGAAGATACTTCTCTTAAGTTCAAGCACCTCGGCAAGCTCACAATACTCTACCTGAACACCTTTAATTCCCTGCAATGTATTGAGGAAGATCGGGATCAGCACGCCTCTTGCAATGATAAGTTCCTTGGATACTTCACCGATTCCGAACCAGAGGATTATGAGGGGCATCCATGCATAGAGGGGAATCTGTCTGATGACATTGATGATGGGTGAAAAAACTCTCTCACTGACTTTATTAAGTCCGCTGATAACTCCGAGTATCAGAGCTATGCCTGCGCCCCATAAATATCCGATAAATACTCTTTTTCCGCTGATAGCAAGATCCTTAGCAAGTGTGCCGTCAGAGATCATAGCCCCAAGTGCTTTGATAACTTTGAGAGGGGATGGAAGAATTACTTCCAACAACAATCCAGATCCCGAAAGAACCTGCCAGACAAGAAGCAGCAAAACAGGAACTGCTATCGTGTTGATCAATGCCACTATCCTGGGGCCGAGTTTCGTACTCTCAAAGTCACCGGATATTTTAGTTATTATATTTTTCTGATCTACGGGCACTTCCGCAGTTAATGGTTTTGCCATGTTTATTCCTATCCCGGGAGAGCTTTACGCCCTCCCGTATTTTTTTACTCAAAGAAGTTGGGATTAAAGAATGTATCCTTGTCAATGCGTCCGTCTTCGGTAAACTCCTCGGTATTCTCAATAAGCCAGTTCTGATAATTGTCGGTATCATCAACGAGCTGTGAAAGAGGGGCTGAAGCGGAATAGAAGGTCTCTGCGCTTCTGTTGTTCCACCAAATGGTATTTTCTGCAGGCTCTCTGGTAATAGTCTCAAGTACTGCTGCCGTTTCTTCAGGGTTCTGAATGATATAAGCATTTACCAGCTGACGAAGCTTAAGAACCGCTTTGATAAGATTTACATGTGAATCTGCAAATTCCGAAGGAGCGAAGGTAACGGATGCACCACCGTAGTTGGTATATACTCCGTCTGCTTTAGCATTTGCTATCTCACGGAAATTACCTGAGATGATCTCGTTATTGATGTTTGCGAAAGGATGAACGGAGATTGCATCAACTTCACCTGCTTCAAGAGCGGTCTTGATATCGTTGTTTGAAACATTTGCGTAAGTCCAATCTACGCCTTCTGTCCATCCGAGATCGATGGTCTGCTCGATAAGTGCAACATACTGGCATCCTGCCTTCCAGCTTGCAATGGTACCGCCCTTAAGATCCTCAAGAGTCTCATAGGGAGAATCCTTAGCAACAAGAATGGTAATAATTCCGGGTGCGGGATCTTCGGAAAGTTCAACCGCTGTAATATCACCACCCTGTACTCTGTAGAGAAGAAATGGATAAAGCATACGGTTCATAAGGTGAAGTTCATTTCTCTCCATGAGCTGAACCTCATTTCCGACAGCGCCTTCAACAATGCTTACCTTAGTATTGTTGTCGCCGAGAAGCTCTGCAAACCATCCGTTTTTATCCGAAAGATATACCCAGCCGCCGGAACCGATCTTCAAATCATCCAGCTCTTCAAAGGTGTACTTCTCCTTGAGCTGTTTGATGGCTGATTCGATAACTCCGACAGTTATTACATCGGATGCAGTTACATTTCTTTCCAGAAGTTCCTTGGCAAGTGCCTCTTCCTCTGCGGTAATAGTCACTTCGGATACCTCAGATCCCTGATTACCGCTTCCACTCTGTCCGCCGCAGCCCGCAAGTCCGAGCGCAGCAGCAAGTCCAAGTGCTGCAAACTTTGTGATCAATCCATGTTTTTTCATAATATTTCTCCTTATATTTCCTCTTTATGTTCCCCAACACATTTTGCCTGCAAAACATCAACCGGCTTTTCTTGCCTCCTCTTCAAGTTCCTTAAGTGCTCTTTCAAGGAAACTCTTGTCTGCCCATGCATTTACATCAACAACCTTATCGGTAAATCCGTGATCATAAAGGAATTGCGCTCTGGTCTGAAGTGACTTAAGACCTGCTTCCGAGAAGTTGGGCTCAAGCTGCTTGTAGAAATCTGCGGGATAAGCTCTGCGATACTGCTCTACCGTACTAAAGGTCTGCTCTGCAAGAAGTTCCTCTGCTTCATCCTTGTGATCCTTAGCCCATCTTGCTGCAACTATTGCTGCTTTAAGGTATTCGACAACCACTTCGGGTTCTTCTTCGGCAAGCTTACGGCTTACGGTAAGAACATTGGGCCACTCATTGTTTACGGGATCAACACTGTCCTGATCGGCTACGATGTTAATGATCTTTCTGTACTTACCTGATTCAAGAACTCTTTCGGAAGCGGAGAGTTTGATAAACACTGCATCTACCTCACCCTTATCAAGTGCCTCAAAATCGAGTCCGGTTTTGAAAGTCCATCTTGCTCCGCCCGGATAATCAGGAGTCTCATCCTTGATAAATACCCACTCCACATCTTCATTCTTCAATCCTGCAGATTTAAGAGCGTTTTCAAATCCTTCCAGTGTTGCGGTCTTCTGATGATCTATTGTTACATTGATCCTGTCGGGGACTCCGAGCTTCTTACCTTTAAGGTCCGCTACCGTTTTGATATCTGAATCTTCGCGAACAAGTATCGCCTGCTGTCCGGGGATGAGATTAAGTCCGATAAGAACCGGTTCTGCTCCTCTTGACTTAGCCCAGATGGGAGGAGTATTACCGCCCTCACGGAAAAGTCTGTCATTTTGATAATTGAAGTGCTCAACCCAATGCTCTTGCTCAAGTGTCTGAAGCTTTACGGGAGTATATCCGATCTTCTCGAGTCTCTCTTTAAGGAATCCGTGATTAGCTGCAATGTATGATGCATTTGCCACAGGGCAGATAGTGTAATTAAATTCTTTAGCCATTTTTATATCCTCCGATCTGTATGATCATCTAAATGTTTTCTGTTATATGTTCAAGAGATTCCCAAACATCTACAGAATGGAGGGCCTCCCGATGACTTTTTATAATGGATCATATTTTTATCCTTCTGTCTTTTATCTGCTCATCAAATAAATGATGCTTAACATGTTTGATAAGTTATCATGTTATGAATGCGCTGACCAATACCTCTTGTCTATTGCCCGTTATAGATTTTCTTTATACCAGCACTCCGCCATCCATTTTGAGGATTGTATCCGCGTAGCTTTCCGCTTCCCTGTCATGGGTAACCATCAGCACAAGGCGTCCTTCATCAGCAATTTTTCTGAGTACGGACATAACCAGTTTTCTGTTATCGGCATCAAGGTCTCCCGTAGGTTCATCCGCAAGGATTATCTCCGGTTCACCAATAAGTGCCCTTGCAATAGCGACTCTTCTCATTTCACCGCCGGACAAACCTCCCGCCTGCTCATCTTTCAGATTCTTTAGGCCGAAGTTTTCTATCAGCTCATTTAAAAGTTCTTTGGGCGGATTATCATGATACATTGAGATGGGTAATAAGATGTTTTCAATAACCGTCAGATGTTTCAGAACAGATTGTCCCTGAGGGATAATACCGATATGTGCATTCCTGAATCTGCTTCTTTCTTCATCGGACATACTGTACAGATCCGCATCACCGACATATAGTCTCCCGGTATCCGGCGTCAGAAGCCCCGCACAAATATTTAAAAGTGTACTTTTCCCGCTTCCCGAATGACCGACTATCTCGGTGAGTTTTCCTTCTTCCGGTTTTAATACAGTTTCTTTTAGTTCGAATAAAAGCTTTTTGTTTTTCCTGTAATATTTATATCCGACTTTATCAGCGATCAGTTTCATATCATGCTCCGTCTCTGAATAACAATCCGGTATCTTTACCGGTAATCCTGTATCCGCATACCGCGGATGTAACACCACATACGATAAGTGATGTAAGAAGTGATGCAGCAAATATAAAGACCATGTATAAAGGGTTTGGAAGAAGGACCGGAAGTTTGAGTGATAATTTAAGTGAGTCGGAAAACGGATAATAGATAAGAGCGGTAAGTGCATTTCCCGCAAACCCTCCGATAAGACTCAGCATGATTGATTCACTTATAAGTATTCCGGAAAGCATCTTTTTACTTGCACCGGATATCCGCAGCACCGCAAGTTCCTTCACTCTTTCATTTACTATCATCCCGAATGCAACCGTAAGGATGGTAAAAGAAAGAAACCAGATTATCACTACCAGCACTCCGATTACTTTAGATATTGCTCCCAGACCGTCAGAAATACCGGATACCATGTCCTTTGAAGAAACTGCTTTAACTCCTTCTATTCCAAGGTTAATATTTCTTTGAACATCCGTAACGCTGTATCCGTCTTTTACATTGACGAGGACAGATGATACAGCGTGTTCGGGACCTATCTCATCAAAATATCCGAAACCGATCTGCTCGGAACTTTCCATCATTAGTTTTATGGTATCCATGTTGGCATACACCGCGCTGTCAAGGCCGGTCCCGGTTTTTTCCAGTTTGGCCACAACATTACAATCGACATTGTAGAATTTGTATCTGTTACTGTCCGGAATATTTATATTGCATCCGACTATAACATCACCGTCATTAACCGAACCGCCATAACTTTCGCTTATCCATGGTTTTACGGCAAAGTCTGTTTCGGGATCAAAACCGACGATCTGAACCAAAGTGTCGCAGCATCCGGAAGAAGCGGAAGAAAGAAAAAACTGAGGTGTAACCGCTTCGACTCCTTCAATGCCTCTTATCTCATCCAGAATGGAATCATCCACGTAAAAATATCCCGGCACTCCCTGAAGAAGTATTGATTCATATTTTCCGCTGTCTATGGCATCATCGGAAGCAACTATAATATCTGCCCCGAGTCTCTGTTCGTAACTGCGTAATCCGTTCTTCAAACTTTTCACGATAAGTGAACCGCCGAATACGGAAGCGGATAAGAGTCCGGCCAGAATGATAAGGGCTGCGCTTCGTGCAGAATGTCCTTTTATATTTTTGATCGCAAGATCGGTACTGAATTTCATGGTTTAATCGGATAATTTTTATTTATTGTTGCGCTCTTTGTTAATACCAAGAACCAGGTCAATAACTGCAGCTATAAGGATGAGAATCGAAAAAACATAAACACCGCCCTTTGTATGTGTATGGCATCTCATTGTATCCATCATGCAAAGACCGATTATCTTCTCAGGTATAAGAAAACTTGTTACAGAGATACCTGCAATTCCCACGGACAATCCTGCCTTCACCTGTGCTTTGGATGTAAGTACATGAACCAGACTCAGGAATAATAAATTAAACGCCAATGAGACATTCGCTCTCCATGCCCATTGGCACCTCATAAAACTGCCGTCATCCTTTGGACCGCAGGGTGTAAATACAGTGAAAAGAAGGATCAGGAATAAGCCTGAAAGAAATAATAAGATCAAATCGGTTGCAGTAATTTTAAATTTATTTTTCATAATGTTTAACTCCTTTTTCTTTAATTACTTGAACGAAGGTTATCACAACCGCATAGCACCGTCTAATTCAGTCTTACTATAACCTGCTATAGTTTCGGGTTATAACATATAAAAAAAGCCGGCAGGTAAACCTGCCGGCACTAATAATCTCAATCTTTATCCCCATTTTTTGTAATCGGGATTTTTCCATTCAAGTTCATTTTGCAGATACCACAGATAATCACTCGTCGCTGTTCCGAGACGTAAGGTGTTATCAAGAAATTTGGAAGGCACGATATAGATAAAAGCTCCGATGATCAAAGCTGCAAGCACAAAACGAAGACTGCGACTTTTTTTAATCCCGTAAGATGCGATCTCAGTGATCGTCTCTGTGTACCCTTTAAGTGCGTAGGGAAAGATCGCGATGAAATACGGAAGTACATAATGACATTTTGCTTCGAAGATCAGATGATATATGAATCCGCCCAGGAATATAACAAACAAATCTCCCTCTTCAAGACATGCGCGGATTTTCTTTTTCTTCCACAGCCAGAAAAGTCTGAGCATCAATCCGAAATAGAGACATGACTGTGCGATATCCAGAATGATGTACAGAGCGGTGTTTACCACCCCGCCGTTATACAGGATATCTTTCCAGGTATATGAAAGAGTCCCGTAAAGATTTCTGATACTGGTATTTGTAAAGCACTGCATAGCAGGCTCTGTCCACATGGATGCGATCTTTCTTGAAAAAAATCTCACGCAGTACTCCTGATCGTCAGAAAATACGCCAAGACGTTCTTCTATGATCTCCCCGTACCTTTCTTCTACTCTCGAAAGATCCTCCGCATATTCCTTGTATACGGATGTATTGATATCGTTGAACCATCCGGGAGCAACAGAACTTTCGGATATTCCCAAAGCTACATAACCCTTCATTCCTATTCCGGCATCCGGACGGGCTCCCGTTGTGTGATTGAAGTATGCTCTGATTCCTCCGAGAGTGGCATATGTACATATAACAAGGAGGATCAAAACAGTAAGATTCCTTAACCTTCCTTCTTTTCTGTAAAGCATTCTTACAAAGAGCATCAGTGCAGCCGCAATAACAATGAGCACACCGTTGTATTTAAACACAGGTCCCAAAGCAAGGAAGATAATGGCCATGGCCGCATCGGATCTCCTGCCCGACTTATGGAAACGTATCAGTTTATAGATCCCCCAAATGCCGAATGCAATCTGCCATAAGAACCCGTAGACAAATGTGATCTGTCCCCACATCTGGAGAGAAAGAGTCGCGGCGATATATGTGGCATATCCCATACTTTTTCCGAAATATTCCTTTGCTACCTTTGCAAGTCCGATGTTTACAACGATAAGTACAAAGACATTTACGTACTGAAATATGAAAACTCCCTCATCTCCCAGCAATGCAAAGGGAATCATGAGAAGTACCATTCCGTTCTGGAAAGGAAACATGTCCATGTACTGTCCGGCCTGCCACTCCGTAAAATTCCCCTCAAGAAAATCCCGTGCCACAAGGAAGACTTTGTATTGATCATATATGGGAAGCAGATGCGTAGTTTTAACGATGAAGCATCCCACAGCCGCAAATGCAATGGTTAAAATAATGCAGATGTTTCTGAGAATACGCTCGCATCTTGCCGGGTTCTCCCAAAACTTCCTTCGTTTCTTATATATCGCAGCAAAAAGAAAAAGCAGGATCAGAATGCCTATGATCATTCCGGGTCCCACATCCTTAATAAAGAAAACATGCTCATCTTCATAAGCCATTATTGCAGTAACGGAAGAACTGAGATAAAACAGCCATGTTGCGATGACCGCAGTAAAAGCAAACACCACGTATCCGCCTGCAGAATATATGAATTTTGCAATTTTTTCTCCGCTTCGCATATTAATCCTTTTCAAAACAGATCCAGATTACTGTCTAAATATATCTCTTCTCTTACTTTAAGCCTGTATTCGGGTTTTGTCATGTAATAAATCAGCATTTCCAGGATTACCGCGCTTCCGAGGCTCCTGCCCTCTATCTTAAAATGCCTGAAACCGCTTGGAGCGTAAACCTTCCTGATATCGTCCGTTCCGATAAAAGAAGGATTTTCCATCGCATCGGAAAACCTGTATCCTCTCGAAGCTAAAGGCGAAGTACAGATATGATCTTCGCAATCTTCTCCGAGGCTCTTCCTGCTTACGTTCTCATAACAGCTTTTCCTGTCACCACATCCTATACCGCAACATTCATTACACAGAAACTCTACCTTTGCTTTCTGAGAGTCGGTCAAGGCATTCAGTCTGTCCAGTTTCTTATTCAGCCTGAAATCCGGAACAACATATTTATATTCCGGCCTGTCCAGTTCATCTTCAAACCGGTCGAAATCCGTTATCACCTTTGTGGTAGAAGATACAAAATAATAATTTGGAAATCTATGACGAATGTGATCAAGCAAAAGATCCGAATAAATGATCACACCGTTTTGAACTTTACCGCTTGTTTCAAAAAGAGAACAGATCTTATTGCATTTCTTATCGCTGAGATGATCCTTTGTGATAAGTGAATTGCTAAAAGTCAGACGAGAGGAGATATCATATTCACTCATGAGTTCCCTGACTTTAACGGGATCCGCTTCACCGAATCCCACTCTTCCGCCGCCCCAGATACAATCCGCAGGTGCTCCGTAGATCGATCCTATCTCGCACCACTCATAGAAGTATTCCCGATGCTCATTAAAAAGAGGCAGGAATACTTTATAGAATTCATAGAATTCAAATAATCCGGGAAGATGGTAGTAAATCTTCATCACATGTACCCGCAGCCGTTTCTTTCCGGAGCTTCTATCCCCGATTCATACTGTGCCCTGAATTCCATGTTAATATCACGAATCTCTTTTTTACCGTCGATATAATCCTGATACATCTCCGCAAGCCCTGCCATGCATCCGTCACAGCTTCCGCTTATGTTACCGATGGACTCAGCAACTATCTGCTCTCTTTCTTCGCGGGTGGTATCCTTGATCAAAATAGAATTCATATATTCCTCCGTACATAAAATGAGTCAGGGAGACGCCTCTCCCTGACTCATCGGTTCTACATAAGATATCAGATCTTGTGATCGGATCCGAGAACGTTAACGATCTTGTGAGCAACCATATCCTTAACTGCCTGACGAGCGGGCTTGAGATACTGACGAGGATCGAAGTGATCGGGATGCTCTACGAAATACTTACGGATGGTAGCGGTCATAGCAAGACGGATATCGGAGTCGATATTGATCTTACATACAGCGAGCTTAGCAGCCTCACGAAGCTGATCTTCGGGGATACCGATAGCATCAGGCATGTTTCCGCCGTACTCATTAACCATCTTAACGAATTCCTGAGGAACTGAAGATGATCCGTGAAGAACGATAGGGAATCCGGGAAGTCTCTTGATGCACTCCTCGAGAACGTCGAAACGAAGCGGAGGGGGAACAAGGATGCCGTCAGCATTTCTGGTGCACTGAGCAGCAGTGAATTTATAAGCGCCGTGGCTGGTTCCGATAGCAATAGCAAGGGAGTCACATCCGGTTCTGTCTACGAACTCTTCAACTTCTTCGGGTCTGGTATAAGCTTCCTTACCTGCCTCAACCTGTACTTCATCCTCGATACCTGCAAGAGTTCCGAGCTCAGCCTCAACTACTACGCCGTGATCGTGAGCATACTCAACTACCTGCTTGGTAAGAGCGATGTTGTCTTCGAAAGACTTGGAGGAAGCGTCGATCATAACGGAAGTGAAACCGCCGTCGATACAGGACTTGCAAAGCTCAAAAGTATCGCCGTGATCAAGGTGAAGAGCGATGGGAATCTGAGGATTCTCCTGAACAGCTGCCTCAACCATCTTTACAAGATAGGTGTGGTTAGCATAAGCTCTAGCTCCCTTGGAAACCTGAAGGATAACAGGGCTCTCAAGCTCTCCTGCAGCCTCGGTGATACCCTGTACGATCTCCATGTTGTTGACGTTGAAAGCACCGACTGCATATCCGCCGTCATAAGCTTTCTTAAACATCTCTTTGGTTGTTACCAATGCCATAACGAAAAACCTCCTTAAAAATGTATGGGTTTACGAAAAGACTCGCATAAATCAATAATAATTTGTCGGGGGTTTTAAGTCAATAAAATAAAGCTTTTTAGAGCGTTAAGTATGCCGTTTTTCATAGTGTTATGTAAACCAAAAGAGAGTCAGTGGGGACGGTTCTTTCTGACTCCCCACTGACTCGTCACACGATCAGATTTTCTATTGTTTCGTAAAGCTCCGGGAAGTCCTGCTTCATCCGCACCGGTCTTCCTTCTTTATTCAGAAAAGCATGCAGGGAAGTTGCGGTAAAGACCACTGTTCCCTCTTCGTTTTTCATTTCATACGCAAACTTAAGCTTAACGCCGTTGAATTCTTTGACATACGCTTTAACGGTTATCTTATCCGAAAAAGTGGTGGTACGTTTGAAATCACAAGTGACGTTCAATACCGGAGAAACTATTCCGGATTCTTCAAGCTTTGCGTAATCCCATCCTATCTGTGCCAGGAAATCAACCCTGGCTTCCTCCATCCATCTGATATAGTTGGAGTGGTGGGTTATTCCCATCTTATCGGTCTCATAATACTGAACCGTATGTATATAATCTCTTACTTCTTCCATTGTAAATAATTCTCCCTCAGAATCCTAAAGAATCATTCACAAGGATAACATGAATCCTGCCTTCATGTCTTGAAAACCTGGTGATAAGGAACTGACAGCAGATGGTATCGGGAGATTTGCAGTTCATGCAGGATCCTGTTTTGGCACAGGGAGTGTTAAGCCCAAAGCGCTGTGCATTTATGGGAGCTGCCACATTTCTGGCTCTTTTCATAGCCGAATCCACATCCGGACATATCTTATTCATTCCGACAATAACCAGAACATGCTTGGGTCCCTGGGCTATTGCAGATACTCTGTTGGAGTTGCCGTCAATATTTACCATGACTCCGTCCTCTGTCATGGCATTTGCGGATGTCAAAAAGAAATCGGCGTCATAAGCCGCAAGCATTGCTGCTCTCTTATCCTCAGCCTTATCCCTGTCCAGAAAATCATAATCACCTTCCTTGAGAGCATCCACAAGTCCGATCTCATGTGCACTCATGGCGCCTCCCATGGTGACGGAAGACTTTTCCGGAATAAGTTCGAGAGCGATCCTTAAAGCATCCTCTCTGTTATCCGCGTAATATCCTTTCATATTGCGGGATTCAAGTCCCTTGATAACTTTCTCCGCAAGCAGGCGGTTTCTTTTTACAATGTTTTCGTTCATGAATCCCTCCGCATCAACTTTCACCCGGTGTGAAGTTTATGGCTTCATCCGCAGGCAAAGGTTTGCTGAAATAAAAGCCCTGAATCGTATCCGCACCGAATTCCCTCAGACGTGTATACTGCCACCTCTCCTCGACACCTTCTATGGTCATCTCTTTATCCAGATGATGGACCAGTCTGATAACGTCATTGATGAATGCGTCCTTTCCGTCAATCAGATAATTATCTACAAGCGACTTATCAAGCTTGATGGTATCCACGGGAATATATGTCAGATAACCGAGTGACGAATAACCCGTTCCGAAATCATCCATGAGAAGCCTGATGCCCAGATCCTTAAATCTCCTGAACAGCGCTTCAACCTGTGAAGAGCGGTCAAGGAAGATTCCCTCCGTGATCTCGACTTCTATATACTTCGAAGGAATGTCATATTGTTTGAGCAGCTCTTCCAGGAAATCCACATATCCGGTATCGCTCAGCTGGTTACTTGAGAAGTTAACGGAAACCGGATGAAGTTCATATCCCGCTTCTCTCCACTCCGCAAGCTGGCGTACAACCAGTTCGGTGGTCATACGTCCTATACGCCAGATCCATCCATGCTTTTCGGCAATGGGAATAAACTTGGCCGGTCCGAATCCTGGTTCCTTCATCCTGATAAGAGCCTCAAATCCGCACAGCTTGACCGTCTGCGCATCAACCTTGGGCTGATAGACTATGTAAAAACCGTCATTTTCAAAGGCATCGACTATCTTCTCACGGATGAGCTTTTCTTCTCTTGCCTTTTCCTGAAGTATCTCGCTGTAGAAAACAGTGCGGTCATATCCAAGCTTCTTGGCTTCGCGCATAGCTTCTTCGGCATGGTTTATATTTTCTTCAGTGCTGAGACTGCTGTCCGAATTCGAAACACCGAGACATGCGGAAAGCTGAAGTTCAATGCTTCCCAAGCGGAAGGGCTGTTCAAAAACTCCGCGTATCATGTCCAGGAAAGGGTGATCTTCCGTCATCGGTTCAGGCAGGCAGATCAGGTATTCGTCTCCGCCGTACCTTGCAAGAAGCCAGCCTTTATCCCTGGCGAGCTGCAAGAGACCTACCGCAGCATTCATCAGTATCTGATCCGCAAGCTCATGTCCGTAAGTGGAATTGATTCCCTTAAAGCCGTCAATATCGGCCATTACATAAGATGCATTCTTCCAGTAATCCGAATTGATTATAAGAAGATCCATGGCATAGGATCTGTTGTAAATGCCAAGGAGTTCATCATGCTGAGCGTTGTATATAAGACTCTTGTGTTCCGCTTCTATCGCATTCTTCAGATAGTGTACACAGTTATCCCTGCGGTTGAATCCGTTGAAGATAGCGGTAGCCATTTCGATACAGGTGTTGTATCCGCAGGATCCGCAGTTAATACGGCGCGATTCCGGTGTGGCCTTATCCATCGTAAGGAAGATATTATCAAGTTCATCTTCAGTCGGTATCTTGATAGCACACTTCGATGAAAGATCCGTGTAACTGCGCATATAATCCGACAGCTGAAGGCCTGCAAACTGCTCATTGAGTTTTTCAAGACGCTGCTCCGGAAGCAGTGATTTGGACATTGCCGAATCACCGTCTTCTTTTTTCAGTCCCTCGCGGATCTTCAGAAGATTGAAGAGCGCTCTGTCGGTGGATGCAAGCTCAGGCTCGGTTCCTGTACCGCACAGGCATCCGTCCTTGCAGTTAAGTGCATCAATAAACAGGAAAGGGTTATCCTTACCCACAAGGTGTGAGGATTGTTTCCTGAGATATTCATACATCTGCTTCTCGCCTTCGATCTGGCGGATAAAGGCACTGTCTCCCAAGAACCACTTCACATGATCCTTAAGACCGCCCGGCATGGGATAAATGGATCCCAGGCCATATTCGATCTCATCCTTAACAGGCTCTCCGTATATCGAACGCTCACGGACAACCTTCATCAGATGATTAAATGTAACATTATAATCCACAAGTCCCGAATTTTCGGGATCGTCTATCTCAAGCTTCTTGGCTATACAGGGGCTTATGAAAGCAAAACGGTCAGTAATGCCCATTTCTTTTCTCGCATAGATAGCCGCGCACATAAGGGGGCTCTGAACGGGGAAAAGTTTCGGGAGAAGCTCGGGGAGATATTTTTCAATATAGGTAACGACTGCGGGACAGGGCTGAGAAATACCGCCGGTAAAACCCTTCTCCTGAATATATTTGATATAACCCCAGGTAGAGATATCGGCTCCGAAGGCGACATTAATAATATGCCTTACGCCAAGCGCCTTGAGACCGCCGAGTATCTTCTCGTATTCATCGGGATAATTTGCTCGAAATGAAGGTGCCACCAGAATCGAGATTTCCTTGCCGGATGCGAGATCTTCAAAAAAAGCATCCGTATCATCGCAGAATTCTCTGGCACCATGTTCACAGACATCAAAACAAGCGCCGCATCCCACACATTTTGAGGGATCGACGTTTATTCTGGAATTACCGTTTTTCTCGGAATTAGCGGAAATGCAGGCTCCCATTGCACTGCAAACGGCAATGCACTTGTTACAGCCTACGCATTTTTCATTTGTAAAGACCAGACCATTAGCCATAATCATCTTCTGCAATACCGATTTTCGGAAAACATTTTCCAAATCCAATTATAACTCAAATCATTACATAAAAAAATAAGGATAGGAATAACTCTATCCTTATTTTTAAAAAAATCGGCAAAAATCAGTGAGTTAAACGTTTTAGCAGGTCAAAAAGCTCATACAAGGTATTTCAAGATATCGAGCTGTTTATCCGCACGGTCGAATTCATCAAGGATCGGGCAGGGAATATGGGGCTCATAGGCCATATCGCGGAACCATGTGCACTGAACCGGATGCATACCGGCTTCCCTTGCCGCATACAGTTCCTTTGAGCCTCCGTCCCCCACATACAGGCACTCTTCAGGCTTAAGTCCAAGCTCCCTTATCATACGTCCGAACATCTCGGGATCGGGCTTGCAGATTCCCTGTTCATATGAGATGAGTGCTACATCAAAATATGGGAACAGTTTGCTGTCTCTTATATAATCACGCTCATCCGAAAAAGTATTGGTGATCAGTCCGATCTTTAAATGCCTTTTCTTCAGTTCATCCAATAGTTCAAATGTAGCATCCGGTATCCCGGCGAATGTATCCGTAAGACTGTCACGCCTTTTCGAGGCGGCAAGTTCTACTTTTTCTTCCGAGTAAATACCAAGTCTTTTCAAGACGACCTCAAGGCCTTCGTCGATGGTATACGTTCCGATGCTCCTGTCTTTTTCTATGGAATGCCATTCTTTTCGAAACTCAGCGGGATCTGCCCCGACATCGGCTGCTATGTGTTCGCCGAAATAAGTTCTCCCTTCGAACAATGAAACCAGAGTTTCAAACATATCAAAAATTACAGCTTTAACCATTATCTGCCTCTCAATCATATAAAGCCCGATAGTTTTCCGGCAACCAGTCCTATTTTCTCATAAGTAACAATCCGGCAAAGAGCATCGGTAAATTTACCGTACTTACGATAAAGGAAATTAAACAAAAAATAAGCTGCTCGTATTTCCGGTGCTTTCGGACATCTCCTGATAATATTTTTGAAACTGTATATGTCCTTATAGATCTGAAGATATCCGCGGTACAATTCCTCCCTTGTCATATTCCTGGGACGATATACCACATGTGCAGTATTGTACAGGGACAATTTTCGAGTAAGAATTCTTCCTTCCGCTTCCATCCTGTCATAAAGAGCCGTTCCCGGATATGGGGTAAGAATGTGAGACGTAACCGTTTCGATCCTATTCTTAACTATCCAGTCAAGAGTGTTCCTAAAGGTATCCGTGGTATCTCCATCCAGTCCGAATACAAAACTGGCGTTGATCATTATCCCGCGTTTATGAATCGCCCTGATGGCTTTTTCATATTCCCTCACATGATTCTGAACTTTATGAACTCCGCTGACCGACGAATGATTAATGCTTTCAAATCCTATGAACAAGCTTCTGCATCCGGAACTCTTCATAAGATCCAAAAGTTCATCATCAAAGGCCGCATTAATGGATACCGCCGCACTCCATTTTATATGCATCGGTTCGATCATATGGAGAAATTCCTTAGTCCATTTAGGATTTCCGGCAAAATTATCGTCGATGAACATTATATGTTTCGAATGAACGGCTTTAATATCTGCGATCACATCTTCGAATTCACGGTTGATGTATTGACGTTCACCCGCACTGTTATAACAGAAATCGCATTTGAAAGGACATCCCCTGCTGGTATGAACAACATTGCAGTACAGGTATTCACCCTTTTTCAGAAAATCATATGCCGGGGAAACAATATCTTTGCCGGTAAGTTGCTTATTACATCTGTATATATGTTTTAATGTGTTTTCACTGTAATCCTGAAGGATTTGAGGCCATGTTCCCTCCGCAGGTCCAATACACAATACATCAAATGCATCCTTGGGGACATATTTATATGCGGTGGTGATATGGATACCCCCGGCAACAACGATGCAGCCTTTCTCACGAAATCGTCTGGCAATCTTTACGGCTCTGGGCAAGGTATCCACCGTAACTGATAATCCTACAATATCCGGAATATCATCGTAATTGATCTTTTGGATATTTTCATTCTCCAATTGAACATAATGCTCATCCCTGACCAGATTGACGATCGTCAACAGTCCCAAAGGAGGAGCCATATGAAGCTTTAGATCGGTATCCATGGGCCGTCTGAGCATTCTGGGTTGTATAAGTTTGATATACAGGCGTTTCATACATTACATCCGAATTTGCGTATCATCTCCCAGTCGGAGCATCTTTTGTAATTTGGTCCCGGAAGCTGCACATTCCTGTTCCATGGGCGATCATAGACCATTATTTTCAGATCCGGAAGATGGTCGAAAAATTTAAAAGCGTGTGGTGAATCCTCTACGGCAAGATCAAAATGCATTTTGTAATAATCATCGAGTTTAAGAGAAAACTCACTGTTTTTGATGAAGTTATCCCGTCCGTACTTATCAAGGCAGTAAAGCTTAACGCGGTCAAGCCCGTGCTCATCCAGCCACTTTCTCGATGGCTCAAATGAGCTGTAGGGTCTGCCTGTAATGATTGACACATCATGTCCCCCATCAAGCCAGCCATTTACCGTCTCTGAAGCCCCCGGTGTTTCCGTATATGACAGAAGCACTTCCGGCTTATGAGCCTCCGTCATCATAAATACATACTCATCGTCCGTAAGAGAAAATGACTTCTGAAGATTGAAGAAATTTATATTCTCGTAGGGAACGTCAGTCCCGAAAAGTTCTCTTGCCAGTCCGGAGAAATGCCTTGCCGTTTCGCACAGACAATCATCAAAATCCACATATATATTCATACTTTTATTTCTTCACAAAAATCAAATGATTAAAGAAAGCGATCCTTCTGTACTCATCCATTGTACTTGCCTTGTTTTCAAGTTCAAGCATGGCGTCATACCATTCATCCGTGTATTTGATCTCATTGTTCTTGGAAAGGCCGAAGAACGCTCTGATACCATAGACTTCTTCCAGTGTCATAGTACCTTCATAGAAATCCGTCAGATACTCATTCGGATAAACATCCCTGTTTCCGAACATACTGTCCTCAGACTCACCGCTTAAAAGATTCAGTGAAGCCTTAGGGTCATCTCCGAATACTGCCGATGCCAGTGCTCTTCCGAAAACGTTGTGTTTGATGATCGACAGCTTTCCACCCGGTTTTAAAACTCTTCCAAGCTCTTTGAGTATTGTATCCTTGTCATCCGCATATTCCAGAACGTTATGACAGATAACCACGTCATAAGTGTTATCTTCTATCATCGTAAGATATTCTATCCCCTTGGTGATCAGAGTATAGTCGCCCTCAAATCTTACGCTGTACATTTCTTCATTCGGTTCGATACTTGTAACATCATGTTCAGCGGCATAGTGCTTTGAAGTAATGCAAAAGCCCGCACCGAAATCAAGAATCTTTAATCTCTCATCGGCCGAAAGTTCAAGCTGGGTAAAGATCTGTTCATAAAACATTTTCCCCCAAGGCTGTTCAACCATGTTTCTATAATTTTCAACGGAACCGGACATAAGAACTCCCTTCATTAAACCTTCTTGAAATCACCGATCTTTCCGAGCATTTTTCCAAGACTATGGTATCTGCCGGAATAAATGACGGGATCAAACTCAGTCAGATCCACATCAAATGTATCTTCGCAATTTACATTTTCATCCATTTGAATATTTTTGATGGGGCAAAAGAACGTGGTAGATTCCCCGGTCTCGACGGACTTTGCAACCTCACATTCATAAACCCAGGGACTTTCATCAAGAGTCGGCACATCAAGAACCTCTCCGGTTCCGACTCCGTATTCCGCTTCATTTTTGGTACCATCCTTTGCGTGCTTTGATCCAAAATAATCCATTAGAGGAAGCATGGAGGTATTTACCAGATTTGCACTGAACTTTCCGTCTCTGATAACGTTTTGTTTTGTTCTCTTGGATCCGAACATACTTATAACAAGCATATATCCGTCTCCGTCTTCGCATGTCGCACTGACCCATGTGATAGGTGCAAAATTATGCGAGCCGTCCTCATTGTATGTTCCGATTATGAAGGATGGCTGCACACACATGGAAAACTTAGTTTCTACCGATCTTCTTTTCATAATGTTCCTTTCAGCACATAACACGATTTCTTCAGATTGGATCAAAGCTTCATAAAATCTCCGACAGGTCCGTAAGGCAGGACACCTCGAAGTCCGGCATCTCCTCATCTCCGTTTATCTTCCAGAAACGCCCGAATCCCTGTTTGATCCAGATTGTTTTCATCCCGAGTTTTTTGGCAGGGACAATATCGTTATCGATACGGTCTCCTATCATAACCGCCTCATCCGGGGTGCACCCTGCTCTTTCAAAAGCTATCTCAAAGATCCGGCTGTCAGGCTTCTCGACACCTTCTTCCGCGGATGCGACCACAACATCGATCAAATGACGGATTCCGAATGCCTCAAGCCTTTCTTCGGTCCCATACATCTGATTTGCGATTATACCGATCTTATATTTCTCACCAAGCCCGGTCAGAACCTCCTCCGTATCAGGATACAGCCTTTCGCGTGCTTTATCCCACGCAGGCCTATCTACTCCCAGAAGTTCCGACACTTCTTTATCGCCTTTTTTATTCTGCCTGTAGAACTCCATTGCCTTATCATAAATATATTCGGTACTTTTACCTGACTTTTCCGCCAAACCGCCAAATATATACTCATAAACAAGACTTTCATCAACAAGCGTCGAACCTATATCAAAAAACAACCATTTAACCGTGTCCATGATAACTCCCTGCATATCGGTACCTCCCAACACATTTTCCATTCTAACATAAGAACTCATTAAAAATGAGACAAGCAAATAAATTCCATAGTATAATACAGATATGAAAACCGGGGGGAAAACAAAACAATCAGGCAAACGCGATCGCAGGTTCCTTATCACGGTCGCAGTGATGACTGTTCTGATAGTATTCGGTATTTTACTGTCTTTAAGCAGAACCTGGTCTGATTTCTACACTGACCATATCTATAAAGCCTTTCGCGACCCGATCACCAAGGTCACGGAAATAATCCCTTTTTCACTGGGAGAGGTCTTGATGTATCTCGGTGCGATACTGATCCTCCTTACGATCCCCATTCTTATTCTTTTTATCTTCCTGAGAAAAAAGAACACCTATAAAGCCTTCGTTTCAGGATACTTCAAAAGTCTTGTAATAATATTCTTGTCCGTTCTCCTAATATACACATACCAGTGGCTTACCCCTTACCGAAGTTCGGTATTGGGGGCTGTGCCTTTGGCAGATCGTGAATACTCCGTCGATGAGATGCGTGCTCTTTATATTTATGTTGCGGATCATATCAATGAAGAATGTCAGATTGTTCCGAGAGATGAAAACGGAAATGTAATCTACGATACAAAAGAGGCGACAGAGGAAAAAGTCTCTGTCGCCATGAATGATATTTCTAATGAGTTCCCAAGATTAAGCGGATACTACCCTACCATAAAACCCGCCATGTGCTCCGATGTGCTTGACTGGATGTGGATCGGAGGATACACGTATCCGTATACTCTCGAAACAACCTACAACAAGTACATTAACCGGTTTTATTTTCCATCGTTATATTCACATGAAAGTTCCCACCACATGGGATATTACAAAGAACATGAAGCAAATTTCCTAAGCTATTTATCTCTTGTCAACAGTGATGATCCCGTGCTCCGTTACTCCGGATATTACTACGTATTCCGCTTTGTGGACGAAGCTTACTGTCAGTCATGTATTGCAAGCGACAATATTGATATGTACATAAATGATGCTACTGAGCATTGTTTATCGGACCGGGTGTATCAGGATGTCATAACTGCCCAAAATGAAGCGCAGGAACTTTATCTTCAGGATGAGCATTTTCTGGAGGATTATGCGGACGAGGCTGCGGAAATCTCCGATGTGGGATGGAGCACTCAGGCCGAAATACTTCAGGAATACAACTACGACGGAGTAGTACTTCTGATGCTCAGATATTATGACGGGAAGTTGTATTGACTGCCCGGGCCCATTCCAGGATAATATCCCTGTCATACGTGTTAAGATCTTTCGGCAACTCCGATTTTTTAAAGAATCGATGTTCAATGACCTCTTCCGGGTCATTAACAATATCACCCTCAAACTCCCTGGTGATAAAAACAATTCCCGGCCCGAAGCATATATCTCCGTTCGGATATTCTATGATGCGGTCTTTTCCGGAATAAAGATTAAAAAGCTCAAGCTTTCCGAGCGACAGTCCCGATTCTTCCATAGCTTCACGTCTCACCGTTTCCTCAAAGGTTTCACCCGCTTCCATCGAACCGCCTATGATCGCCCAGCATCCGTTATCACGTCTTTTTTGCAATAAGATCTCGCCTTTATCATTTTCAACGATCACGCCGCAGGCGCAGGTCATTATCGGGGCATGGCCGACATATTTACGCATTTCCTTTATATATCCGCCATTTTGGTACATCTTAATATATTTATCAATCTTCATAACAGGATCATTGCCTCCGGATATTATAAAGCAATGATAAAGCCTGCCCTTGGGGCAATGTCAACCAATGCCGCTTCTACATACCATCACAACTTAGATAATTCTGCTATGGATACGTAATGTTTCACCATGAAATTTTCAGGTGCATTCTTTTCCAGCATCTCCATGTGTTCTTTATCCCATATTGCAACTGTTTCGGGTGTCATGGATGCTCCCACTCCCCTACAGGCACGCATGCGGCCATGCCAGGACTGTCTGGTAAACGGAAGATCAACACGGAACTCATTGATAGATTCCAGCTCAAAGAACTTAAGATACTGATCAGGAACCAATACGTGATGAACAGTATCACCGCATCCGTTCCATCCCGGATTGTATTTTAGGATTATTTCTTCACTCTTTCCCGCAATATCATCTTCATAAGGGAGCCAGCCCATATACAGGATCAGGAATTTACCGCCCGGTTTAAGCATGGAAGCAAATTTCGGAGCAGTTATATCATGATCAAAATACCATATGCACTGGCACGCGGTAATAACATCAAATGTATTATCCGGAAAAGAAACATCTTCCGATCTTGATGCAAAAAACTCAATGTCCATTCCGGCTTCCTTAGAAAGCCTCTTTGCCTGCTTGATCTGGTTCTCTGCGATATCGGTTCCTATCCAGCTAGCTCCATACTTGTACATGTTTCTGGGAAGCACTCCGGTTCCGGTTCCAAGGTCAAGAACTTTCTGTCCGTCCTTACAAAGCCCCAGATTCAGAATATAATCATAAAACTCCTGAGGATAAATGTCTCTGAATTTTGCATAGTCAGCTGAGGTCTTGCCCCAGTCAAATTCTTTTCCTTCATCTATACCTTTGACTATCATATCTATCCCTCCCGGTTTCATGGTATTTCTTCCATTTTATCATCAGGCGGCTCATCCGGTATTAGATTCATAATATACGTTAGTACGAATTTTGACTTAATCTGTCACCGGCTCACACCACTCCGTTGATCCTTCATCCCCGGGAATCTCTATAGCCAGGTGTGAAAACCATGAGTCCGGAGCAGCTCCGTGCCAATGCTTTACATTCGCCGGAATATTGATTACCTTTCCGGGGGTCATTTCGACAGCTTCTTTACCTTCTTCCTGATAATATCCTCTGCCTCCGACACAGATCAGCATCTGACCGCCACCACTTTTCGCATGATGGATATGCCAGTGGTTTCTGCATCCCGGCTCAAAGGTTACATTGAATATCGGAATCTGATCTTCGGATACAGGAGCAAGATAGCTCTGCCCTTCAAAAAACTCTCCGTAAGGATTCGGATCACCGATCGGGAAAAAGATCGAATTCTGATACTTATCTTTTTCTGTCAATTCCTGTATTTTTTCGTTATAAACTTCCTTCGCAAGATTGAAAACCGCCCACGCCTTAGGCCATCCGCTATAGAATGCGACATGTGTGATTATCGCAGCCATTTCCCTCTGTGATACACCGTTATTTTTGGCATTCGTAATATGATACTTAAGACTCGAATCGGTTATCCCCTGAGACATAAGCGCAACTACCGTAATGATGCTTCTGGTCTTGATATCAATATCCTGATTATTCCAGTTTTCTCCGAACAGTACATCATCATTGTAATGTGCAAACTCGGGAGCAAACTCACCAAGCTGCGTACGGCCTGCGGTCTGTACGATTTTTTCTGCCATATTCTATCTCCTTTCGGTTCCTTTACTGTAATCCGTCAATCCAGCTTTTAAGGTCCTCTTCGGACACACTGTCACAGTCATTAAACTCAGCAAAGCGGATCAACGTTTTTTCCAATTCCCTGATCAATTTCTTTGTCTGACGAATTCCCGGTTCCCACCAAAGTCCCTTCACTGTAAGGACTTTTACCTTGCGGTCAGGAACAGCTTCGATTCGCCCGACAAAACGATCTCCTAACAGAATCGGAAACGTATAGTATCCATATTTACGTTTGTCGGCAGGTGTATATATCTCCCAGGAATACTGATAGTCCCATAATGCCAATATCAGAGATTTATCCCACATAAGAGGATCCAAAGGGGCTATGAACGACATTCTCGGTTTCAGATCAGCACTTCCATCAACTATTGATTTCATCAGCGGATCATCCTCGGAACGATAATAAAACGTCTGCTTTATTCCCTGAACAGCCACAGGGCATATCTTCCCTTGCGCTGTCAAACTTTCCAGGATCATTTTCCTTTTTTCTGCATTTATATCTATTCCAAGAAATGCGGTACTGTTCTTATCCCAAAGAAGTCCAACCGCGCCAATCCTGCGGAGCACACGCCATGCTGTGAATTCTTCTTCATTACCGCATGGATTTTCTGCATCCAGAATCGGGCGTGGCAAATGTTTCCCGGCAAGGTCGTAATATTTCCTGCTTCCTTTTTTGTGATGGATGATCAATACTCCGTCTGTATAAAGCTGTTCCAAGACCGAACGGGCAGCCTGTGATTTCTTATGCCAATTTCCGCTCCAATGCATCGAAGAATGCCAGTATATTTCACCTTCTACGGGAAGGGAATCGCTCGATACAGGACCGTTAGCTTCTATATATTCAATTGCCTGTTTCTCAAGTTTTTGGAGTCCCTTAAATGTTCTGCCGAGTTTTTTGCTTCTTTCTCTATAGGACGAGAAATACGGCCAGTCTTCAGAAGCCCAGATGGATAGTTCCTTGTCTGCATAATCAACAAGTTTTCTATCTTCATACAGAAGGTCATAGAGCATTGTCTTTTTGAAGTTCTTAACTCTGGACTGAAGTGTGAGTTCAGCATTCTTGCCACAGACATCAACGGGATCATACTGAATGCATCCGGCCTGACGCACATAAGTATACGCACCGTCCTTTCCGATAAAACGGTACTGACCGATAAGCCCCTGCTTTGAAAGTATGAACAGCCTTGCCTGTTGTCCGGTTATAGTCTGCATAACGCCTTAATGATCATTCTCCCTGCTGTCAATTATCCTGAAATTCAATGTTTATAGTCATCCGATACCTCAGCGAATGTACGTATACCCATTATATAATCATGATAAGCATTCTCAGGATCTTTGCCGTGAAAAATCTTGCAAAGACCGCACATATCGCAATCCGCGATGCATGGGTACTTGTTTTTTATGAATGCCCTGCGTTCCTCTTCAGAGGACAATTCGATCAGCGGTGCATTTATCATAGCATCACCTCACACGATATTCCTGCCTTGACGGTATCTGTCCATATATTCTGCGTTGATTTCCCGAATCTCACGCTTCCCATCTATATAGTCCTGATAGATATCCCAAGGCGAACCACCACCAAGCCAGCAGGATGAACAGTTCTCGCATCCGCCTCCGCAGTCCATGGAGTTTTTAACGATCACCTCACGTTCTTCTTTGGTAGTATCTTTTATGAGAATTGATTTAAACTCCATACTTTTCTCCATAATAATCACCTTTTCTTCGGACCTACGATTTCTATTTACCATACTACATTAAACGAAATTTCCGCTTCTTGTGTATCATATTCAACAGATATCATTATTTCATAATAACTATCTTCTTCATGATTTTCTGCAGCGTTTATACCAATAGAAAATTCTACATTGTCATCATAAATAGCTATTCCGGAAACGTACCAGTTTTCTTTCAAATAATCCAGATTGAATTCATTCTTTAAGCATCTGCCATCTTCAAAGAAGTTAATTATTTCGTTATATATTTCGTCATAGCAGCCTTCCATTATCTGATCGGATTTCTTATAAATCTTCTCCAGAGAAGCAAGGACATAATCTATATTATCCTCTTTCACAATGAATTCATGCAGGTCGTAAGGTATATCACTTTTTTTGCCGAAAGAATCAATCCCATCAAATCCACTTTTTATATCTTTATAACAAGGAGGTTCAGAATTTGAATCCTTCACTAAGATTCCATTTCCAAAATAAGAATTTTTAATCTCAACATCAGTAAAACTTTTCTTATCCGATTGTTTGTCTTTATTATTTGAAAAAATTTTATTGAACAGTCCCATACAATGCTCCTATATTCCGTTTTTCCTTACTATAGCTCACTTCTTTTTCTTCGGGGCAGGTAACTCTTCATACATCGCCTCTAACAGATTGCGAAGAAACTCTTTGTTTTCTACATTATCGACAAGGAGCATCTCCTTCGCTCCCTCGTATGGAAGTTCCAGACCGGCTTCCGGCATCATTTTCACAGCAGACTTTACAGGCTTCACAAGAAAGCGGTCATCATAAATGCCACCGACAACTTTTCCACGATAATAGATGATGTATTCTCCCATCATCGCCCTGTATGTTATATCATCCAGCTCTGAGAGCTGTTCTAAAATAAAATCCAAATAATCTTTACTCGATGCCATCTTTTATTCCCCTATCACTCCACACATGAGCTTCGACGTACCGCTCCGGGCCGTATTTCCCATCCGGGTTCCAGTCCTGAGGAAGTCCGTACTTTTCAATCACGCCTAATATCTCGTCATATGTATAGAGCTTCTTTCTGTACTCTTTTCCATCATTAACACGGTCACTGAACGTTGGATGAGAATCTCCATAGGTAAAAGAGACTGTGCTCAGATCCAGGTCTGCCGTATCAATCACTATGTGATCGCAGTCTTCAAACCAGCTCTGTAACCATGGGCATTCACCAACCACCAGATAGTGGGGGACTTCGCGTTCAATCTTCCCGCCTTTTTTCCGGAACTCGGTCCTTAGTATCTCTTCGAATCGCCTTCTATCGGCAACGTAACTGTCTTGCCTTTTTGCACACATGCTTTCAGGCTTTTCGGACTTTATGGCCAGAAGCACCTTATTGGCTTCTTCTTCGCTTAGGTCTGACAGATTCCGAAACGGACCAGTTTTCTTATCAAAATAATGGTATAAAAGCATTGTATCTCCACGGAAATTATGAATTTATCGGTCTACATTGTATTCCGGTTTATCTTCCAGAGTACGAATTACCGTTTCAGCCTAATGTACATAATTTACCTCTTAGTACATATCCTATTTTTTCATAGCAAGCATTCGATGCAGCATAATCCGCATTGGTATATAGCATGGGAGTATAGCCTGCATCCTCCACAATCTTAGTAACATGATAAACCAGATTTTCAGCATAATGCTTTCTTCGGTGTGCTTTTTGGGTATATACCATATTAATAGAAGCCATATCTCCAGCAGGAGCATACTGACAGCTTGCGATTTTTCTGTTTTGATCATCTATCCAAAAATAGAATCTTCCTGTCGCGGCATATTTCTCTGCATCTTCCCGATACTCTTCGATGCTCTTTCTATCCACTTGTACTTCTT
>JAEEXJ010000142.1 GCA_016291475.1 Lachnospiraceae bacterium | reverse complement strand
GTAGCGCGCAGAACCTGCGGATACATCGGAACACAGTTCTGGAATCAGGGCAGAACTCAGGAGATCAAAGAAAGAGTTCTTCATCTGTAATTCAAAATATTAAGGGATGCCTCTAGCGAGACATCCCTTTTTGTATATATACAGCAAATCTTGTTAATGTAAAATTGGCTATGACAACGATTGAAGTATTGATAACTGTGAAAACTAATACCAAAAATATAAATGTAAAATAATACAATCATATATTTGATATAGAATATTAATTTTTGAAGAAAATGATTTATATATATGCTGATGTAGGTGTATGGGAGCACGTATGATTTTGGCTGATAATTTGAATTCGTATTTATCAATCGATAATTTAGTTAAAGACGCGAAAATGGCTTTAAAATCAGGGGCTTTGTTTTCTGCTTTAGCGTTGACGTTTTCTCTTGTTGCAGAATGTGCTTATATAAAATACCCGGACAAATGGTTTGAAGAAAACGCTGATACAGATGTTTATATGAAAAAATTATTTCCATATAATTTCTCTGGAAAGGGAAAATATGTTGGAAAGAACCATGATAAAGAACGGTTTATTATGTGGTATGAAGATTGGTATAACGCTCACAACTGTAAAGAATCTGAGAGGAAAGCAAAAGAGGAATTAGAACAGATACTTCAAGAACATATTGAACTGGGAAGTGTTCCAACTCCACATATGAATGGCGAATTGTTGTATCAGTTAAGATGTACGTTGTTTCATGAAGCCTCGAGCCAGATTGACTTCAGCATCAAGAAAAAGATTTCGGATAAAGGAAATAGTCGTATAGCTTCAAATGGATTTATATTAACACTTGAAAAAAATAAACCGAATGAAAACTACGGTTTGGCGTGTGGGGTTGCAGGGGAGGACGCTCCTTCAATAATGAATATCAGTGTAAATGGCTTGGTGTGTCACTTGCTAAATTTTGTGGAAAGAGATTATAAAAATGTGGGTATAGGAAAATATAACAAAGTGTTGGTTGATGACCAGAGATGATATTATTATATCTATGTAAAGATTTAAAAGTTCAAATCGAAAGTGGATTCATAAGGACAGGATTTGATAAAATATCACCTGGAAGGTAGGGTAGCTAGAAATAAAAGTTTCAAGATGGAACTTAGTAATGGGGTAAGGATGAATGGGCGATAATAGGTTTTTCTCGGATTCGACAAAGCTTGAAGTGATAAAGAATAACCTCAAGAAAAACAATGGTTTAATCTGTTGTGAGATATGTGGCATGAAGATGAATTCAATAGAAGATTGCCATTTTGACCATATTTATCCATATTCCAAAGGGGGAAAATCAACTTTTGACAATTGCCAGATTTTATGTAGCACGTGTAATCTTCGTAAAAATGATAAAGAATTACAAGATTTTGTATTAGACGAAAAGGCAAAACAATTTATGTCTGGAAAGATGATAGAAGAAGTTGCCTCCAATGATAATCAAAACTGTAATCACGATGATGCAGAACAAGTAGTGACTAAATCCACTAAGATGTCTAAAGAAGAATTTGATCATATTATCGCTCGGTTTATAGACAAGAAAGGTGATATTCACAAGGTGGATTTCACTCGCAGTTATAATAATTTGCCGTCATATAAATATGTTCAAGTATTTTATGGTGATCTTAAATCGCTTAAAAAATCATTTGGGATAGAAGATCGTACTTTAAATTGGAACAGGGAAACAATTAAAAAGGCATTACTTGAGTATGTGACAATACATGGAGATGTGAGCGAAAAAGATTTAAAAAAGAAAAATGGGCTACCATCTTATCCATGCATTTTAAAGTATTATTCTGATTATTCTTCTTTTTCGTTATTTAAACAAAAAGAATTGGGGATTGAGAAAGTCTATAAACTGTGGACTAGACAGGAGATTATAGACGCAGGAAAAGCCTTTGTGGAAGTGAATTTCAAGCTGACTGAAAAGGATTTAAAATCAAAGAACGGATTGCCTACCTCTAAGGTTATTTACAATCATTTTGGAACAATTAATGATTATCAACGTGCTATAGGTGCACCTATTACAGAATCGAACGATCTTATTACGAAGGATCAGATTGAGGCGGCTGTTGATGAGTATTTTGATGGTAAGGATCGTGTTGTAGAATCTAGAAAAGAATTTTTTAAGAAATTTCCATATAAAATATCCACTATTTATAAGAGATATGGCTCTATAGAGGAGTTTTGTTCAGCTACTGGAATAAAGATTCAAACGACCAAAAAAGCATCATATACTAAAAAGGAAATAGATGATGCGGTGCATAACTGGATTTTTAGTGGAAAAGAAATGCCTAAAGCGAAAGATTTAACTGCAAACGGACTTCCATCTATGGCATCAATAATGAAATACTATGAGCATTGGAAGGAACCTTTTGTAATATATAAAAAGATATATGATGAGGCAAATCGAAATACTTAAAATCTCTGTGCTATAGTCTAAAATTTCGAGGCGAATATATTCCTATTGGGGTGTCTCTTTTGAGGCACCCTTTAGTTTGAGTAATTATGTGATTATATGGTATATGGAAAAGAAGATGAACTTGAAAATCACGAAACTGGCGGGATGTATAACGAAATCTATAAAGCATACTTTTTATAGAAATTGAATGTCCGCTTATTTTTTTTGATTGATTTGACAGTATAAAAACCCTTGTCTACAATAATGGTGATTTCAGATTCACAAACCGGAAGAGGTGCACAGTGGTAATACAGAAGATTCGAAACAGCCTGTTACTCCAGCTTACCTGTATTGTGCTTGCAGTTCTCGCCGTTCTGACAGCAACACTCTATACATCTTATGTATATGTCAAAGATACAACCCTTAATTATGCACAGACTCTTGCAGACAGCCTTCTTCGTCAGGCGGATGATGCACTGAGTTTTTATGAAGAAAACCTCAGATATAATGCGGAATCCCTTTGCCGTTTTATGATCACGGATGAACCGGACATATTTGAAAGCGATGCGGGTGAAGCAAGGATCTCGTCATATTATACCCAGATCGCACAGGGTAACAAGGAGATCGTATCCGCCATCATTTACGATAATGATATGAACGTACTCATATCACTGGGAAAACCCGTAACACTTACGGAGAAGAATCTCTATCTGAGAAAAGAAGCCGATATGAATGCCGATTGGTATTATCAGGATGAAAGAAGTTATTACTACGGCTTTTATTATCCGATATACAGCGGAAGCGGAACGGGTGCATCTCAGCTCGGAATGTGCGTACTCATTCTTGAACCCTGGAGCATAGAAGGAACACTCCACAATATCATGAATGAAAATAATGCGGCGATACTTCTCAGTGATTCAAACAAGCTTGACCTGTCTTTTCATTCCTTCGGTAAAGTTCCTTCGGATCTGACCATGAGTGATCTTAAAGAGGATGATGATTACATATACCGTGAGGGCAACTGGCAAAACGGAATAAGGATCGCCGTTGCGGTATCCGTATCGGGCAATGCTTCGGGAAGCAGTAACATACGGAATATGATAACACTGGCTTCGCTTCTCAGTTCTTTTTTCCTGGCGGTAATAATATTCTTCTCGTACTTCCATATGGCAAAACCCATACACGAGATAGACAGATTCATTGACGAATCAATTGAGAATCCGGACAAAAGACTTAAGCTGAAAAGAACCGATGAGATCGGAAGCGTTGCGGAAAGCCTTAATCATATGCTTGATGAAAACCAGCGTATGATCGAGGAACTGAAAGAAGGAAAGATCCGTCTCTATGAGACAAAGCTTACTCAGCAGAAGATGGAGATACTTGCATACCGCAATCAGATAAATCCGCACTTTCTGTACAACACATTTTCGTGCATGAGGGATATGGCACTGATCAATGATCAGGACAACATTGCGGAAATGGCCATGGCATTATCGGATATATTCAGATATGCGGTAAAAGCGAGTAATATAGTTACCGTAAGGGATGAAGTATCCTATATCGAAAAATATGCACGCATAATCGAGTTCAGATTCATGGGGAAGATCACCATTGAGACAAGTGTGGAAAGCTCAGTTCTCGATAAACCACTGATAAGATTTTTCTTACAGCCACTTGTTGAAAACGCTGTGTTCCACGGACTTGAGAGCAAGATGGATAACGGATTCGTGGATGTAAGAATTGAAGGAAAAGGTGATAAACTTTCAATCAAGATCAAAGACGACGGATGCGGAATGGATGAGGAAGCTTTGAATAATCTTAAAGAGCTGATAAATGCACCGCATGAAAAAGGAGGAATAGGTCTTCCGAACATCATTCAGAGATTGCGTTTATTCTACGGGGACGAATATACTTTTGAAGTAAGCAGTATTGTGGGAAAGGGTACCACCATAAATATCGAGGTGCCGGACCATATAAGAGAGTCATAGTTTTACGGGGTGTAGGGGTATGCTTAGTGTATATATAGCGGACGATGAAGTATGGATCACATTGGGTCTGAAGAAACTTCTCGAAAAAACAGGTATCGATACGGAAGTTATCGGTACCGCAAATAACGGACTTGTGGCAAAAGAAGAGATCGCCGGTTTTAAGCCCGATGTTATCTTCACGGATATCAGAATGCCCGGGCTTTCGGGACTCGATCTTCTGCAGACGATACCTGAGATATCACCGGATTCAAAGGTAGTTATCATAACCGGATTTGCCGAGTTTTCTTATGCCAAGGAAGCTGTGCAGCATCATGCTTTTGATTACCTGTTAAAGCCTATCAAGGAAGAAGATCTTACAAGGGTTCTTACGGCGATACTTAAAGAACGCGGAGAAACAGAGGAAGAAGTAAAGCAGTCGCAGGTATATGACAAAACCATCGACAATGTTGTCTCCGATATTCGCGAGCACTATATGGAGGACATATCGCTCACATCGCTTGCCGCAAAATATAACATCAGCATGGCACGCTTAAGTGAGATGATCAAAGAACACTTAAGTCTTAATTTCTCGGATTATATATCATCGCTCCGCATACAGAGGGCAAAGGAACTGCTCAGGGACGAGAGTCTTTCCATACAGGAAATAGCGGAGATAGTAGGATATAATGATTACTTTTACTTCACGAAGGTTTTCAAAAAGGTAGAAGGAATATCGCCGAGCAAGTACAGAAAAGAGATATGAGTGAAAATATTACCAAAACGGCGAAATATTTACATGTATCTTTTGTGCATAAAGCTATACCATGAAAACACCGGGAGTACTCAAAACAAAATGTGTAGTTTTTCATAGATTTTCAGGAGGTATGGCGTTTATGAAAAAGAGACTGGTAAGTATCGCTCTCAGCTTGCTTATGCTCGGATCGACACTTGCAGGTTGCGGAAATGCAGCTACGGGAAATACTTCATCCGCACCCGCTTCAAATACGCAGACAACAGCAAATTCATCAACTGATACTATCAAGATCGGTGTATCAATATGGAGTTCTACAGACGTTCTCGGT
>JAEEXJ010000141.1 GCA_016291475.1 Lachnospiraceae bacterium | reverse complement strand
GAATCCTGTGATGCCGAAGTAATTATCTCACCGTTTTTAACAGTTGCTGATACTGATGACATAAAAACCTCCATTCTGCCGTAAACCGGCATTCGGTCTTAATAAAACCTTCTCACAATTAAGCCATGAAATCAACGGTATTTCCGTTTGCCGCCATCATCTCGGCAGCAATCTTCTCATCCTCTTCCATGTCCTGAGTATCGATATCACCGGAAAAGTCTCCGAGGTTGATCCTTCTGGAACGTTTCCTCTCGCCTTCGCCGGATTCATTTGATTTTCCTGCATCACTGCCCTGTTCAAAAGCATGGGATGCTACGGTAACTTCAACCGCTTCGATCTTGATACCCTGGGTTTCAAACTGTTCGATCAGTCTGACCATCTGGCTCTCAACAGCAGATCTTACTGCTTCATTTTCGGTTACGAAACTTGCGGTAAGGACTCCTGCGTTGTTGGTTACATGGATATGAAGAGTTCCGAGAGAAGCAGGATGAAGCTGCATCTCAACATCGGAATAATCTCCGTCTGTCACAGTCTTCATGCGGTCAAGGATCTGTTCCGCAATCTCGTTAACGTTGGAAGCGTACGAAAAAGCAGTATCCTGAACCTGAACTTCTGCCTCAGGCTTTATCTCAGCAAATTGAGCATTGCCCTGCATCATGTGTTCACTGTTTTCACCGTTTTTCTTTTCTCTGAAATCTCCTGAACGGCTCTCAGGCTTAGCTGCTTCGGTCACAACGGCAGCTTCTCCGGTTTCTTTACCGTTTTCTCCGACATTCGTACGAATAAAGTTACCGTCAGAATCTCTCTCGTATCTGACAGTCTCAGGTTTTACGGATTCTTTAACTTCTTCGGCAAAAGCAATCTCTCCGAGACCGGATGTACCCGCGAAAGATCCGGCATCTTCATTGCGGGAAAGGGCTTCGGATACAAGATCCTTTAACTGTCCGACGCTAAGATCTTCAATTCCGCTTTCCGAACTCAGAAGGTCATTTAAAGCTTCCATGGAGCGGTTGAAAAGATCATAGCTTGTTTCGTCGGTGAGAAGTGATAATCTCGAATCCGCACCGAGAGCTTTGACAAGTACAGATGAAAGAACATCGCTGTCCAAAAGCTGCATCTTGTCGATACCGTCCGCCTGAAGAATATTATCAAATTCTCCGGGTTCGATTCCCAGTATCTCGGTGATCTTCTGCACAAGACCCTCGATTATCGAAGCAAGAGTTTCCTGTGCGCTTTCAATATCCTCATCCTTGAGCACTCCGCCGGCCTCCGCATTTTCCGCTGCTTTGGTATTTCCGGCTTTGTCAGGGCTTTCCGTGCCCTTCACATCTGTCTTTGACGCTTCGCTGTCTTTAAGGGATCCCGAGGCTTTATCGGTTCGATCGTTCGACGTTGCCTTAACATTTCTGTCATCGGCGCTTACATCCCTGCGAGTATCGGAAGCAGTGTTTTCTTTTCCCACATAGGTAGAGATTTTATCCGTTTTTGATGCGGAACCTGCTGCCTGATCACTCCAGATGGTCTTGAAATCGTTTCCCGAACCTGAGCCCTGCACGGGTGATACTCCCGGCATAGTCATCTGATCCATAAGACCCGCGGCATCGGTGATAGGTGTGATGCCCATTATGCAATTCCTTCCTTTCTCCCATTGGGGTTATCGCAGAGTATACCCTGCTGGGATATATATCGGCAGGTAAACGAAGAATCTTAAGTCCGTTTTATATCCAAAAATCAGCTTTCGGGATCAAGTATCTTAGTGATCCTTGCCGCGATCTCCTTATCCATCTCATTAAAGATCGCCGCTCTGTCTTCCGGATTCATGGCACCGAGTATCCTCGCAGCCAGCTGGATCCCCTCGGTGTCCGTCATCTGCTCAAAAAGCTTGGCCGCTTCCTTGGGTTTCATGTTGGAATATGCACTGACGTAATCCTGGATCTCCTTGGCCTCCTGGAGTTCCTCTATGACTTGTTTATACAGAAATTCGGCCGTGGTGGGATCCATGGTCTCATAGTATTTAACATATTCCTCAGCCCCGGGCCCGTTCTCCGCATAGATAACTTCCTGGTAAAATTCGTTTCTGATACGCTGGAAATCAACCTGCATGGTCTCGAACTCGGAAAGTCTTGTAACTTCGGCTTCGAGTGCAGCTATCCTCTCATCCTTTGTAACAGATGAATTCTTGATGGAGTCCAGTTCCGTTTCAAGAGCATAGATCCTGTTGACCGCATCCTGAAGATTTGTATAGCCTCCGTATACATCGGGATCCAAAGTTTCCGACACGGCACTCTTGGGAAGAATCTTGTTGAGTATCGGAACATCCTTGAGAATGGGGGCAAGTACCGAACTTCCGAATCCGCCGACGTCGATCTTGATCATAACAATGGCTACAACAAGCCATAAGAGTACAATGAACAGGGTGGCGATGAATGTAACAAATCCTCCGCCTTCTTCATCTGCTTCAAGCTCCTCTTCCTGCTTGGCAATCTCCTTGGCACGTTTTTTGGCTTCTTTCTTCTGAGCTGCCTGTTCTCTTTTTAATTTCTTCTTCTCTTCCTGGAGACGCTTCTTTTCTTCCTGTGCAGCTTTTTCTTCAGGTGTAAGTTCTTTAGCCATTTTCAGTCACCTTCTGTCCGTAAGTGTATGTGGTCAATTCATCGATTGTTTTACTTTCGGCCCTGTTCTCTTCCCGAACAAATTCATCAAACTGTTTTTCTTTGAGTTTTTCGTGGGTCTTTCTTTCTTTGACTGCTTCCTCGAGCTGGGATCTGGCATTTTCAAGTGCCGTTTCAGCCTTGCTGACATGCATCCTTTGCTCTGCGATCTTTTGGTCTATGATAATGCGGGCCATCTGAGAATCTTCGATCTCATGCATATCCAGATCGCCATGCAATACTTCAACGGCATGCTTTTCAATCTCGCGTTTTCTACGCAGCAAAGCTTCCAGAGTTTCAAGTTCCCCGTCAAGCCTTCTCTTGGCATCAGCAAAAGCCTGCTTGGACTGGGTCTCCATCTTCTCCTTGATGGTCAGGATATTCTGCATTTTGTATCGGAATCTTGCCATTTAATCCTCCGGGCAAAACCCTTTACGGGATGGTCTATTTTGCGGTATCTCCTGCGAACAGTTCTTCCAGAAGATTAACCGTCTCTTCAAATGTGTATTTGGCATCCGTGTCCTGGCATAGGAAATCATTAACGGCATTTATCTTGCTGATGGCATAATCGATATTCGGATTCGATCCGCTCTTATATGCACCGATGTTGATAAGATCCTCAGCCTCATTATATGTGGCAAGCACAGTCTTAAGCCTGCTGGCAGCCTGCTTATGCTTCTTATCGCATATGGAACTCATACATCTGGATATGCTCATGAGAACATCGATGGCGGGATAATGATTCTTATGTCCCAGCTTTCTGTCCAGAATGATATGTCCGTCAAGAATACTTCTGGCGGTATCGGTTATGGGTTCGTTAAAATCATCACCGTCTACAAGTACGGTATAGAGACCGGTTATCGATCCTCTGTCGGAGTTTCCGGCTCTTTCCAGAAGTTTGGGCATCTCGGAATAGACCGAAGGGGGATATCCTCTGGTAACCGGAGGTTCTCCGCTGGCCAGACCTATCTCACGCTGCGCCATGGAGAAACGGGTAAGCGAGTCCATCATGAGAAGTACATCCTCACCCTGATCCCTGAAATACTCGGCAATGGCGGTTGCGGTAAGAGCGGCTTTTTTCCTCTCAAGAGCGGGTCTGTCGGAGGTTGCCACTACGACAACGCTTCTCTTCATACCCTCTTCTCCCAAGTCTCTTTCTATGAATTCCCTGACCTCTCTGCCTCTTTCTCCGATAAGTGCAATAACGTTGATGTCTGCTTTGGTATTACGGGCAAACATACCCATCAGGGTTGATTTTCCTACGCCAGATCCGGCAAAAATACCTATTCTCTGTCCCTTGCCGAGGGTGATCATTCCGTCTACGGCTTTCACCCCCAGAGGAAGAACGGAATCGATTATCGCCCTTCTCATAGGATCGGGAGGAGCATTTTCAACAGAATATCTCTCACCTGTTATCTCTGTTCCGTCGGTAGGCTCTCCGAGAGCGTTCAATGTTTTACCGAGAAGCTGACGGCTTGCCGTGACGGTAAGAGGATAGCCTGTATTTATAACCACACTTCCAAGACCAATACCGTCGGTAACACCGTAAGGCATCAGAAGCGTCCTTTTATCTTTGAAGCCTACAACTTCGGCAAGGATCTCTTCGGATGCAGTCTTTCCGGTTTCTTCGTTTTTGGGAATTATCCTGCAGAGGTCTCCGAGTTTGGCATCAGGGCCCGCAGATTCTATTGTAAGGCCGACAACATTAATAACCTTTCCCATTTTCTTGAAAAAGGTAAACTGGACTGCCCTATTGTATTTTGAATAATCTACATCCTTAACGGTTACCATATATTTGCCATATGAACAAAGGCCGGAGGTCCCGGCCTTTAATTTTGCGAATCATCCTTGCTGAAGGACAGCATTCTGAGCTTGGTTGAAAGCTCGGACAATTCCGTACCGAGACTGCAATCAAATATTCCTCCGTCCGTCTCGATCATGCACGAATCGGGAGGAAGTGAAATATCTTCCATTATCTCGATGATGCTTCCGGGAACTTTAACAGCTTCCTCGAGAACTCCCTTTCTGGAATTGACATAATCAAAATTGTCTTTGCTGATATGTATAAAAAAACTTCTTGCTCCCTCAATGTTACGGAGAGCGTTCGCAACCAGATGTCCCGCTATAGTCTTATGAATCTTCAGATCTGTTTTGAGGATATGCTCATAAACATCCGTTATGGTCTCCACCAGTTCGGGTTCCATATCATTGAGTCTCTTCTGATACAGTTCTTCCAGCTCCTGTTTCTCTTTGTCAAGAGCCTCTCTCATATCCTGCATTTCCTGGGCAGCCTTGTTCATCCCCTCGGAATAGCCCGATTCAAAGCCCTGATTTCTGGCTTCTTCCATTATGGAATCCGCCTTTGCCGAGGCATCGCTTTCAATCTTGGCTGCGGAAGCCTTGGCGGTATCGATTATTTTCTCCGCTTCCATATGAGCCGCATCCAGAAGAGCCTGAGTATCCGCATGTGGTTCGCCTTTTATCACATTACCCGAAAGGCCTTCGGTAAATTCTCCGCCGGCTTCACCTTCAGGAAACAGATCGCTCTCCAGCGTAACTCCCTCTACAAGCTCCTCAACTCCGACGCTGTCCGCATTGATCCCTTCAACGAAACCGGAGTTCTCGGGCCTTTGCATTTTGTAGCCGAGAGCATCGATCCTTTTTTTGACAAGCTCGTTCATATCGATAACGCGCTTGTCGCTACCCATATTCATGTAAGATGTTTTATATAAGTTAGACAACTATCTCGTCTCCACCGCCTCTGGAGATTACGATCTCGCCGGAATCTTCCAGTTTACGGATAATATTAACAATCTTCTGCTGAGCTTCTTCAACATCCTTCATACGGACAGGACCCATGAATTCCAT
>JAEEXJ010000042.1 GCA_016291475.1 Lachnospiraceae bacterium | reverse complement strand
CTTTATTATGTGGGGAGCGTCCCTGAAAAGGAACTGGAGAAAATATTAAAGGAAAAGCTTCCCAAGTACATGATCCCCAGGAAAACCATAAAGAAGGCTGCCCTTCCAAGAACCGGCAGCGGTAAGATAGACAGAAAAACTCTCCTTGTGGAATACAAACAGAAGTAAAAAATGGTATTAAGTGTCATCGTGCCTGTTTATAACATGGCATCCGACTCAAAATTGAATTTCTGCCTTGATTCTCTGCTGAACCAGACTTTTAGGGGAGAGTACGAGATAATAGCCGTGGATGATGCATCCACGGATGATTCACTTGCGATTTGCCGAGAGTATGAAAGTAAATATCCCGATAAGGTTCGCATCATAGCGCTTCCCCAAAACAGACACCAGGGCGGGGCCCGTAATGCGGGCATTAAAGAAGCAAAGGGAGAATGGATCAGTTTTATCGATTCGGACGACTGGGTCTCTCCCGATTATTACGAGAAGCTGTTTAAAAGAGCGGAGGAGACCGGTGCTGACGTTGTGGGATGCTGTTATTCCATGGTCTCATCCCAAACCTTTGAAATCGGAAAAGTGGTACGGCTGGAGTTTGAGTCCGGTACCGGTGAATTTACGGAAGAGCGCAGGAAAGATTTCCTGAACAACATGTCCAGCATGGTCACCAAGATCTATAAGGCATCCCTTATACGTGACAATGATCTTTCTTTTCCCGAAGGGATATTTTATGAGGACAATGCAGCGTGTCCCTTATGGGCTATGTATTACAACCGCTTTGAGTATGTGGATGAGCCTCTCTATTATTATTACCAGCATGATAATTCCACGGTTCATACCATCACGGCAGAAAGATGCGCCGACAGGATGGAAGCTGCGGAGTTCATGCTTTCCGAGATTAAAAGAAGAGGTTTTCTCGAGAAGTATTATCACGAGATAGAGAATATCTTCACTACCATATATTTTACCAATACTATCTTTTCATATATGCGTATGCCCAAAGGAAAGAAGTATTCCGTGGTGCGTCATATCAAGAAGAGGATGAAGAAGGAATTTCCCAATTTCAGGAAGAATAAATTTTACGGGAGATTCATGGATGACGAGGAGAAAAAATACGTCGACATCCTTATGTGTAATTCTTTATATTTCTACATCCGTTATGATTTCTTATGGACCTATAGAAATATGAGAAATGCTTAAATTTACATTAAGGTTATCTTAAGTTTTTCTTGACATAGTTGTCAGAAAAATCTAATATAAATCTGTTGTACTATGACAATTTTATAAGGAGGTGCTCCTGCATGATGCCTACTGGTGTATGGATCGGGATCATCGTGGCCGCTATAGTCATTACCGCACTCGTTACGGCAGCAATCACTTCTTCCAAGATGAAGAACAAGGCTGACGGAGTTATGGGAAATGCCGAGAAGAGAGCCCGCGAGATCATCGATGAAGCTCTTAAGAAGGCTGAATCAGAGAAGCGTGAAGCATCTATTAAAGCTCAGGAAGACGCACTTCGCGTCAAGAACGATGTTGACCGTGAGGTCAAGGAACGCAGAGCCGAGGTAAGCAAGTCGGAACGCAGAATTCAGCAGAAGGAAGAGTCAGTCGACAAAAAACTCGAGAATATCGAGAGGCGAGAGACGTCACTTTCGGCGAGAGAGGACAATCTGAAAGCAAAAGAAGCTCAGATTTCCAAGCTCAATGAAGAGAGACTGCAGGAACTGGAAAGGATTTCCGGATTAACCTCTGAACAAGCAAAAGAACACTTATTAAGTATTGTTGAAGAAGATCTGAAACACGAAGAAGCCCTGATGATCAAGGAGTCTGAGAACAGGGCCAAGGAAGAGGCTGACAAGAAGGCGAGGGAGATCGTCGTCACAGCCATTCAGAGATGTGCAGCGGACCACGTCGCTGAAAGTACTATTTCCGTAGTACAGCTTCCCAACGAAGACATGAAGGGAAGGATCATAGGAAGAGAGGGAAGAAATATCAGAACTCTCGAGACCATGACCGGAGTCGAACTTATTGTCGACGATACCCCCGATGCAGTTGTCTTATCCGCATTCGATCCTGTAAGAAGAGAAGTTGCAAGGATTGCTCTTGAGAAGCTTATAGTGGACGGTCGTATCCATCCTGCCAAGATTGAGGAGATGATACAGAAAGCCCGCAAAGAAGTCGATCAGACCATTAAAGAAGAAGGTGAAGCAGCCGTACTCGAAGTCGGAGTTCACGGTATTCATCCCGAGATGGTCAAGCTTCTGGGCCGTATGAGATATCGTACCAGCTATGGTCAGAATGTTCTGAAGCATTCCATTGAAGTCGCACAGCTCTCCGGTCTTATGGCAGCAGAGCTCGGACTTGATGTAAAGACAGCTAAGCGCGCAGGACTCTTGCATGATATCGGTAAAGCAATCGACCACGAGATGGAAGGTTCCCACGTACAGCTCGGTACGGATCTGTGCCGCAAGTACAAGGAAAGCCCCACCGTTATCAATGCGGTTGAAGCTCACCATGGTGATGTCGAGCCTCAGACACTTATCGCAGTCATCGTTCAGGCGGCAGATGCCATTTCGGCAGCTCGCCCCGGTGCAAGACGCGAGACACTCGACATTTATACGAATCGCTTAAAGCAGCTCGAAGAAATCTCCAACAGTTATAAGGGTGTTGAAAAATCTTTTGCTATTCAGGCAGGCCGAGAAGTCAGAGTCATGGTCGTACCCGATCAGATCACGGATGCGGACATGGTGATACTCGCAAGAGATATTTCCAAACAGATCGAGGACGAGATGAAATATCCCGGACAGATCAAGGTCAATATCATTCGCGAGAAGAGGGTTGTGGATTACGCAAAATAACCCCTCGCCGGTTCCCGAATTTATCATTAAAGGACAAAATAGAAGACAGTTGCCGAAAGGCAGCTGTCTTTTGTTATTGTGACTGAATATGACACTTCCGCACTCCTGGGGTCCTGCCGTGGCGCATGACTGTCTCGCTTTTCGGGGGTCAGGCGGCCTAAGAACCTTGATCGTTCCACCTCATGCCGCAGACCACCGAAGTCTCGACAGCTCATGCATCCACGTCACCCCTCGGAGTGCGGAAGTGTCGATTCATTATCCCCTTTACAAATTTATAACGATTTAGTATTATATCCCGAGTGTGGATTATTGTATACAGTTATGCAATTCTGGCCCGGTTTTATTTGAATGGAGGATGCAATGGCAGGAATTTACGCCGAAATGACCAAAGAAGAGCTCGAACAGCTCTATGCACAACTCGATCAGGAGTACAAGGATGCCAAGGGAAAGGGACTTGCTCTGAATATGGCAAGAGGAAAGCCTTCACCCGCCCAGCTTGATATGGGTATGGATTTCCTTGATGTGATCAATTCTGAAAGTGATATGCATGCAAGCGATGATACCGATGTAAGAAACTACGGTGTTATGGATGGTCTTCCCGAGGCTAAAAAGCTTATGGCCGATATCATGGAGACTCTTTCATCCAATGTTATCGTATGCGGAAATGCATCTTTAAACATAATGTATGATACCTTCTCAAGAGCTTTCACTCACGGCCTTTTGGGAAATACTCCCTGGTGCAAGCTTGATAAGGTAAAGTTTCTCTGCCCCGCTCCCGGATATGACAGACATTTTGCCATCTGCGAGCACTTCGGCATAGAGATGATAACAGTTCCCATGACTCCCGCCGGCCCCGATATGGATATGGTCGAAAAACTTGTATCCGAAGATGAGGCTATCAAGGGAATCTGGTGTGTACCCAAGTATTCAAATCCTCAGGGATATACATATTCGGGAGAAACCGTAAGAAGATTTGCTTCACTTAAACCTGCTGCAAAAGACTTCAGGATCTTCTGGGACAATGCTTATGCCATTCATCATCTCTATGATGAGGAGAGCCGTCAGGACAGGATTCCCGACATTATTTCGGAGTGCAAGAATGCGGGTAATCCCGATATGGTATTTGAATTCTGCTCTACATCAAAGGTTACTTTTGCGGGATCCGGAATCTCTGCCATCGCCTCTTCCCATGCAAATCTTGATGATATGAGAAAGTCCATGACCGTACAGACCATCGGTTATGACAAAATAAACCAACTCAGACATGTAAGATATTTCAAGGATATAAACGGCGTAAAAGAACACATGAAGAAGCATGCTGCATCTCTTCGTCCCAAGTTCGAAGCATGCGAAAGAGTTCTTGCAATGGAGCTTACCGGTACCGGAATCGCAGAGTGGACCGAGCCCAACGGCGGATATTTCATTTCACTTGATGTAATGGAAGGATGTGCAAAGAGAGTTGTAGAGCTCTGCAAGGAAGCCGGAGTAACCCTTACCGGTGCGGGCGCAACATTCCCTTACAAGAAAGATCCCAAGGATTCCAACATCAGAATAGCTCCTTCTTATCCCACTCCGGATGATATGTCACAGGCTACGGATCTTCTGGTGCTTTGCGTTAAACTTGCGGCTGTGGAGAAGCTTCTCAACAAATAACATGGACGAGATCAAACGTATAGACAGAAAACTTATCACAAAGGGCAGAGTTATAGATTATTATCATGACACTATGCTCATGCCCGACGGAAGCACGGTGGAATGGGATCTTATAGATCACGTCGGTGCGGCTGCGGTTGTTGCAGTCCGTGAGGATGGCAAACTTCTCATGGTCAGGCAGTACAGAAATCCTCTGGAGAGACAGACGATAGAGATCCCTGCCGGAAAACTCGATTCGAGAGAAGAAGATCCCAAAGCGGCTGCGGAGAGAGAACTTGCGGAAGAGACCGGTTATGTATGCGATAATATCGAATACTTAACTACCATCTACACCACGGTTGCTTTCTGTAATGAGAAGATCGGACTGTATCTGGCAAGGGGTCTGAAGGACAGACATCCTCAGCATCTCGATGACGATGAGTACATAGATTTGGAAGCCGTATCGCTTGACGATGCACTTAAGATGATCTACGAAGGAAAGATCCAGGACGCTAAAACCGTCATCGGAATTCTTATGTACGCTTCAAAATATCACTCATAATTTTTTAATTTTTTTCTACGGCCTTGTGGTTCGGATAAGGGCCGAAGAAGCATTTCAACAACATATTGTGGCATAGAAAAAACGTAGAAAATACGCCGTTTTTTCTATGCTATTTTTTTCTTGTAATAAGTTTTTTTCTTTTTTATAATTCGTTCTGTCGCATTAAACGGATAGCGGCAAATATGGCAGGGATGCCGGATGGGAATTATTTTTGATGGGGCGATATCTTGATCTTTTTACCAGGTATCTCGGAGAAGAAAAGAAGATGTCCGAGAATACCATTCAGTCGTACAGAAGAGATCTCAGCAGACTTGAAAGTTTTTGCAGCGATCTCGCAATTGACGATCTTACCGAAGTGACCAGACACAATCTTGTGAGTTATATAGATTATCTTGAAGCAGGGGATTTCAAGACTTCCACGATATCTAGAAACGTGGCGTCCATCCATGCTTTCTATTCATATCTTTATACTTGCCACGAGGTAGAAGAAGATGTCTCAAGGGGACTTGCGGGTCCCAAGGTTGAGCGTACGAATCCCGATATCCTCACCGAAAATGAGGTTATCAGGCTTCTTGATGCGCCTTCGGGAGAAGATGCTAAGTGTCTTCGCGACAAGGCGATGCTTGAGGTTATGTATGCTACCGGAATAAAGGTTTCCGAGCTTATCAAACTTAAAGTAACGGATGTCGATCTTAAGACCGACATGCTCACCGTAAACGGAAGGAGCATACCTCTCGGAAGACATGCCAGAAGCGCTATGATCGCTTATCTCGAAAACGGAAGGTATGCGCTTATCGGAGACCGTTCAAGTGATGTACTTTTCCCTAATTATCAGGGTGAAGAGATGTCCAGACAGGGCTTTTGGAAGATTCTTAAATCTTATGTTAAAGATGCCGGCATAGAGAAAGATGTTACTCCCTGCCTGCTTCGACACAGTTTTGCGGCGCATCTTATAGAGCACGGAGCCGATATCAAGAGTGTTTCCATAATGCTTGGACATTCCGATATCTCCACCACTCAGGTATATGCGAAGATTGCTCAGAATTCTCTCAGAAAGGCTTATGCCGGAGCACATCCGAGAGGGTAAGTAACGGATTATATGTGGCAGTGGGGCCGTGGAACAGGGGGACGGTTCTGTCGTTCCACGAACTGCGGTGGAACGACAGAACCGTCCCCCTGTTCCACTCCCCAATAACATTGGTTATTGTTTGCTTTAGCATGGTGAATATAATATAATGTTTCCTTGGACGCGCCCTATGAATAATGCGTCTTAATCGTATAAAAAGGAAACAAAAATCATGTCTTTCGAATTCATCAAAAAATTACCTACTCCCGACGAAATCAGAGCGGAGTATCCCGTCCCCGAGAAGGTAAGGGAGATCAAAAAACAGCGTGATGCGGAGATTAAAGATGTATTTACCGGCAAATCCGATAAGTGCATTCTTATTATCGGTCCCTGCTCCGCGGATAACGAAGAAGCTGTCTGTGACTATGTCGGAAGACTTGCCAGGGTTAACGAGAAAGTTAAGGATAAGCTGATCCTTGTGCCCAGAATCTACACCAATAAACCCCGTACAACCGGTTCGGGTTATAAGGGAATAGTTCATCAGCCCGATCCCGAAAAGGGTGTTGATTTTGTGGCAGGACTTATTGCCGTAAGACATATGCATATCAGAGCCGTAGAGGAGACCGGACTTACTCCCGCGGATGAGATGCTTTATCCCGAAAACTGGAGATATGTTTCCGATATTCTCTCATACGTTGCGGTCGGTGCGCGTTCCGTTGAGGATCAGCAGCACAGACTTACCGTATCCGGATTCGATGTACCCGCAGGTATGAAGAACCCTACAAGCGGTGATCTTGCCGTTATGATGAATTCCATTTACGCAGCTCAGCATGGTCATTCTTTCATCTACAGAGGATGGGAAGTTAAGACCAGCGGTAATGAGCAGGCTCATGCCGTGCTCAGAGGTGCGACTAACAAGCATGGAAACAACACTCCCAACTATCACTATGAGGATCTCGTAAGAGTTCTCGATATGTACAACAAGATGGATCTTAAGAATCCTGCTGTTATCATCGATTCGAATCACTCGAATTCCGATAAGCAGTTCAAACAGCAGATCAGGATCGTCAAGGAAGTACTTCACAACAGAAATCTTAATCCCGACATCAAGAAGCTGGTTAAGGGATTTATGATAGAAAGCTACATAGAAGAAGGAAATCAGAAGATCGGAGAGGGTATCTACGGTAAGTCAATTACCGATCCCTGCCTCGGATGGGCTGATTCCGAACAGCTGATCTACGATATAGCAGATCTGGTTTAAGACCGTGACGATTCACCCTGAAGGCGGATCCTATCCGGTCTTCGAGGTGCCTTTATGAATCGTCATTCGGAGAAAATAATACGTTTTATTTTGCAGGCGGTAATCATAATACCGATCGCTTTTTGTATAATACTTGCCTCTCGTGTTGCGGTACTTGAGAACAGGATCGCGGGAAGAGAGGCACTGGAAGAGCTTGGAACCCGTGAATCCAGACTCGTTCAGTTATCCTGGTATGATGAGAATATTTACGAAACCTCTGAGGGTGAAGAATCTGCCTTTGTATCGGAATACATGAGTGCGGATCTTAATGATGAGTACATTCCCGAAGAGCCTGACGTAAACAGCAATGTCATAAGCACCGCTCCGGGTCTGGCTTACGCATCGGATACGGAGACGGATGGGATTCACAGAGTATATCTTACGTTTGACGACGGTCCCAGCATTTATACCGATGACATTCTCGATATTTTAAACGAGTACGGTGTGAAGGCAACATTCTTTGTTGTCGGCAGAGAAAACACCGCATCATATGCCAGATACATCCGCATAGTCGAAGAGGGACACACCCTCGGAATGCATTCGTATTCGCATGTATACGATGACATTTATGCATCGCGTGAAAGCTTTGCGGAAGATACTCAGAGGATCAGATCGCTGCTTGAAGATGTAACGGGACAGACTCCCAGGTTTTATCGTTTCCCCGGAGGAAGTTCCAATGACGTGAGTGCTACAGATGTCCGCGAGCTCGCCGATTATCTTGAATCACAGGGCATCACTTATTTTGACTGGAACGTGTCGAGCGGAGATGCCGGAAAAGTTCCTCTTACATCTGATCAGATCGTGAGAAATGCTTTAAACGGAATAGAATCCAGAGATACAACAGTCATTCTGTTGCACGACAGTGCAGCCAAGAGATCCACGGTAATGGCTTTGCCTCAGATCCTTGAAGCACTTCAGGCAATGGACAATGTTGAAATACTCCCGATAACATCTGACACTGCTGTCATTCAGCATGATATCGGAAGGTAAAAAATGGAGGTAACAGATGGGTTTTTTCGGTGAACTGAAACAGGATCTGTCACTTGTGGCCGGTTCTGAGAAGAAAAAAGAAGAAGCACAGCTCAAAGCTGAAGACATTCTCGCCGAAGCCGAAGTAGCCGGAATGGATGAAGCCGCAGAGGCTTCAGAGGCTATTGAGACTGCCGGAGATTATTCTGAAGATAACGATGATGTCGCTTCACTGCTTAAAGACCTTGTATCGGATCTAGGAGGAGACGATCTTCCCGAAGATAATGCGGAAGACGTGTCCGAGCATACGGATATAAGCGATGACCTTGATTCAATCCTTGCGGGACTTACGGAGCCGCTTCCCGAAGTTGAAGAACTTACCGAGGAAGAAGCGGTTTCGGATGAAGGAACCGATGATGAAGAGACTGCCTATGAAGAGGAAGAAACCGAAGAAGAGGCAGTGACTTCGGAGGATGATATTATTTCGGATGTACTTGCAGATGTAACGGAGGATTCTTCCTCAGACGAGGAGAAAGATCCCGTGGAAGAGATTTCCGAGGATTACACCTCGGCACTCGACCTTGCTTTTGCTGCTCTGAGCACTAATGAAGAGCCTGAAGGAGAGCCCGAGGAAGAGACGGAAGAGATCTTCGAAGAAACCGATGACGAATCTGTTTACGAAGAAGATACAGAAGACATTGCAAATTCTACTTATAAAGGAGCAGACGAAATGGAGACAGGTAATTTTTCAGAAGAAACTTCCGTTATCACGGGAGGAATGGTCGTAAACGGTGATATCGAGTCCGAAGGTTCTCTTGATCTTGTAGGTAAGGTTAACGGAGACGTTACCGTAAAAGGCAAGCTCAACGTAACCGGACACATCGTAGGAAATTCGGAAGCAAAAGAAATCTATGCGGAGAATGCCAAGATCACCGGTAATGTCACCAGCGAAAGCTCAGTTAAGATCGGTGCGGGAACCGTTATCGTAGGTAATATTTCCGCATTCAGCGCAGCTATCGCAGGCGCAGTAAAGGGAGACATCGATGTACACGGTCCCGTTATCCTCGATTCAACCGCGATCGTTATGGGTAACATCCGTTCAAAGTCAGTCCAGATCAACAACGGTGCTGCTCTCGAAGGCGTATGTTCGCAGGCATATGCCGAAGTCAGCCCTACTGCATTCTTTGATGATTACAAGCCTGAGACCAGACCCGAGAAGAAGACCAAGAAGAAGGAAGAGAACTGATCCTATTAAAGGCTTTTACGGGAGAGATTTATGCGAATATTATTGAAACTCAGCGGTGAAGCACTTGCAGGACCTACGGGAAAAGGATTTGACGAGCCTACCGTAAGAATGGTTGCGGGACAGATCAAAGAGATCGCAGACCGCGGAACACAGGTTGGTGTTGTCATCGGAGGCGGAAACTTCTGGAGAGGAAGAAGCTCCGAGAATATCGATCGTACAAAAGCAGACCAGATCGGAATGCTGGCTACAGTCATGAATGCACTTTATGTATCGGAGATCTGCAGATCCGTCGGACTTAAGACAGATATACTGACTCCCTTCACCATCGGAGCATTTACCGATCTTTTTTCCAAGGATAAGGCAAATGCGGCATTCGAAGAAGGACATGTTGTTTTCTTTGCCGGAGGCACGGGTCATCCTTACTTCTCAACCGATACCGGCGTAGTCTTAAGAGCGGTTGAAGTTGAAGCGGATCAGATCCTTCTTGCAAAATCGATCGACGGAGTTTATGATTCCGATCCTGCAAAGAACCCTGATGCAAAGCGTTATGATGAGATCACCATTGATGATGTCATCGCTCAGAACCTTCAGGTAGTCGATATGACCGCGTCAATCCTTGCAAGGGACAATAAGATGCCCATGGCGGTATTTTCACTGAATGAAGAAAACAGCATCGTAAATACTCTTTACGGCAAATTAAACGGTACCAGAGTTACGGTATAGAGCGGAGGTTTTTATGGACGCCAGATTACAGTCATATGAAGAGAAAATGAAAAAGACCCTTGATTTCCTCGTTGAGGAATATGCAGCAGTTCGTGCGGGAAGAGCCAATCCCCACGTTCTCGACAAGATCAAGGTAGATTATTACGGAACTCCCACTCCCATTCAGCAGGTGGGTAATGTATCCGTACCCGAGGCACGTATCATCCAGATCGCACCCTGGGATAAGTCGATGCTCAAAGCAATCGAGAAAGCTATCCTTACTTCCGATATCGGAATCAATCCTCAGAACGACGGAAGCATCATCAGACTTCAGTTCCCCGAGCTTACCGAGGAAAGACGTAAGGATCTTGTAAAGGATATCAAGAAGAAGGCTGAAGAGGGCAAGGTTGCACTCAGAAATATCCGCAGAGACGGAAACGAAGAGTTCAAAAAGCTCGGAAAGGGCGAGATTTCAGAGGACGAAGCTGCAGATCTTACCGATTCACTTCAGAAGCTTACCGATGATTATATTGCCAAGATCGATAAGGCTCTTGAAGAGAAGACCAAGGAGCTTATGACCGTATAATGAGTAACGTTCCCGAGCATCTTGCGATAATACTCGACGGTAACGGAAGATGGGCTAAGAGAAAAGGCCTTCCGCGAAATGCCGGTCATGTAAAAGGCGCACATGTCGTTGAAGATATGTGCGAGATTGTGTGGAATAAAGGCATCAAGGTTTTTACCGTGTATGCCTTTTCTACCGAGAACTGGAACAGACCGACGGATGAAGTGGATGCACTTATGTCCCTTCTTCGCGAGTATATGAAAAATTCAATCAAGCGTGCGATGAAGAATAATATGAGAGTAAGGGTCATCGGTGATAAATCAGCCCTTGCTCCCGATCTTCGTGATTCTATTGCGAATCTTGAGGAAAAGACCGCAGGCAATACGGGACTTTTATTCCAGATAGCACTTAATTACGGCGGACGCGATGAGATCGTCAGAGCCGTAAGAAAGCTCGCATCGGAGAATGATATTGATTTTATGAAGGGTCTTACCGAGAAGGATCTTTCGGATGCACTCGATACCGCGGGAGGTCCCGATCCCGATCTTTTGATCCGTACATGCGGCGAGCAGAGGATATCTAATTTCCTCCTGTGGCAGCTGGCGTACAGCGAATTTTATTTTGCAGACTGTGCATGGCCTGATTTTAACGAAGCCGAGCTGGATAAAGCACTTGAAAGCTATGCTTCGAGAACCCGTAAATTCGGGGGGCTTGTTAAGGACGAAAAATAAAGGCAGGATATCTTAATGTTCGTAAAAAGACTTTTAAGCGGGGTTGTGATAATAACCGTCATGGGCATTGCGTTTGCCTTTGGCGGGTATTTGCTGTCTGCACTCTTAATGCTTATATCCATCGTCGGATACTTTGAGCTTGTTAAGGCTCTCTGCTCCGAAACGGAAAAAAGAAGTGTAAACGGTCCGGATCTTATCGCCGTTATCTGCATAATCCTTTATTACATGGCTGTTAACTTCACATCGGATGCCACCTATCTGATCATCGGAATCGGCGGTTTTATGGTGCTTGAACTTGTTTGGTTTGTTATCAAGTTTCCCATGTATTCCAGTGACAGGATCGTACGAACTGTTTTTTCCGTTATTTACTGTCCCATCATGCTCAGCTTTATCTATATGATCCGTGAGCTTGAAGGAAGAGAATTCCTGGTATGGATGGTTCTCATATCATCATGGGGATGCGATACTCTTGCATATTGCGCAGGAAGTCTGTTCGGAAAGCATCATCCTTTTAAAGAACTTTCTCCCAAAAAATCAACAGAAGGATGCATAGGCGGTATCATCGGAACCGCAATTCTCGGGTATATCTTCGCAATTCTGTATGTCAAGAGATTTATGCCCGTTCAGTATGTTGAGTGGAAGATCGCACTTATCTGCGGAGTGGGGGCGCTTATGGGAATGGTCGGAGACCTTGCAGCATCCGGCATCAAGAGAAACAATAACATCAAGGATTTCGGTCATCTGATCCCCGGCCACGGCGGAATAATGGACAGATTCGATTCGATGATCCTTTGCGGACCTGCCGCATACATTCTTACTTACTTGCTTGTAGCGGCGATCTGAGCTTTACGGTTATCCGTAAGGAGTATTGTATATGAATATGATCGTTTCACTAATCTGGTTTATCATAATATTTTCTGTGGTGGTCGTATCCCACGAATTCGGACATTTCGTAGTTGCCAAGGCAAACGGGATCAGAGTCAAAGAATTCATGGTCGGATTCGGACCATCTATTTTTAAGTTCAAAAAGGGCGAAACCACATATAAGATAAATATCCTTCCTCTGGGCGGAGCATGCGTCTATGACGGTATGGATGAGGTTGAGGATTCGGAAGAGGAAAAAGAAGAAGTACCGGGACAGATCAAGGACAGATCAAAGTTTTTAAATGCATCTCCCTGGGCTAAACTTGCGACTCTTCTGGCAGGTCCTCTTTTTAATTTTATTCTTGGATTTATAGTTGCCTTTGTGATGGTCAATATGATCATCATCAGAGAGCCTGTAGTTACCGAGGTTATTGAGGGCGGTGCTGCCGAGGCGGCAGGTCTTCAGGCAGGTGATAAGATTCTCGCACTGGACGGCGGCAAGATCTATCTTTATGATGAGATCTCTGTTTTCACATCCTATTACCGCGGCGGTGAAGTAAGGGTTACTTATCAGAGAGGCGATGAGATCGGAGAAGTTATGCTTACTCCTTATTATGATGAGGAGTACGGTAGATATCTGATCGGTATCACCAATGACACTTACGTTGAGGAACTTCACGGATTTGATGCCTTCAGATATACGTGGTATGAGATGAGATACAATGTGCTCATGGTCTGGAAGGGGCTCGGTGCCATCCTTACCGGTAACATAGCACGTGAGAATGTTGCAGGTCCCGTGGGAGTCGTAAACATGGTTGGCGATATCATCGAAGAGACCAGTCCTTACGGATGGATGACCGTTCTTGTTAATATGCTTAATCTTACCCTGCTTCTTACCGTGAATCTGGGTATCTTTAATCTGCTTCCCGTCCCCGCACTTGACGGAGGAAGAATTCTTTTCGCACTTGTTGAGATCGTAAGGGGAAAGCCCGTACCGCCCAAGAAGGAAGCGTATGTTCACTTGGCCGGAATGGTCTTATTGCTCATTATCGTCGTTGTCGTATTCTTTAACGATATACACAACATCTTTAACTGAGATTTTTCTCGCGCGGCACTTCACCGCGCTGAGTCAAAATCAATTTGAAGAGTATAGTCTTACATTTGTAGGAGATATAGATGAAAAGAGTATCTGTATTAGGATCTACGGGATCGATTGGAACTCAGACGTTAGAGGTTGCCAGACAGAATCCCGACAAGATTAAGATAACCGCTCTTGCGGCTGCAAAGAACGTAGATCTGATAGAAAAGCAGATCAGAGAGTTTATGCCCGAGATCGCGGTAATGGATGATGAAGATGCCGCTAAGGATCTTAAGGACAGAATCAAGGATCTGAGCGGAGTGAGAATTCTGACGGGAATGGAAGGCTCCATGGAAATGGCATCTGACCCCGGCAGTGATATTGTGGTAACCGCTATCGTCGGTATGATCGGCATCAGGCCTACCATCGCTGCTATTGAAGCAGGTAAAGATATTGCACTTGCCAATAAAGAGACTCTGGTTTGTGCGGGACATATCATAATGCCTCTTGCCAAGGAGAAGGGAATAAAGATCCTTCCCGTGGACAGCGAGCATTCCGCAATCTTCCAGTCACTTCAGGGGTCACCTTCGGACCGGATCGAGAAGATCATTCTTACTTGTTCCGGTGGTCCTTTCAGGGGTATGACCAAAGACGAGCTTGCTTCCAAGACTCCCGAGGATGCGCTTAAACACCCCAATTGGAACATGGGACGCAAGATCACCATAGACAGTGCCAGCCTTGTAAATAAGGGGCTTGAAGTAATGGAAGCCGCATGGCTGTTTGGGGTCGGACACGAGAAAGTGTGTGTAACAGTACATCCTCAGTCCGTTCTTCACTCCGCCGTTGAATTTAAAGACGGTGCGGTAATAGGACAGATGGGAACTCCCGACATGAAGCTTCCCATTAATTACGCTCTCTTTTATCCGGACAGGATGCCCATGAAATCTGAAAAGCTGGATCTGTTCAAGGTCGGAAGCATGACTTTTGAAAAGCCGGATACCGATACCTTCAGGGGACTTGCCCTTGCATATGACGCGGCAAAAGCAGGCGGAACTATGCCAACTGTTTTTAATGCGGCAAACGAAGAAGCGGTTGCGAGATTCCTTGATCATAAGATAGGTTTCCTTGATATCTATGAGGAGATCGAAAAGGCGATGAACGCACACAAGGTCATAGCAGATCCTACTGTTGCCCAGATCCTTGATGCGGAAAAAGAAGCAAGGGAGAATGCCTGATTGGAGTATCTGACCGGATTATATAAGACAATCGGACATGTTGTGCTTGAGAAGGCGGATGTCAGGGGAACCTGCGCCGCCATGGCTATATGCGGAGACCTGCCGACGGATGATAAGGAAGAAAGCAGCGTCAGCGTAACGGGTGAGCTCAAAGGGAGTCTTGCCCTTTTTTTCTCTAAGGATTTTGTGAGCGGTATTTCGAAATACGGAGCGGATTATCTGCAGGCTGCTGTGTTCGGTTTTTCCGTATCTCCATCCGCAGAGACGCCTCTTATCGGACCGGGATGCGAGTTCGGAAGCGGCTGCGCAGGGATTCTCGCCGCAGGCGGTACTGCTTATGTCTATGTTACCGAAGGCTCCGGAATGTGTATCGTAAGAACCGCTTTAGTTTTCGGTAAGAAAAAATTCGTCAAATGTTTATCACCGGAATTCGGCGGAGAAGATATACTGTTACTTGATGAGGGTACGGTTTTAATAGCCTGTCCGGAAAAATGGGCTGATGAATTATTGCTAGCCGATGAACCCTTTCCGGATGAAAACCGCCCCCGGTGGTCTGTGATAAATGCCTTCGATGTCACGGATATATCCGGAGATGATGCTTTTGACAGACATTTGAAGGAACTTGCGGGAGAGATGTTTGAAGGATGCATTGCCGCTTTGGCGGTGAAATGACACACAGGTGAAATGATGCGAGAATTTGATGACAAGAAGCTTATGGGTTCCGGTTCGTTCGGGAACGTATACAGAGTAAAAAAAGACGGGAAGTATTTCGCACTCAAGGAAATGAGCGATAAGTCCGCTAGGGACAGGGAAGAGCAATTTTTAATGCTTGCGGATCATCCTCTTTTTCCGAAATTCGAAGAATCTTTTGACGAAGACGGAAAATACTTTATTCTCGAAGAGTACATATGGGGAACTCCCCTGGATGAAGCAATCCGATTAAGGAACGGTTTCGGCCAGCCTGAGGCAATGAAATTTGCGATATCCGTTGCGGACGGGATTGCATTCTTACAGCAGTCCGACGGTAATATTTTGTTCAGGGATCTGAAGGCAGAGAACCTGATCTTACAGCCGGACGGAGAGATAAGACTGGTGGATCTCGGAACGGCCTGCTTTCTCGAAGAGGCTGACAGTTCCAAGGCAGGAACGGCCGGAGAGAGTGCACCGGAGCAAATTGACAATAAGTCAAAACAGGGAATGTATTCGGATGTATATGCCTTCGGAACGCTGTTTTACCGCATGCTTACAGGGCAGAAGGCGCCTTCGGGCGGAAAGTATGTTTCCATAAGGAAAGCGGATCCTTCCTTTTCCGCATCTTTGGAGCTCCTTATCAGGGAGTGTACTATGGCAGAGGGGCATGAGAGAATCCCGGATATGTATACCGTGCTTTGCAGGCTTATGGATATAGCAATGCTTACACCTTCGGGATATAAAAAGGCGGAAAAAGAAGCCGAGGCGGCTCTGTCCGTATTTGAAGACGGGGCAGGAGTTGTTTATTCGAGAAACGTTCAGTCCTAAATGCTTGATTATTGCGTATTCATCGGGTATACTAAACTTTGTCTGCGCAATGCGAAAAGCGCCTTTAGGGGGCGTTTACATTAATAATTTTAGAAAGAGAGATTTTTCAAATGAGCGTTAGTGTCGAGAAACTTGAAGGAAGCAAGATCAAGATGACCATTGAGGTCGCAGCTGAGGAGTTCGATAAGGCTATTAAGGCTGCATATAATAAGCAGAAGGGAAGCATCAGCATTCCCGGATTCAGAAAGGGAAAGGCTCCCCAGAACGTAATTGAGAAGATGTACGGCAAAGAGGTATTCTATAACGAGGCTCTCGATGAGCTCGTTCCCGATGAGTATGAGAAGGCATACGATGAGGTTGACGAGGACATCATGTCAAGCCCCAGCTTTGAAGTTGTTCAGGCTGAAGCAGGAAAGCCCGTTATCTTCACCGCTACCGTAGCTGTAAGACCTGAGGTTGAGCTTGGCGATTACAAGGGAATCGAGATCGCTGCAGTTGATACCGTAGTTACCGACGAGGACGTAGAGAAGAAGATCCAGTCCGAACTCGATAAGGACGCCAGATTTGAGAAGGTTGAGAGATCCGTTGCAAACGGCGACCGCATTAAGCTTGATTTCGAAGGATTTGTTGACGGCGTAGCATTCGAAGGCGGAAAGGGAGAGAATTACACCCTTACCATCGGATCGGGCCAGTTTATTCCCGGATTTGAAGAGCAGCTTGTAGGCGCTAAGATCGGTGAGGATCTCGATGTAAACGTATCCTTCCCCGAGGATTATCACGAAGATTCACTTGCAGGAAAGGCTTCTGTCTTCAAGTGCAAGGTTAATGAGATCGAAGAGAAGAAGGTTCCCGCTCTTGATGATTATTATGCATCAGACAAGGGATTCGAATCAGTTAAGGATTACAAGGATTCCGTTAAGAGTGATCTCGAAGTAGATAAGCTCAATGAGGCAAGAGGCAAGAAGCAGGACGAAGCTATCGCAAAGGTTATCGAGGGTGCCAAGATGGATATCCCCGAGGAGATCTTTGAGACCGAGCAGAAGATGATCATCAGAGATTATCAGCAGAGACTTCAGATGCAGGGCCTTTCATGGGATCAGTACGTTAAATATACCGGACTTACTCTCGACAAGATGATGGAGCAGGTAAGACCTCAGGCTGAGGATCGTATCAAGTCCCGCCTTGTTCTTCAGGCTGTAGCCGAGAAGGAAGGCATCGAGGTTACCGATGAGGATCGTCAGAAGGAATACGAGGCAATGGCAGAAGCTTACCAGCTCGAGGTAGAGAAGGTAAAAGAGATGCTTGAAGCTAAGGGCCTCAAGGAACTTAACAACGATATCGTTATCAAGAAAGCTATGGAGTTTGTTACCGACAACGCTAAGGAGGTATAAATGTCAAGCTTAGTACCTTACGTCATAGAGCAGACCTCAAAGGGTGAGCGCTCTTATGATATTTATTCAAGACTTTTAAAAGACAGGATCATCTTCCTCGGAGATGAAGTTAATGATGATACCGCAAGTATCGTCGTAGCACAGCTTCTTTTCCTTGAAGCGGAAGATCCCGAGAAAGATATTCATCTTTATATCAACAGCCCCGGCGGTTCAGTAACCGCTGGAATGGCTATTTACGATACCATGCACTACATTAAGTGCGATGTGTCAACCGTATGTATCGGTATGGCAGCCAGCATGGGAGCATTCCTTCTTGCAGGCGGACAGAAAGGAAAGAGATATATCCTTCCCAATGCCGAAGTTATGATCCATCAGCCCCTCGGCGGAGCTAAGGGCCAGGCTTCCGATATCGAGATCGCAGCTAAGAACATCATCCGTACCAAGGAAAAGCTCAACAAGATCCTTTCCGAGAACACCGGCAAGTCCTACGAGCAGATGTGCAAGGATACCGACCGTGATAACTGGATGACTGCTCAGGAAGCTGTTGAGTACGGACTTGTAGATTCTGTCATCGAAAACCATGACACCGGAGATAAAAAATAATGGCATCCAAAAAAGACAATGATGGAGAAATCAGATGCTCTTTTTGCGGAAAGCTTAAGAAGGACGCAAAAAAGCTGGTTGCGGGCCCTCCCGGAATCTATATCTGTGATGAGTGTATAGGGATCTGCTCCGATATTATCGAAGATGATTTTGATGAGACCGAATACAATGCATCCGGAAATGATGAGGAGATCAGACTCTTAAAGCCCCGCCAGATCAAAGAGTTTCTTGATGAATATGTAATAGGCCAGGAAGACGCCAAGAAGGCTCTTGCCGTTGCCGTTTACAATCATTATAAGCGCGTTACAAACGCTCCCAAGGAAGGCGATGTGGAGCTTCAGAAGAGTAATATTCTGCTCCTCGGACCTACCGGAAGCGGAAAGACTTATCTTGCGCAGACTCTAGCCAAGATAATAAACGTGCCTTTTGCCATTGCCGATGCTACCACTCTTACCGAGGCGGGATACGTGGGTGAGGATGTTGAAAATATTCTCCTCAAGCTGATCCAGGCTGCGGATTATGATGTTAATAGAGCATCACACGGTATCGTGTATATCGATGAGATCGATAAGATCACCAAGAAGTCCGAGAATGTTTCCATCACCAGGGATGTATCGGGTGAGGGAGTTCAGCAGGCACTTCTTAAGATAATTGAAGGAACCGTAGCTTCCGTACCTCCTCAGGGAGGAAGAAAGCATCCTCATCAGGAGCTTATCCAGATCGACACCACCAATATATTATTTATTTGCGGCGGTGCGTTTGACGGACTTGAGAATATCATCGAGACCAGACTGGATCGTAAAGCTATCGGTTTTAATACCGAAGTAACCACCAAGACCGAAAGAGAGATCGGAGAGGTACTTAAGAAAGTAGAACCTCAGGATCTTATCAAGTTCGGGCTTATACCTGAGTTTGTAGGGCGAGTTCCCATTGCGGTAACTCTTGAAGGCCTGGATAAGGCTGCTCTCATGAGAATCTTAAAAGAGCCCAAGAATGCGCTTGTTAAGCAGTATAAGAAGCTCTTTGAGATGGATGGTGTGGATCTTGATTTTGAAGAAGCTGCACTTGAATCCGTTGCGGATCAGGCTTACGAACGTAAGACGGGAGCAAGAGGACTCAGATCCATTATGGAGAAATCCATGATGAATGTTATGTATGAGATTCCTTCAGACTCTACGATCACGAGCTGTCTGGTTACAAAGGCTGCGGTGGAGAACGGTGGAAATCCGGATGCTACCAAGCTTATCAGGAAGAAGAAAGACGCGGTTTAAAGTAAATAACGGTATGAATGGAACGAGGGGTTGTTCCTTCGTTCCATTTTTTTATAAAAATACAGAACGAAGGGACAGTCCCTTTGTTTGATTGATCAGATAGGGGAAAAGAAATGCTTACCGTAAAAAACGCAGAACTTGAAACAGTATGTGGTATCACGAGTAAACTTCCCGTCAACGAATTTCCCGAGCTTGCCTTTGCGGGAAGAAGTAATGTCGGAAAGTCCTCTCTGATAAATACGGTTTTATGCAGGAAGAAGCTTGCCAGAACTTCTGCAGAGCCCGGCAAGACCAGAACCATCAATTACTATAAGGTAAGATGCGGTGCGGATTACAGCGAGGAAGATGTTTATTTCTATCTCGTGGATCTTCCCGGATACGGTTATGCCAAGACTTCTGCGGCTGAACGTGCCAAGTGGGGACCTATGATAGAAAAGTATCTCCGCAAGTCGGAGACACTTAAGTGTGTTGTACTTCTTGTTGATATCAGACATGATCCCACAGCGGACGACAGACAGATGTACAGCTGGATCGTTAACGCAGGACTTACTCCTGTTGTGGTGGCGACGAAAGCAGATAAGCTCAAGCGTTCCCAGATCGATAAATCTATTAAGAATATAAAAACCGTTCTTAAGATGGAAAAAGATGTAAAGATACTTCCTTTCTCTGCCGAGACCAAGCAGGGAAGAGAAGAACTCTTGAGCATTATGGAGGATTTTATAAATGAATGAGGAGAATAAAGAAATATACACTGAAAACGTCAGCCCTTACGGCAAAGACGAAGCAGGTGTTCAAAAAGGCGATGTTGTAAAAGTTGTTCCGGAACCTGACAGAGGAAAAAACGGAGGAATCACCGGAAGCACACTTAAGATAATCGCAATTGTCACGATGTTCATAGATCACGTCGGTGCATCGCTTTTTGAAGTTTATACAAGCAGATTTTTGGGTCCGCTCGGCCCCGAATATTGTGAGGCGGTGATCACTTCCAAAGCTCCATGGTTATGGGCTGATTGGATGGGAAACATCGTTACGGTCACGAACATAGATATGATGCTCAGAGCGATAGGAAGAATCGCATTTCCGATTTTCTGCTTCCTTCTTGTAGAAGGCTTTCTGCACACCAGAAATGTTATTAAGTATCTTATCAGACTTCTTATTTTTGCATTTATATCGGATGTTCCTTTTGACCTTGCCTTTTTTACAGAGATCGGATTCGGACATCAGAATGTATTTTTTACTTTGCTTCTGGGTGTAGCTGCTCTGGCCTGCATCGATTTTGTAAGGCATAAGAGCATAGATATTTATAATGGTTTTTTCAAATTTCTCGGAATGAGCGGAGTTGTTTTCGCCGGAGCACTTGGCGGATATGCTTCGATTTCATCCATGATTTCAATTTTCGGATATATCCTGAACGGATTCTTTGGAATAAATGAATATATCCCGACTGCCATACTCGGCGCTATCGGTGGAGTGATTGCATTTATCTGCGTTACTCATAAGTGGGACGATGAAAAGAAGATTAAAATGTCCATCGCATTGATCATTACTTTGTCCTTCTTTAGATGGGCAGAATTTTTGAATACCGACTACGGCGGGTGGGGAGTACTTGCGGTAGTTGCTATTTATGCATTTAGAAATGCAAGGAGCAACGGATTTAAATGGGGAGTTATTGCTCTTACCGTTAAGAATCTGTTTGAAGGAGTTGCATTCCTTGATCTCATCCCTGTAAAGTTCTACAACGGCAAGCGAGGAAGACAGATGAAATATTTCTTCTACGCATTCTATCCGGTGCATCTGTTCCTGCTGTTTTTGATCAGGTATTTTGTACTGGGAATTTAATTTATCGGCGAGTCGAGGGGTTTCCTTTGGCTCGCCTTTTTTAGTGAAAAGAAAGTGAGATAAAGCAGTGGGACATAAAACCGAAAATGTTGAATTAACCGTTTTGTGCCTTATACAGGACGGAAACAGATTATTGCTTCAGAACCGGATCAAAGAGGACTGGAAGGGATATACCTTTCCGGGAGGACATGTTGAACCGGGCGAATCATTTGTCGATGCAGTTATCAGGGAGATGAAGGAAGAAACCGGATTGGATATCATAAATCCCAAGCTTGCAGGGATCAAGCAGTTTCCTATTGAAGGCGGAAGATACATCGTTTTACTGTTCAAAGCTACCGAATTCAGCGGCACTGTTTCTTCTTCCGAAGAAGGGGAGATGGAGTGGATCAATGCAGATAAACTTTCGGAAGTCAATGTTGTAGAGGATTTTTATGATCTTATGAAAGTTTTAAATGATCCGGATTTAAATGAATTTCAGTATACTATAGAGCATAATGACTGGGTCGTTCATTTGAAGTAGTATCATATTATACTTTCTCACGGAGGCTGAGATAAAGAGATGCATATAGAGACCGAGAGAACAATTATAAGATCCATTCAGCCGGGAGATGAGAAGGCTTATGCCGAAATGGCGACGGACGGGAGCCTTTCCGAGATTGGTTTTGATGAATCTTTTTCGGAATGGGCAGGTGAATGGATAAACGAAGCGATTTTACTTACGGAAAAAGATGATCCGAGAGTTGATTATATTCCATGCACCATATTGCTTAAGGATACGGGAGAAGTGATCGGTAATGTGGGATGTACATATTTCGAGGATACGGACAGAATCGGAATATGTTATTTTGTCGGAAGTGATTATCGAAGGAAGGGATATGTAAGTGAGGCGGTAGAAGCCTATGTTGCTTATTTCTTTGATCACTATGGTGAGAATGAAATAATTGCGGTTATCAAAGATATCAATATTGGATCATGGAAGACTGCCGAAAAGACCGGATTTAAGTTGATCGAAACCAAAATGTATCAGGATATCGGCGATGATAAAGAAGAGTTATATCGATTCTATTTGAAGAAAAAGGAATGATGCTCTTATGAATGATCGCCATGAGTGTAAATATATGGATTTAAATAATGTGTATTTCGTTATAGGAACGTCGTATGCGGGAAAGTCTACGATCGTAAAAAATTGGTCCTCTGTCAAGATTTAGAACAAATTAAAATGGGAGATTTCTCATATTAACTCGCTTTCTTCTGTATACCTTCACCGGATACAGACTGATATAGTTTTTCGAATTCATTTGGCGACATATAGTTATTATGGCTGTGAATTCGAACAGTGTTATAAAAAGTTTCGATATATTCGAAAACAAGGCGATAAGCCTGCCTGTAATTCATGATACTGAATCTGTTTAGCCATTCTCGTTTTATAAGAGCATGGAAAGATTCTATACAGGCATTGTCGTAAGGATAGCCTGGATAGCTATAGCTTAACTGGTATTTCTCAGTGGCTGCGCGGTACGCTTTAGAAACATACTGGCTACCGCGGTCACTATGCAGAATTAAAGGAAGATCCGTATTACGTCTTGCTTTAGCTTTGTTGATCGTATCAATTACACAGGATACTTCCATTGTTTCGGAAAGTGTCCAGGCGATGATTTTACGGGCATAAAGGTCCATGATGCTTGTCAGATATACAAAACCATCACGGGTCCAAATATACGTGATATCAGTGCACCAAACCGCATTAGGACGGATCGGATCAAACTGCTCATTGAGAACGTTGTGAAGCTCCTTGCTGAAATCAGAGTCTCTTGTAGTGGTTGTCCATGGTTTAAGCCATTGAGCGCGAATGCCCATTTCCTTCATATATTTGCCAACTGTACGTTCGGCGATCACTTCGCCGGATTCGCGGAGTTTGTGAGTTATTTTCGGAGCTCCGTAGTTTTGCCTGGAGTTATCATAAATGTCTTTGATCTTCTCCTTTATGGCATTCTTTCTCTGTTGAGAAGCAGATGGCTTATGTTGAAGGAAAGCACGATAACCAGAACGAGAAACGCCTAGATTTTTGAGCATTCCGGAGACAGAGATACGGCGTCCGGTTACTTTTGAGATTTCTGCCTTGGCAGCTACTTCGGTATAGATAGCAACTGTCAGTCGTTTCCCAGAATGCCGATGGCTTTTTTTAAGACATCTAATGCGTCTTGAGCATCACGGAGTTCACGTTTCAGACGAGCTATTTCTTTCTGCTCATCTGATTGATAATTACCGGATCCTCTAACAGGGATATCACCATCGTGTTCCTTGTACTGAGATAACCATCTGGTAAGAGTAGTGATGCTGACACCAAGGTTCTTGGCGCATTCAGCCTGGGTTAGATCAGGATGTTCTTTAACATACTGAATTGCATCCAGCTTAAACTGCTTGTCGTGTTGTTTGTTTTTACGTGGCATAATGAGTTCCTCCTCTTTGGATATAGTACAATTTTTTAGGAGAAATCTCATTTTAATTTGAACTATTTATATACTAACAGCAAATCTTGCTGCAAAACATAATGGTATTGCACTTGAGGAGAATTATCATGATGAGAAACTGCCTGAACTGGACAGCAAAGATTTTCCTAACCTGACCTACTCACGAGATCTTCAGGATTGGCATGAGTTTATCAGAAGAACACCTGAAGAATATGTGACTTGGATAAACAATGTAAAGAAAGAGTGCGAGATTGTTGAGCTCGGTATTCTTGAGGAGTTGCTGGGAAAACCTGAATCACATGATAAGAAAGTGTTTGTAGATACTAATATCTGCATAGATACTCTGCATAGGATTTCGGATACGAACCACGTGCTTGTTATGCTGTCCGATCCGGAGATATCGATACACAGATTCTTTGACCGTCCGGACCCGGAAAAACAATTCCTGTATAGGCTGATGCTTGAAGAGCCGGATCCTCAGGTAGCACTTGATAATTACAGAGAAATCCTTACCAGGATTTGCTCTAAAGAATGTTATGACGAGTTGGAGAATGCCGGTTTTAAAGTGATCTATCGTGATGAGAACAGAAGTCAGGAAGAGACTGTAAGACTGGCAGAAGAGTTATTGGGAATTGAAGGTAATGGAAATTAAGTACAGACTTGGAACAAAGCAGGATTTAGATGCAATCTGCATGCTTATTAAAGAGGCTGTTGATGAGATGGAAAAGCATGGGATATATCAATGGGATGATGTATATCCTGCACGAATAGATTTTGAAGAAGATATTGATAAGAACACACTTTACCTTGCATATTCTGAAGATAGGCTTGCTGCATTATATGTGATCAGCGGTGAGTCGGATGAACAATATGCTAATGGCAAGTGGGAATGCGATGAAGAAACTGCTTATGTAATACACAGGTTTTGCGTATCGCCCGGTTTTCAGAATAAGGGCTTAGGAAAAAAAGTTTTACTTCATATCGAAGATCAGATCAGGGATATGGGGTATAAATCCGTAAGGCTGGATACTTTTACGGAGAATCCCTTTGCACAGAGGCTGTATCTGCACAATGGATATGTATCCAGAGGATATGCAAATTGGCGCAAAGGCAAATTTGATCTGATGGAGAAGAAACTGGATAATGCCGGTATCTATAAATCGATTCTGGAAGGAACATTGAACACCAGGGACTTGGGTGGGTATAGAATATCCGGAACAGATGAATATACCGTGCCGGACAGAGTTTATCGAAGCGACAGATGCGGGAAGTTAAGTTCACATGATAAAAATCTTCTTCTTAGCAGGGGTATAACGACTATAGTTGACCTCAGGAGTGAAGCGGAGACCTCTAAAGCACCTTCTGCTTTCGCGGAGGATAAGGACTTTCGTTTTTATTCATTCCCTATTATTGAGGGAGCGATTCCTCCTGATCGTCTTGAGGATGTGCCGGATTCTTATATGAGCATAGCCTGTTCCGGAGTTATGAAGGAGGTGTTTTCTGCGATTGCGGAAGCACCTGCCGGAGTTATGTTTAATTGTACAGCTGGAAAAGACAGAACAGGAGTGACAAGTGCGATACTGCTGCTATTGGTGGGCGTATCCGATGAAGATATAACATATGATTACGTCATAAGCCGTGAATTTAACAAACTCAGATTAGAGAAGCTTTTGGCGGAACATCCGGAAATCAAAAGAGAAGTTGTCGTTGCTGATGAGAAATCTATGATCTCCTTCCTTCGGTTATTCAGAGAAAGATTTGGGACCGCGGAGCAGTATTTATATGACCTTGGTCTTGAAGATGATACTGTCGGGAGAATAAAAAACAAGCTTGTGAGGCCTTAACATGAATGAATTATGCATGATCATCAAAGAGACTGTTAAACCGAATTTCCTGAATATCAGGACCTCTATCCAAACTTATGACCGGGATGCCATGTGCTATGGCGCACCTTGCTGGAGATGGGTATATCACGCCCTTCATTCCGCTGATAAGTGGTTTATCAACCCCTTTGATTATGAAGAACCTGCATTTCATGTTGAGGGAATGGATGATCCGGAGAAGCCCTGCGATGCGGTATTATCCGATGAACAACTTCTGGAATATCTGGACTCTATAGAAAAGAAGACATATGACTATCTGGATTCATTAACGGATGATATGCTCCGTGAAAAGCCAGAGGGTTCAAGGTACACAAGGATGGAACTGATTTTGAGACAGTTCAGACATATTTCTTTTCATACCGGAGTGCTGAACGGTCAGACCATACTTGAAAAAGGCGAATTTCCCATGTGGGTATCGGAAACGGATAAATATGTGGATGACGGAGTCTTT
>JAEEXJ010000041.1 GCA_016291475.1 Lachnospiraceae bacterium | reverse complement strand
TCCGGAGTATATTTTTTATCAAAAAACATTTAGAGCGGTTACGGATAAAACTTTGAGAGATGAAGATTTGGATCATCTTAATCTCATTGCCTTTGCAAGATTCGGTCAAAAACCTGATTATTATATATATGATTTCGAATATGGACTTGTGTTTAATGTATCAGATATTGGTATGTTAAAGACGGATAAGTCTATTATGATAGCGGATGAAACGCTGAAAAATGATATCATCTCCAAACTTGAGGAATTAAATGCTGAAGATTGGTGGGGAGTTACTTATGATGAAAACAGCATAGAATTACAGAATTGGTTCGATGAATCGGATTATGGTGATTCGTGGTATCTATGGCTGAAGTTTGATAACGGGGAAGTGATAAGTCTTAGAGGTGCCGGATATGATGCAACTGTTTATGGTACTGCGGAGTTAAATGAATTTCATCAATATATAAGATCTTTGGCAGTTTCTGATTAATCCTTATAATTTCCTTATAATTGTCTTTTATTCTCTTAACTGTCAGGAGGATATTAGACATGAAAGATATTAAAACAATCACAAATAAAGGACTTTCTGGTTTTGCCCTGAAATACATCGCACTTTTCTCTATGGTCCTTGACCATATCCATTACTTCTTCGAGTATACCGGACGTATTCCCATCTGGTTTTCATGGGTGGGAAGACTTGCGGCCCCTCTCTTTCTTTTCTGCCTCATAGAGGGATTCATACATACCCATGACAGGAAAAAGTACTTCCTCAAGGTATATGTGATCGCTGCCATCATGGGACTCATTCAGTTCGGCTTCTATAACGTGCTGAGCGGCTTCGTAAGGGGCGACGGCTTTATCCCTGCAAATGCAATGCTTTCGAGCTTTGTGATTCTCATGGTCGTAATGCAGGGAATGGACATGATCGCACACAAGAAGATCTTTAGGGGATTGTTACTTGCCTTAGTGCCTATCCTTCTTCCCTATATCTTCAATCTTGCGGTATATATGCCCCTTATGAACTCAGGAAATTCCACCGGGCTTTTCGTTGCGAATCTGATCAACTACTCGGTTCTGCCCCTTCATACCTTCATCGTTGATGGTGGCACAATGACACTGATCGAGGGCATGATCTTATTCGGATTTTCATACCTTAGGAACAAAAAGGTTCGTATATATGCTTACCTTGTATTCGAACTTTTTGCCGGCTTTGTGCTGGTGGGACTGATGATGGGCGGCCTTAATTCAAAGGTTTTGTTTTTCGAAGCCTATGAATGGATGAGTATATTCGCAGTTCCTCTTATGCTCTGCTATAATGGGGAACGGGGTAAAGGAAATTCCGGGTTTTTCTACTTCTTTTATCCCGCACATGTGTACATCCTGTACGCATTATCAATCCTTGTTTATGCGGTGGTTAAATGAAAATTTTGGCTGTAGATGATGAACCCGGTATTTTAAGGGTCATCAGGAAAGCTCTGGAAAAAGAATACGAAGTCGTCACGGTCTGCAGGCCCCACGAGCCCCTTCCCGCAAAATATTCAGACATAGATCTTATCATCCTGGATGTGATGATGCCGGGAGAGGACGGGTACGAGATCCTTCAAAGGATCCGTGGAGATGCGGCTTGCCCGATAGTATTTCTCACGGCTAAAGCTCTGGAAGAGGATGTTATCTACGGTCTGGCCCTCGGTGCAGATGATTATCTGCGAAAGCCTTTCTCGGTAGCTGAGCTCAGAGCCAGAGTCTCGGCCCATATCAGAAGGGATAAAAGGGAGAATGAATCCTGCATAAGATCCGGGGAAATAGCCCTTTATCCGTCAGCCAGAATGGTAAAAGCAGGCGGGGAGGATATAAATCTTACCAAAAGCGAATTTGACATCATGCTTCTCCTTGTCAGGAACAAAGGGCAGGCTTATTCCAAAGAGCAGATTTACGAGAATGTGTACGGATATGAGAAATCCGGTGATGAATCGGCCATAACCGAGCATGTCAAAAACCTTAGAAAAAAGCTTTCCGCAAAAGGGTATGATCCGATAGAAACCGTATGGGGTATAGGATACAAATGGAAAAAGGACGAATAAGTATAGGGCAAATGATGGGGATATACATTTTCTCCATTATTTGCCTGTTGTTCATTACAGCGGCATTAAGTGTCATATCGGTAACGATGTGGCTGAATTCTGCTTCTTATACAGAGCCCGGACAGCTGGACAGAGATGTCGAAAGCTGGATCTCGGAATCTAAAGTAAACGGTGTATTTGATACGTCTTCTTTTCCGAATGGGGCAGGATGTATAATAATCGGGGAAAACGGGGAAGAAATATATACCCGGTTTGACACATCCGGAGAAAAGGCTCTCAGAGACTTTATTTCGGAGTTTGAAAACACACCGGAGTGCAGGATCTTAAGAGGACAGGATGTATATCTGAAGGCCGGTATCGGCGGGAAATCCGCATACATTCACTATAGCCTTAGGGTAAAATATGAATATACGGTTTTCATATTGATAATCCTTGTTTTTGCTCTTGTTGTGGTGGTTCCGACGGTCATTGTCATCAGGAAGATAAATAAGGCGGTAAAAAGGGTGGAGGATCATGCCGAGCGCCTCAAAGACCAAGATCTTTCGGAAAAGGGCGTCAGTACGGGGATTAAAGAGATCGATGAGATATCTCTTGCAATAGACAGCCTCAGGGACTCTCTTTCCGAGTCGCTGGAGGCAAAATGGAAGGATGAGCAAAGGACCAAGACAGAGATGGCTCAGATCGCCCATGACCTTAAGACACCCCTTACGATCATCCGCGGAAATGCCGATCTTCTCTTGGAAAACACTGATAATGATGAGGATAGAGAGTCGCTCAGAAGTATCATAGAGAACGCCGAGAAGATATCAAGGAGCGTTCTGGAGATACTTGAAAGGTAGTCTCCGTAGTCTTTTTCATAAATTATTATATGTAAACTCTTAAACAAATCTTAAAGCAGCGCATAATAGATTCTTAAACTTAAAAGTGGCACAATAACTAATGTGATCACAACCGGAGGTAAAATGGCAGGAATTATGAATGATAATACCAAGCAGACAGTTCTTGTATGTGACGACGAGAAGGACATCGCAAATGCGATAAGCCTTTTCCTCAAATCAGAAGGATACGAAGTCAAAACGGCATCAAACGGAAAAGAAGCCATAGAAATCCTTGAAAGCGAAGAAATTCATCTTGTCCTTTTGGACATTATGATGCCTGTTATGGACGGAGTAACCGCTCTTTCCAAGATTCGAGAATTCAGCAATGTTCCTGTCATAATGCTCACTGCCAAAAGTGAGGATACCGACAAGATTTTGGGTCTGAACCTGGGTGCGGACGATTATGTAACTAAGCCATTCAATCCCGTTGAGCTAATGGCCAGAGTTCGTTCGGGACTTCGCAGATATATGCAGCTCGGTGGAAATACTGCAGCCGGCGCCGGTGAAGAAGAGCTTGTATGCGGAGGCATCAGAGTCGTAGACCGTACCAAAGAAGTATGGCTTGACGGGGAGCCTGTTCGCCTTACCCGTACCGAATATGATATTCTCAAGTTTTTGATGGAAAATCCCGGAAATGTTTATTCTCCTACCGAGATCTACAAAGAGGTATGGAAGGATAACTGTATGGGAACAGAGAGTATCGTTGCGGTTCATATAAGACATTTAAGAGAAAAGATTGAGATAGATCCTTCAGATCCCAGATACCTCAAGATGATCTGGGGCAGAGGATATTACATTGATAAGTCCAATGTGTAACTTGAGAGGAAAAGAATGACTAAGAGTGATGACGAAAAAAAGGAGCGTCGTAAGCACGGAGCAATCTTCTGGTTCATACTTACCTGTTTGACCGGTATTGTGACCGGCATTGCCATTGCGGTAGCAGTGTTACTCGGTGAGTATGGTCTGTATGACAGTACCAGAATGTTCCGTAATAATGTTAATGAAAGATTATTAAAAAATTACGCTGTTTATGCTCTGTCGGATTATAAAGACGATTTCAGACTTGAACAGCTTGAAAAAACAAATTTTCGTTATGGTGTATATTCAACGGATGATCCGACGAGTGTAAACCTTGAAAAAGAATCATCTTATTTAGTATGTACTCTTCCGGAAGAGGTGCTGGCAGGTGACAAGACCGAATTATTCAAATACAGCGCAACACTCGGAGACTATTCCATATTTCAGTATGATATCGACAGTCTTCCCGGAACAGGAGCATATATTACCAACTGGAGCAACTATAATGACAGTAATGTCGTAGTTGAACAGCATCATATTTTAAAATTCATTTATACCTGGAATACGGACATGGCATATGTCCTTACGGAAGATTATTATTACTTCCCCGTCACTTTGTCCATGGATATGTCCGAACTGTATCAGATATACAGAGGACAGGATTTTGACTTATATTCGGAAGGAAGGACAGGCTGGTCGGACGACGTCATAGAACATTGTAATATGTATATCTGCACCGAATACGGAGATTGTGTAGATATTTATCCTTCGGATGTTACCGTATGTAAGTCGGAGGATCTTGGTGACTATGTTTCTGCGGTAAAATGCGACTTTGACAGCTGGGAGATAGATTTCCAGGATTGGACCGTTACAACCAACGAAACATCGGATGATATCATAACCGGAACAGATTGTTATCTTATCGCCTGTGTGGCAGATCCTTTGGATAAGAGTAAGGATGACCTGTTTGTAAGGGCGGATCCATGGGTTGAACTTGCGTGCAAGTGGAGACCTCTTCCCATAGTCGTAGCGGTATTATTCGGAATTCTTACCATTATCTGTTTTGTTTTCTTCATGATCCGCTTTGTTGCTTTCTTGGGGAAAGGCGTACGATATCTTTCATATCAGTGCCGTGAAAACATCGGACTTTTATGGAAAACTATCGGAATATGCGTTCTGTGCACACTTGCAGAATTTCTCATTCTGGTGCCTGCACTTTCAGAGGGCGCGTCCGAAATCGTGATCCTGGGATGGATATTCCAGACACTGGTTTTGGTACCGCTGTTCATCGTAAGTGTTCTTCAGCTTAACAGGATCGCCAAGGGAGCGGAAAGACTGGCTAACGGAAACCTTCATACTCCCGTTGATACCAGGCGTATGTTCTATGATTTCAAGAAGATCGGTAACGGTATAAACTCCGCAAGCGTCGGACTTGAAAAAGCACTTGATGAACGTATGAAGAGTGAGAGATTTAAGACGGAACTTATATCAAATGTCTCACATGATATCAAGACTCCGCTTACATCCATTATCAGTTATGTAGAGCTTCTGAGAGAACAGCCCGCAGATGAGCCTGCAAACCGTGAGTATCTCGGAACATTGGAACGTCAGGCTATCAAACTCAAGAAACTTCTTGAAGATCTGATCGAAGCATCCAAGGCCCAGACCGGCAATCTCAAAGCCGAGCTCTCACCCTGTAATGTAAATATGGTACTTCACCAGGTTATCGGTGAGTACGAAGAAAGACTGGCAGCTTCCGAACTGATCCTTAAGATCCATGTTCCCGAAGAGCCTATCAATATCCTGGCAGACACAAAGCATCTTCAGAGAGTTTTGGATAATCTGCTGGTAAATGTATCTAAGTATTCCCAGCCGGGCACAAGGGTTTACATCAACCTCACCGGCGGTTCCGATAACGCAGCAATAGAAATAAAGAATACCTCACGTGAAATGCTTAATATGTCAAGCGATGAACTGCTTGAAAGATTCACAAGAGGTGACTCCTCCAGAGGTTCCGAAGGAAACGGCCTCGGCCTTTCGATCGCCCAGAGTCTCATGGAGCTTATGAACGGCAGGTTGAATCTTGTCGTGGACGGCGATCTTTTCAAAGTGATCCTACTCTTCCCCAGAGTTATGGATATACCGGAGAAATCAACCCCTGATCCGGTAGACTAAGCCTAGAAACGCCCCGGTCGCGCCCGGGGCGTTTCGTTTATTTATTGTAACCACATGATGGCCGTACTATAATAAAAAGCGGGCTGACAAAAGGGGCACGACCCCGGTGTCAGTTTGATTTTCAAAACAAAAATTAGGGGAAAAACAAAATGAATCTCAAAACAGCTTTCGAGCCGTATTTCAAAATCGGCGCAGCAATCTCTAACTATAATCTTCATGTACCTGCTCATATGAAGCTTCTTACTTCGCAGTTCAGCAGCTTTACCTGTGAAAATGACATGAAGCCGATGTTTTATCTGGACAGGGATGCCAATAAAAGTGACCCTGAAAAGTATAATCTTTCACCCGCTCTTACATTCGACAAAGCAATCCCTTATCTGGAGTTTGCCAAAGCAAACGGTATCGCAATGCGCGGTCACACTCTTGTGTGGCATAACCAGACTCCCAAGTGGTTTTTCCATCAAAGATATAATGAGAATTTCCCTCTTGCTGACAGGGAGACGATCCTTGCAAGGCTTGAGAGCTATATTCACGGAGTTCTTGATTTTGTTCAGACCGAATATCCGGGAATAATATATGCGTGGGACGTGGTTAATGAGGCGGTTGATGAGGGCGATTTCAGAAAATCCGTATGGACCAAGACCGTCGGAAATGATTACGTAATAAGGGCATTTGAATTTGCGAGAAAATATGCTGCGCCGAATGTAGCACTTTTCTACAATGATTATGAAACAGCTCAGGAGTGGAAGAGAGACTTTATCATAGAGAATATCTTAAAGCCGCTCATGGAAAAAGATCTTGTAGACGGAATGGGAATGCAGTCCCATCTTCTCATGGATCATCCGGATGTTGTGGCATACCGCACCGCTCTTGAGATGTACGGCAAGCTCGGATTGCAGATACAGATAACAGAGCTGGATATGCATAATGCCGATCCCTCTGAAGAGTCTATGAAGGCACTTGCTGACAGATATGCCGAGTTTTTCAGGATCTATCTGGATGCAAAAAAGAACGGCAAGGCCAATATCACAAGCGTAACCTTCTGGAATCTTCTGGATGAAAACAGCTGGCTTTCCGGATTCAGGAGAGAGACCAGTTATCCTCTTCTGTTTTGGAAAAACTGTCTTGCAAAGCAAGCATACTATTCGGTTCTTGAAACAGCGATTTCAAAAGAGAATATCGATAAATGGGAACCTGATTATTCGGAAGAAGACTATAAGCCTGTGGGACTTCCCGAGAGGACTATGAATAACTTCCGTGAGAACATCTGGAAGGATGGGGAATATACCTATGAAGCTTCTTATGGTTTTGTTCCCAATATATTCGCCTATGTCCATAACGATGATGAGAAGCATGACTGTATGCTCATGGTTCCCGGCGGCGGATATTGTATGGTCGTACCTCATGAAGCGGAACTTCCGGCTCTTGAATTCTATAACCGCGGAATGAATGTTTTTGTACTTACATACACAACGGATATCACCATGTCTGTTCCTCTTAAGAAGCAGCCTCTTAACGATATTTCAAGAGCCGTCAGATTCATCAGAAAAAATGCTGCGCAGTACGGTGTTGAAGGAAAAAGATTTGTAGTGTGCGGATTCTCTGCAGGCGGGCATGTATGTGCAAGCCTTGCGGTTCATTATTCCGATGTTAAAGATCCTGATCCGGAATACGACAGGATATCAAATAAACCTGACGGAGTGATCCTTTCTTATGCCGTTATCACAACGGGTGAGTTCACACATGCTGATTCCGTTCGTGCGCTTCTGGGAAATGATCCTTCTTCGGAAGAACTTGAGTATTTCTCCATAGAAAAGCAGGTGGATGAAAATACGGTTCCATGCTTTATATGGCAGACACAGGAAGACGGTCTCGTCCCGGTTGAAAACAGTTATCTGATGGCAGAAGCTCTCAGAAAAAACAAAGTACCCTTTGCACATTACGTATTCCCTAAGGGAGACCATGGATTGTCCATAGCCAATGATGATCACTTCAAAGGCTGGACCGGACGCTGGGATTATACCATGGAACAGGTCTGGCGTGCAGTCGGTGCTGTCAAAGAGGGAAAAGGCGTTAACGTCTCAGATAAGAGAAAAGAAGAACTGATTGCCCAGTTTGCACCCGGCAATGAGTGGGAGCCTCAGGGAATCGACATGAGCCTGCAGGAAGATGTGGGGCTATGGAGTGACCTTGCGTGGGCGTGGATTAGAAGAATATAATGAGATTTAGTGTAATCATAAAAAGCGTGATGCGTCATGCATCACGCTTTTTATGTAAGTTATACCATAATATAATGCATCTTATTTCCAAAGTATTTTCAAAAATTTCTTATCTGTTATTATCGATTTAACGGATAAGAAAAGGAGGCGTATGTATGAAGTTCCGAATATCGGTTTCGGAAGATAATTTTGAATCGGTCAAAGAATTCCTTTCCGGACGCGGAATTGAGATCAGCGACGATGCAGAATATGTCATAACCGAAATGCCGGGACATGCGGATTTCATCCCTGTCCGGAATGATAAAAAAGAACGGGTTCGTCTGAAGGCGGATGAGATCATATATATAGAAGCATTCGGTAAGGATATCGATATTCATACGGATGAAGGAACATTCAGTTCACAGGACAGAATGTATCAATTGGAATCACAGCTGGATCCCAAAGAATTCATCCGTGTAAGCAAATCGGTTATCATCTCGAGAAAACATGTTAAGAAGATAAGGCCTACTCTTTCCATGAAATACATTCTTACGATGACAAACGGCGAACTGGTGGATGTTACCAGAAGTTATTATTCCAATTTCAGAAATTTTTTCAATATATAAGGAGGCGATACAATGGCTTCATTAATGATATATATAATTGCTTTATTAATAATTGTCGCATTAATTATCTTCGTCATTATCTTCAGATATAACAGGCATCTGGATAAAGTGGCTAAGGGTGAAGTTCATGATACACACTCTTCAATACCGGAACCCAGGACTGCTGCTGGTGTTAGCTACAAGATCGTACTCATGGTGATAGTCATAATGACATTTATCGGAGTAAGCACCGTAAGCGGAATAGTCTCCTCTATGCAGTTCAGGATGAACAATCTTGAATATGATAACAGAAATCTCAACATCCTGATCAATCAGATGCAGGAGGATATAAAAAAGCAGTCATCCCATGTGGAGGAATTCACATATAATCTTGGTGATGCAGACCTCGGCACATATACCGTTCCGGTCGATACGAAACTTGTGTTAAAAGAGTATACCGAAGATACTGATGTTGCGCTTGTGGCCGGCGGAAATACATATGAAATGAATAATGACGGAAACGGAATATATTCATTAAGAATCGACCGCAGCATATTTGATGATGATTATGAAGCAAGGATAGTTATAAAAGAGCCCGGCAGAAATTATTCGGAGTACGTGGATTTTCCTTCAAGTCTTTATTATGACTATTTTCCTATGCCCAATCTTAACTGCAGCTTTTCATACTATTCAAGGCTTGGTAAGATGGTAACGGAAGGCAACTATACCATGCTCATGGGTGACAACGATGATATAGAGTCTGTAACGGCTACGTATATATGTGACGGACAGGATATTAAGAGCGTGGATATTACAGACGAGACATTTAATCAGGAAACAATATATCTTGATAAAGATCTTGATGTGAAAAGAGATCTGTCCATCCGTTTTACAATAGTTACCAAGTCGGGCTTTAGGATTGAACAGCAGCAGATGATGATATATGAAGATGCAAATTATCCGGATGATTATGAATATTGCAGAATATACGATCCGAACGGAAAGCTGCTTTGGGAGGATGATTTCAAGTGATCTGTCTTAAGAAAAGAAAATGCGTTGAAACAACACGCGTTGTAACCGAAAAAGGTGTTCCGAGAATAAGTTATATATCTCTCGAAAAATACCCATGGCTTATAAACGCCTTCTCTACAAGAGAAGGCGGTGTAAGTACAGGTATGTATGAGAGTATGAACCTGACCTTCACCAGAGGCGATGATCCGGATAAGGTAAGGGAAAATTTCAGACTCTTCGGTGAGAGCATAGGCGTAAGCATAGAGCAGATGGTTTACTCGGATCAGCAGCATACTACCAATGTTATGGAGGTTACATCCAAGCATCACGGTATGGGAATCCTTCGTGACAGAGATTTCTCGGATATAGACGGAATCATGACAGATGAACCCGGTGTATGTCTGGTTACTTCCTATGCGGATTGTGTTCCTCTGTATTTCGTAGATCCCGTAAACCGTGCAATAGCAGCGTCACATTCCGGATGGAGAGGGACAGTAGGAAATATTTGCCGGAAAACCGTTGATGAGATGAACCGGTTATACGGAAGCAAACCCGAAGATATCATTGCCTGCATAGGTCCTTCCATATGTGCGGATTGTTATGAAGTAGGAAGCGATGTCGCGGATGTCTTCATCGAAAAGTATGGTGAAGATGCAGGCACTGTGGTTCTTCCTCATAAAGAAAATATCCCGGGTAAGTATCAGCTTGACCTTACCCGGGCTAATGTCATAAATATGGAAAGAGCCGGAATCCTTCCTGAGCACATTTCCGTGCCTGATCTATGCACTTGCTGTAACAAGGATGTGCTTCATTCACACAGAGGATCCCGCGGACAAAGAGGAGGGTTGTGTGCTTTTTTGATGATTAGATGATACGCTGCTTTATCATCTGCGGTTAAGTACCACCGTGACACTGAATGTTCCGTCTGCCTGTTCTGCAAAGATTTCTCCGCCCATTTGTCCCAGGAGCTTTTTGCAGATGTATAATCCCAGACCGGATCCCTGTCTGTTTTTTATATTCGAGCCTCTGTAGAAGCTTTCGAAGATATGAGGAATTTCCTTATCTGAAATCGTAGATCCCGAATTTGAAACAGTGATCAGTCTTGCACCTTCTTCATCATTAAAAGAGATATCGATTCTATCCCCGTCACCGTATTTAATCGCATTCTCCAAAATGTTCTGGATAACTTCGATGACTCTTTCAGGATCACCGACTAGCATTACATCGGAGTAATCTTCTATTGTAAGATGGGTGCCGATGTTTTTCAGTTTATCCGTATAGTATTTCCGGATCTCTTCGATAACCGATGACAGATAGAAATCGGAATTATTGACACGAAGATCCAGAAAGTCATCACCTGATGCGGAGATGATCCCCGAAACATATTTTTCTATTTCATCCGCATTTTCTCCGATTTTTACGGCAGTGTCCGCAATTTTATCCGGATCTTTATACAGCCCTTTTTTAAGCGCAGTGGAATAAAGCTTTATTGCGGAGATGGGTGTCTTCATGTCGTGGGAAAGAGACATGATAAATACATTCTTTTCCTTCTGGAGCTCAAGATTCTTCCTGCGTTCATCTTCGAGATTTTCCCTGAGCATATCAAGCCCCCAGAGAAAATTTCCGAAGTATCTGTTTCGGTTTTCTTTGAGCGGGACGGTAAGATTACCCTTGGCAAGTTTATATGGATAATCGGATATCGTTTCAAAAGTCCTGATAATGGACAGATAGATGAATGCCAGGAAAAACACGACAGTTACTATCATGATTAGCATAATGACATGGGTCATTTTAAGGAAGGCTTTATGCTCTTCGGACAGATCGACTTTGTAATCGATCCGGAAAAGTCTTCCGTTTATTTCTCTGATCACGTAATGATCGTTTGACGCGAACATGTCATATTGATCTATTTCATCAAGTCCATGTACGCTCAGTATGGTTTCATATTGCGTCACGTCTATATAAAAACCGGCTTCATCTGAGTGAGCTTTTAATTCGTTCTCAACTCTGTTTATCTCTATTCGATAGAGTTTTACGGATTCGTCGTTTCTTCTGTGGGCATAGAGTTCAACTGTTGCTACTATGATAAACAGCAGAATTAAAACTGTTGTACACAGTCTGATATATGAAGATTTTATCTTGATTTCTTCATTCAATTCCTTCGTACCTGTATCCTTTTCCCCAGACGGTAAGTATCCTTACCGGTTTTGCCGGATTGTCTTCAAGCTTTTCTCTCAGCCATTTTATATGAACGGTAAGAGTCTGGGATTCGGACTCGCTGTCGGAACCCCAGACGGTATCAAATATATATTGCTTTTGAAGGGTATGCCCCTTGTTCTCCATTAGGAGTTTTAAGAGTTCGAACTCTTTGGATGTGCACTGTATCTCTTTATCACCCTTTAATATCTTCTCGTGGATAACATCCAGGGTAATGTCACCATCGGTGATCTTGTCTGTAGCAAGACGTCTTTTGAAAATGCCTTTTATCTTGGCAATCAGGATATCGATATCATATGGCTTTTCGATATAATCATCCGCACCTGTTACGATCGCATCAAGCTTATCGTTTTTGCCGGATTTTGCACTGACCATGATCACGGGAGTATTTGATGTTCTGCGCACCTTGTCGAGGATATACATCCCGTCAACTCCGGGAAGCATGATATCCAGTACAAGGAGCTTTGCACCGTATTTTTCATAAAGCTCCAATGCTTTATTTCCGTCAGCGGCCACGCTTACGGTATAGCCTTCATTTCTGAGGAAATCCGTAAGCACGTCGCTGAGCTCTTTATTATCTTCGACAATTAAAATATCTGTCATTTTTATCCTCTTACCAGCCCATCTCCATAAGCCAGTTGTTGAGATTTCTTTCTCTTAATCTTAATTCTTCCGGGGTATAGCGTGTCTGAAAATCGTATTCACCCTGTATGCCGCCGTCTACGATGTAGATGACTCTGGTGCATTTAGCGGCTACTTTGACATCGTGGGTTACGAGCATTACGGTTGTTCCTTCTTTGTTGAGGTCAACCAGTTCGTTCATGACCTCATCGGAAGAAGTGCGGTTAAGGGCTCCCGTTGGTTCATCTGCGAAGATAACCTTGGGATTATTGATCATGCTCCTGCAGATACATGCTCTCTGGAGTTGGCCGCCGGATACTTCATTGATGTCATTTTCCGCGGTGTCTTCAATGCCGAGCTTGTGCATAATAGATCGGCCTCTTTTCTCGGTTTCTTTTCTGGATTCTGTGTTCTTCTTGGATTTTACCGCAGGAAGGATGATATTATCCAGTATTGAAAGATTTTTCATCATGTACATCTGCTGGAATATGAAGCCCATCTCGTTAAGTCTTACATCAGCCATCTCATTTTCGCTGAGCTTAGAGAGGTTTTTGCCGTTGAAATCAACTTCCCCTGCAGTCATTTTATCCATGCCGGATACGGTGTAGAGGAGAGTGGACTTGCCCGATCCCGAGGGACCCATGACGGCTAACATCTCACCCTCATCTATGCTGAAATTTACGTTTTTCAGTACATTGTTCTGTTTTTTATTAACTACATAAGTTTTGCAAAGATCCTTTACTTCGATTACTTTACTCATGATTATATCCTTTCACTGTTGTGTTGATGATTACTCGATATTTCCCATGTCATCCGCATTAATGGTCCGGGCAAACAGGGAAGTAAGAAATGCTGATATTCCAACGACTGCGGCCAGTATTACCGGATAGAGAACGAATACTTCAAGTGGCATGATCTTGTATTCGATTCCGGAAGTAGCCCCCATTATCGCAAAGATTCTGTCACTGACCAGTTTTGTGAACGGAATATTTAAAGCTATGGCTATTATCGAAGAGACGATTATTACTACGATAAATCGCAGAGTGTGCTGCGTGCTTATTGCAGAAGATCTGAATCCAATCGCTTTCTGGAGTGCGATCTCACCGATCTCTTTGCTAAGAAAAGATCTTTCCATTAATACCGTGATCAGTATCGCAATCATCAGTGTGATCATAAGCACGAGGTTCTTGGCGGTGGCTATGGGACCTGCGGAGCGGGTGGATGAATCGACGAAGTCCTTGGCATCATAGATCTTATCGGTACCAAAGATATCTTGCATCTTCTCGATCCTTGCTTCGATTTCCGCATCATCCGGATTGTCCGTAAAATTGATCTGGAACGGGTGAACACTTGCTGCCTGATTTGGTTGGATGTCCACAGATTCGTGGAGTCTTCCGCATTTTCCCAGCTGGTTAAATGTTACCAGCGATGCGGTTATGATGAATTCTTTTCTCTCATCATTAATGGTCAGGATAACAGTATCACCGATCTCTGCTCCGAGATCATCAAGAATCATGGTCGAGAGTGCAATTTCATTTTCATAAAGAGGTGCGGTTCCGCTTGAATATACATAGTCGGTGGTATGAGTATCTTTGCATTGCTGCATCATATAATTGGATTTGAAATCACCGAACTCTATGGGGATTGAATACATGAGCTCTTCATGGATGTCGCAGGGCATTCCGTTATCTGCCATTGTCTGTTTGATCTCATCTTCGATCTCATAGAATCTGTCTTCATTTTCGGAACCCATGAACTCCATGGCTTTATCCGTTGAGTTGTAATATACATCGCTTCTTGTTGTACCGAGGAGGAATAAGAGCTTATCACTTGCCAGAGTGTTTGCGGTATTTGCAAGCAGCATAATGAGCAGCAGAGTAATGGTAAATGTAATGATCATGCTCATATACTGTCTTGGCTTGCTTACAACATCATTTAATCCCAGGAACAGATTACTTCCGAGTCTGCTCTTATATAATCTGAGTACGGACTTTTTATGATGTCTTTCCCCTGTTTCGCCGTTTCTGACGGCATCAACGGGAGAGAGCTTTTTGATAGCTTTGGTACATGAGAAACAGAAAGCAACTATGATCAGTACTACCGCAATTGCTGTGATGATCCCGGTTGCAACACTGTTGTCATTGCCTATTACGATCTTATCGGTTATGCTGCCGAGAAGGAGATCTTCAAAGGGTCTGCTGAGCAGATATCCGATGACTGCACCGACGGAAGAGATGCAGATGTACTTGATCATGTAGAGGCCTCTTACGGATGAGTTCTTAAGTCCGATCGCCTTCATTACGCCGATCTCTCTGAAATCTTCGCTGATGGTGAACTTGATGGTAAACGAAAGCATTGCAAATGCAATGAGGATCAGACAGATGCTCACTATTAGCATAAGTGCCGCGGTCAACATGTCGATCATATATGTGAGCATCAGGATCGATGAATCACTGGAGAACATCGAATTGGGAACATCGGAGATCTCTTTTTCGTATAGCTTGATATCATCGGTGTATGCATAGAAGATTGCACCGCAGTCAAGGTTTCGGATTTTTTCACTTGCAAGAAGTGTTTGCACATCTTCGTCGTTCATGAGCATTCTGGGATTTCCGATAAAAGGGGAACCGAGAAGAGCATCTTTGACGAATCCGTCGACGGTAAGCTCAAGGGTTACATCTTCAATTCTGAGTTCGATCACATCCCCGGGCTGTACTTCTTCTTTGGAAGCGAGAATTCCTCCGAGGTAGATGTGTCCTTTTTCAATCTCGGTTATTACTTCGTTATTCCTGTCGAAGTAATTGATCTTGGCATCGTCAACCGAGGTGATGACTCCGGGGTTTTCGAACTCGACATATTTCACACTGTCTTTGAACAGATTCGTGGCGGAGTAGAATATTATGGTTTCTTTGCTGTAGCTTGTTACTGAGGTGGCATTTTCGAAATAGTATTCGGCAGGGTTATTGTCGTAAGGGGCTTTTGTAAGCATTACGCAATCACTCATTTCTGCCTTTTCCAGGAAGTAGTCGATACCGCCGTAGACGGATATCATGATATTAATGCTGCCTGATGCAAACATTACACTCAAGATCACGAATATCATCAGGATGATGTTCATGGTCTTTTTTCTTTTCAGATCATTTTTAAGTATTCTTGAAAACATTTCCGTTCCTTTCTCCATTTTCGCTTCCGGGTGATCCGGCCGGACACCTCCCGGGCTTATGGGTTTCAGCTTATGAACCGACTATAGAACGGAAATTATTAAACAAACCTTAAATGTGCTTTTCATGCCTATTATTATAATGAAAAAGCGCGATTGTCACCACATGAATGCAGTGATAAAATAAGGTAAAAGAAGAGATTTGGCACTAAAATCGGGGGAGATTATCTATTTCTGATGAAAAAAAGTACTGAAGAGAAAACCAATGTACAGCGCCTTCTGGATCAGAAGAAGATAGAGTATATCTATCACAGCTATGCTGACACACCGTCAACAAACGGAGTGGAGATCGCAAGACTTCTGGGAGAGGACGAAGCCAAGGTTTTCAAGACCCTTGTAACTGTCGGAAAAACCGGCGAGCACTATGTGTTTATGGTACCCGTTGCCGAGGAACTTGATCTTAAAAAAGCCGCCAAGGCATCAGGTGAAAAGTCCATAGACATGATATCCCAGAAAGAGCTCCTGCCTCTTACGGGATATGTACACGGCGGGTGCTCACCCATCGGAATGAAGAAGCTTTTTAAGACCTTCATCCATGAGAGTGCGGAAAGTTTCGACAGGATCATCTTTTCTGCCGGCAAGATCGGCTATCAGGTTGAATTACCCCTCGAGAGTTTGCGTAAAGTCGTACCGGTCAGATCCGCGGACCTGACAGTAACTGATGTTAATGAGAATGCATGATATCGGAAGGAAATGGTATGAACAGAGAATTCAAAATGATGAGCTATGGCAAGATCAAGTATCAGTGTCCCTGTTGCGGTTGCTTTACATATGACAACAAGCCCACCGGTGATTTTTCCATATGCCCTGTATGTTTCTGGGAGGACGACCCGGTTCAGCTCGAGGATGAAACATTCAAAGGCGGAGCAAATGATGTTTGTCTGCTTGAAGCAAGAGAAAATTATAAGAAATACGGCGCTTGTGAAGAAAGATTCGTTAGAAACGTAAGAAAGCCGCTGGATGAGGAAATGGATGAAGCGGAATAGTATGATGAGCAGGAAAATGCTGATATTCGTCACGATTTTTTTATCTGTTTTGATCGGCTTTCTTTCTTTTACGGCAACGTTTTATTTTGCGACAAAAGAAATGAACGAAAACATGGGTCGGACGCAGTCATCGGACAGATCTGAGACTGAATCCGAGAACGAAACGGATGGGTATCATTTTGCATCGGAGCAGATCCTCGAGGAAAACTATGAAGACTACGGTAAAGCTATGGGCTTTAAATCTGCCGATGAATATGAGCTTGCAGCTGTATCGGTAATAAATGATCCGAATGCTCTTCATAAGTCTAATGAGAATAACGGATTTGAAGTTTATTACAATATAAGAACAAATGAATTTGTTAAAGTGTCGGAGGATGGTTGCATAATGGAGTATTTTACACCTGAATCCGGAAAGCTATATTATGACAGTCAGTAATACTTTGAAGAAGAACAATAAGAAAAGAAAAAGAATAATTCCTTTGGTTGTGCTTGCGGCTTTTGTTCTGTGGTCAATCTGGACCTGGCATGCGGTCACGCATCATATCACACTGGATATGACGAAGGAAACGGGCGAAGGAGTGAGGATCGTTCTTGTAACGGATCTTCATTCCTGTTTTTATGGCAGGGGTCAGCACACTCTCATCTCCATGATAGATAAGGAGAATCCGGATATAATCCTGCTCGGCGGTGATATATTCGATGATAAATTGGGTGATGATAATGCAAAACTTTTGCTGGAAGATCTGGTCACCAAGTATCCCTGTTATTACGTGAGCGGCAATCACGAATACTGGAGTGAACGTGTTGAGGAGATGAAGGATTATCTCGATGAGATCGGAGTGAGCGTTCTTGAAGGAGAATGTGAGACCGTAGAGATAAACGGTGCGACCCTCGACATATGCGGAGTTGATGATCCCACAAGATTGTTCAGACGTGACTGGATCGATCAGTTAAAAACAGCTTATGAACAGACTGATGAGAATCATATCCGTATCCTTGTAACGCATAGACCCGAAGAAGTTTCCGAATATGAGAAATATGATTATGACTTGATAGTTGCAGGTCATGCCCATGCGGGACAGTTCAGGATTCCGTTCATAAACAGAGGATTATTTGCTCCCAATCAGGGCTTTATGGCAGAATACATAAACGGAAAGTATGAGCTGTCTAACGGAAGTATCATGGTGGTGAGCAGAGGACTTGCAAGAGAGAGTACTCCTGCACCCAGATATTTTAACCATCCCGAGATCGTGGTCATAGATCTCAAATAAACCGGATACGGATAGAATCGTGGGAAAAAATAAATTATCAAAAAATAAATATATGGTATCAAATAAGAACTCAGGCATTAAGAAAGAAGTGTTTGTTCCTGTGTTGACTCTGGTACTTGCGTTGGTGATCGGATTGATCGGATGCGCCGAGACGGGATACTACAGGCATTTGAAAAATGACTGCACTTCGGAAACTACGGGAATAGTGGATCAGGAGGGCTTTGGATCATTGGGAAATGTTGGCCCTGAAGGCAAATACCTCAGTACCGGCAAGAACCAAAAATACTGGTTGAAAATAATAGTAAAACCGGATAGTGCATTTGATATGAATACGCTTTATGCATCCGCAAGCTATGGAAATGTGGGTGATGAACTCACCATTTATTACGATCCGTCCGATCCGGAAGACTATTATATCGAAGGACGTTTGGAGGAAGCATGGAGCACAGCTTTGACCATTTGGATTATCGCGGGACTGTTGATCGGTGTATCGGTTTTTCTGGCGGCCTTTTTTAACTCTGATAATTCGGGAAAGAGAAGACGGAAACATTCAGATAAAAATACAAAAACTGAAAAAAACGTATCTCCCAAGGCCTGTGCCACTGCTGATAAATATACAAATGAACGGATTCGCAAAGCGGTTGACTCAGGAATTTTTAAACTTAGAGTCTCAGTGCCTATTCTGGTTCTTGGCCTGATCTTTATTCTTATAAGTTTTATCAGAACTTATATGGATATACATGCGGACAATAGGATCCCTTTTAATGATTTTGACCGTAAATTCGATGATACCGTCTACAGCGTGGAGATCACTGAAAAGCCGGTGGAAGTCAGCGGTAATTTTTTTGATCTGACTGCAGGGGATGATCATATACTGGCTGCTTGGATAGAAAACAGAAATGAAATAAAAGTTTCTGATCTTCCCGTAACGCTTCGCGGCAGGTTGCGAAGAATAAGCGTAACTAATGAAGAACTTCGTGGGATCATTAAAGATTATTATCAAAAAACAGGTTATTTGGATTCCTTGAAGGATGAAGAATATGCCTATTATTTTCTCGATTGTTCCAAAATATCCCTGATGGATGAAATACACAATCATCCCGTTGGGGTGGTGTTTGGAATTACATTCCTTATAGTATTCTGGGTATTTGTTTATGAAGACGGGCCTCTTAACCTGCTGAAGTATCTAAAACCTTCCTGCAGCGGGAGAAGGTACAGCAACTCGGAAATAGATGCAATGGCCAATGATCCTGCCACTGAATGGATGAATGAAAGTTTGGTATATGCAGCTCCGAATGCACTGATCGGTATAAACAGAGGATTAACGGTAGCCGATTACGAAGATATAGCCGGTATCAAGGTAAAAGAAAAAGAACACAGAGAACGCACCAGTGTGGTAAATAGAAGAATCAGGGAATGGACTACTTATAGGGTGTTCTTGAAAACAAAAAACAATAAAAAATTATTACTTACCGAAACAGGAGGCAAAAACGGTTATATGGCTCTGGTTTGGCTCTTGATGGAAAAATGCCCGGATTTGGAATATGACATAAAGGAAGAGTCAAAATGAAAATGTTGCAATGGGTCAGTATCAATGTTAGTATGAATTAGGTTTTAAAATATTAAAGAAAGAACGCTTAGCGTTTGGGTGAAGGAATGTATAACAGATAATTCAGCTTGAGTGAACATGATTTTTGGCAGCTGCTTATGTAGCTTGTTTGTGTGCGCTTAAACCGGATTATCATACATTTACCGCCTGACCGTTACGGAAGGTTTATTTGTGTGAGTCTGTTTTGCGTATGCAAAACGGACTTTTTTGTTGACCTTGCAGCGGCCACGGAGGGTTATATATATGCTTCAGATAAAAAATTTGACTATAACACATCGAAAAGACCTGCGTGTCATATTGGATAAATTTAACATGGCTTTGAATGCCGGAGATAAAGCTGTACTCATCGGAGAAGAGGGGAACGGAAAATCAACTTTGATGAAATGGATATTTGATCCTTGCCTTGCGGAAAGCTATACGGAATGCGATGGTGAGAGGGTAATAACCGGAGAGGTTATGGGATATCTTCCTCAGGAACTTCCCGAATCAGATAAGACAAAAACAATTTATGAGTACTTCTCGGAAGCACAGCTTTTTTATGATAAGAATCCCAAGGAATTATCCGGGATGGCTATGGATTTTAACGTTCCGGGTGATTTCTTTTACAGTGATCAGAAAATGGGAAGTCTTTCCGGAGGAGAGAAAGTGAAAGCCCAGCTTATGAGAATACTTATGGATAATCCTACGGTCCTTCTTCTGGATGAGCCGTCTAATGACATTGACATAAGCACACTTGAGCTTTTGGAGAAACTGATCAGGGAGTGGAAGCACATAGTTTTGTTTATATCCCATGACGAAACTCTTATCGAGAATACGGCAAATGTGATCATACACATAGAGCAGATCATTCGAAAGACGAAAAGCAGATACACGATCGTACGTGATAACTATAAGAATTACATCGAAAGAAGAGCAAGGGATTACGAGAGGCAGGAGCAGCAGGCGATCAATGACAGGAAAGAGAAGAAAAGACGCGACGAAAAACTTGCAAGAGTTTATAACAGTGTAGATAATGCTCTCTCAAATATATCAAAAGGTTCACGCGATTCCATCGCAAAGAATCTCAAGGACAAAATGCATTCGGTTAAGGCCATGGAAAAGAGATTTGAAAGAGAGGATGCGAACATGACCGAAATGCCGGAGCAGGAGGAAGCTATCTTTTTTAACCTGGGCAATAAGAATTCCAAGATCCCTGCAGGAAAAACTGTTGTCGAATATAAACTTGATGAACTTCGAACTCCGGACAATACCAATGTGCTTGCTAAGGATATCTTTTTAAGAGTGAGAGGCTCGGAAAAGATCTGCATTGTGGGCACTAACGGAACAGGTAAGACGACACTCCTTAAAAAGGTGGCAGAGGAACTGCTTGCCAGAAAAGATATTAAAGCTCAGTATATGCCTCAAAACTACGAAGAACTTCTTGATCTGGATGTATCGCCGGTGGAATTTTTGGACGATACGGGAGATAAAGCAGTGCGTACACATATCAGGATGGCTCTCGGTGCCTTGAAGTACACTACGGATGAAATGAATCATCCGATAAGAGAATTGTCCGGCGGACAGAAAGCTAAGGTACTTCTTCTTAAGATGAGTTTGTCGGATGCGAATGTTCTTATACTGGATGAACCTACGAGAAACTTTTCACCTCTGTCCGGCCCAGTTATCAGGAAGGTTCTGTCTTCTTTTCCGGGAGCTGTGATCAGCGTGTCGCATGACAGGAAATATATTGAGGAGGTCTGTACGAATACGTACACTTTAACCGAAAGGGGCCTTGAGGAAATACAAAGCTAAGGATTAATTAAATCGAAGGGATAGTTTATAATATGAGTGAATATATTTACATCAATTTAAGACAAAAAAAGGAATTGAAAGAGGCTGCGGCAAATTGGTTTCATGAAAAGTGGGGTGTGCCCACTGAGGCATATCTTGAGTGTATGGATGCATACCTTGCCGGAAGTACGGAATATGGATGGTATCTGTGCCTTGATGAGGGAAGGATCGCAGGAGGACTCGGAGTCATTGAAAATGATTTCCACGACAGGAAGGATCTGTCACCCAATGTATGTGCCGTATATACGGAAGAAAAATACCGCTGCCGCGGAATATCGGGTAAATTGTTAAATATGGCAGTTGATGATATGAAGTCGAAAGGAATAACGCCTGTCTATCTTGTGACGGATCATGTCGGATTTTATGAAAGGTATGGATGGGAATTTTTCTGTATGGCGCATGGTGACGGAGAACCTGAACCTACAAGGCTTTATATACACAGATAAGTTCCGCGCAGATGTGTAGTCAGCCGGCGAATTCTTAAGTGTATGTGATCGATTCGTATTAGGAGGTAAATGTGAGAAAAATAATAAGCTTTATCATGATATCGCTGATGCTTATGATTGCGGGATGCGGAAATAATGTAACTGCCTATACTGACCATGTGACAGATGATTCGGTCGTAGATGGGTCGAGTGACATTATTGAAGACCATTCCGATGAACACGATGAAGAAATATTATATCAGTTAATCGTGGATGAAGGATTTGAAACGGATGAAGTATCTTACTCCGTAGGTGATAAGGTTAATGTATATTACAATATCATCGCATCCGATACAGATTATTCCTTCTACGCAGACAGTGAAGATGTAGAACTTGATGTGACATATGATGAAGAAAAGGGATATGTGATCACCTTTAAAATGCCGGCGCACGATGTTTCTCTTTATGTGAACACCGTAAATTCCATTGAGTATAATGATCCGAATGGATTAGACGAGGTTCCTGAGGATGCATGGAATGCATTGCTGAAATATGTTGGAAGCCGTACACAGCTCATGGCGACTATTCCCGTGTCTGTTTGCATGGCAGAGGTTACCGAGGACGGTCATGATGATGTTTGCGCTACTTTCATTACCGGAAGCGGAATAGTTACGAGCATGATCGTTATATACGATACTGAAAAGAAACGCGGATATACTCTTTCCGACCGCGGGACCTATGATTATGAAATAGAGGGCATAGAAGACGGAATCCTTCTGGTTAAGCGGATGGATTACGGACATAAGGAGGAAGATGTTACCGGAACAATAGTCATTTCATCAGGCTGGCCGATATTTTTAGAAGATATAGATATCCTTAAAAAGGGATTACCATATAAAGCCATCAAAATGTTTGCATATTGTGCGGAGGAACTGCTCCCGGGTGACACCACTTCAGGAAATTACTTAAGTTCGATGGATTTTCAATATGTGCGCCAGATGATGTGGAAGGTGTGCGGTATTTTCTATGGAGGAGAAATGTATGAACAGGAAGTAACGTATGAGGATGGTAAGATTGAGACCTTGCCCACCACTCTTGTCAGGATGCCCTATGATGAATGGGTATATCTGATAGAAGAGGTTTTTATGGAGGAGGATGCAGGTGATCTCTTTGCTAATCTTGATGATTCTTTCCACGGTGAGATATCCGTATATTATAGCTTCGACGATGATTATATATATCTGCAACAGGGAGCAATCGGTGACATTGTTGAGTGGGAACTTACAGATGTCTCAAAAGATGGCACACGGTATGTCCTGACATATGATATTTTTGGATCCGAGTGGCTGTGGACTGCTGAAGTTACCATAGAAGAGGCTGATAATACTTATGGATACAGATTGATCGGTGTAGAGATTGTGGATGAAGCAGAAGACGTAGATTGGGCGAGATGAGCCGATATATCAGATAAACGGAGAGTGAAGATAAAATGGGAGAGGCATATTTTGCGGGGGGATGCTTTTGGTGCGTCACCCCAATATATAAGATGTACGGAGTAAGTGAGGTTATCTGCGGTTACGCGGGCGGAGATGAAGAAAATCCTACGTACGAACAGGTAAAGCACCAGGAAACGGGTCACAGGGAAACAATTAAACTTGTCTATGATCCTGATAAAGTATCGTATGAAAAACTTCTTGATATTTATTTTGCCAACGTGGATCCTTTTGATCCGGAGGGACAGTTTATTGACAAAGGATTTTCATATACCCTGGCGATTTTCTACAATACCGAAGCAGAAAAAGAAATTGCGGATAAGAAAATAGCTGATATTGAGAAAACTTCAGGAAGGGAAACGTATGTAGCTGTTCTGCCCTTTAAGAATTTTTATGAAGCTGAAGAGTATCATCAGGATTATTACCTGAAGAATCCGGAAGCTTTTGAAAAAGAACTCACAGAGTCGGGAAGGAAAAAGCAAAAGTAAAACTGTTAAGGGAGGTACATTATGGGGCTGTTTGACGCATTTAAAAAGAAAAAGGCTTTGAGTTTCGAGGAAATTGATTCCATTGAAAAGGCACAGCTGGAATGCAAAAAAGGAAATCTTGAAAGAATGCATATTATGGCACCGATATTTGGTGGAACGGATGAGCCTCATAATATTCTGTATGTACCTGTCGGCGTGAACAGGATAAAAGAGGGCTATGATGATATCCTGGTCGGTTTGGTTGAGCAGGGCAAAGCAAAATCTTTTGACTGTAAGCCCGAATACAAAGGAAAAAGTGTAATCCCCAGTAAGATCACAATTACCTCCGGTAAGGACGGAGTCGATGTTTTTAAGCAAACCATAGATGTTTGGTGAGCGAGATAGTATTTAGAGTTCTGCAGTCTGTTCCGGGCTTTAGATCGAGATAAGCAACTGAGGTGGCTGTAAAACCACTTGGAAAAAAGAAATTTACAGCCAATTAGGTGCATTAGACCCTGTTAAGCAACTGAGATGGCTGTAAAACCACTTGGAAATAAGAAATTTACAGCCGATTACGTGTATTAGGCCCTGATAAGCAACTGAGGTGGCTGTAAAACACCTTGGAAATAAGAAATTTACAGCCAATTACGTGCATTAAGCTCTGATAAGCAACTGAGGTGGCTGTAAAACAACTTGGAAATAAGAAATTTACAGCCAATTAGGTGCATTAGGCCCTGATAGGCAACTGAGGTGGCTGTAAAACATCTTAGGAAAATGTATCCCCGGAATGTGTGGAAAAAAGTTATACGGAGAATATGTATGGATAAAGATAAATTGATTTATCTGGCCGGAAGCTGTTCAAAAGACCAGCGTCCGGTGATGGAGAAAATCGCTAAGCTATTAAGGGATAACGGATATAAGTTATATTGCCCGTTTGAACTTAAGATTGAAAATGCCTGGGATTACTCACAGGAAGACTGGGCACAGAAGGTATTTGATGCGGATCTGGATGCACTTGACAGGGCAGAGATGTTTCTTATGATCACTCCCGGCAGGAATGGTACCGCAGGAACCAACTGGGAACAGGGTTATATGTATGCTAAAAAGAAACCGATCATTGTCGTACAGATAACGGATGATGAAACAAGCCTTATGACATTCTGCTCAGCAGGTAGTTTTTATAATGCTGCTAAGGATGAACTTGAAGAAACAATCCTTAAGGCAGTAGAGAATAATCAACCGAGAAACAAATGTAAAACAATTCTTACGTGAGTATTTGAAAAACTATGAATTGTGTAATGAGTTAAAGGTTAGATCAGACGCAGTTTGTTATTTCCGGTGAATCTAAACACCCTGACTGAAGTTTTGGAATTCTTTATTATATATCCCCACATAGAAGTAAATATTTTATGACAAACACATTGACAAACGTCTATGTATGTATTATTATCCACACATAGACAAATATCAATGTGAGGTTACGCTATGCAGAAAATAGATGAAGTATTAATATGCAGGGCTCTTGGCGATTCCAACAGACTTGAAATAGTTAAGATGCTTTCTGATCAGGAAAAGTGCGGATGTCATCTTCTTGAAAAGTTTGATATTACTCAGCCCACTCTTTCTCATCACATGAAGATCCTAGTTGATTCCGGTCTGGTAATCGACAGAAAAGAAGGCAAGTGGCATTACTATTCCATAAACACTGCCGTTATGAATGAATTTTGCGGGTTTATAAAAACTCTCTGTAAAGGAACCACCTGCAAATGCTGTAAGGGAAAATCTTGATGAGTGAATAGATGAGGTATGAAGCATGTTTGAAATAAGAGAATGCGATGATTATGAAGCAGCAGGAAAACTTATTTTGGAATATTCCGAAATAAAAGGCGCTGAAGCTTGTTTTGTATCACTTGATAAAGAATTATCAGATCTGCAAGCCTTTTATAATGACGGAGCGTTGCTCCTCGGATATGATGATGGTAATCCTATTGCGACGATAGCCGTTAAAAAGATTAATGACGACAGAGCTGAGGCAAAACGATTGTATATAAAGCCGGAATGCAGAGGAAACGGTTATGCAAGGCCTATGCTTAATGCGATGCTTGACAAATGCAGGGAACTTCGTTTTAAAGAGGTCAGATTTACAACGAAACCCGAAGTGATGAGTATAGGCTACGCTCTGTATCGGAAAATGGGGTTTGAGGAATTGGAGAATGATAACGGGACTGTGCTGATGCGTATGATGTTAGATTAAATCGTAATGATAATTAAGGGCACGATTATATTTTACTGTGCATGGGAAGGTGATTTGACTGTCGGCTGTGCGGACTGCGATGTGAAGATGTATAAATCCCTCGGCTTTTCAATTCCGTTGGGAAATCTTCTGGCGTATGAGTAGATCTAAGCACTCTGTTTTATACAGAGTGCTTTTTTATTTGATGTTGACATATTATATTGCTATTAGTAATATACCTATTAGTAATATATGGAAGGAGATTTCAAAGTGGAAAACATTATCCTCAGCCTTATTTTATTAAAACCAATGACCATTTATGAGATGCGT
>JAEEXJ010000140.1 GCA_016291475.1 Lachnospiraceae bacterium | reverse complement strand
AATAAAATCCATACTCCGAAAATAGAAAGTGATCAAGTGCCATGGGACATAAAACTGAAAATGTAGAATTAACGGTCTTGTGCCTTATACAGTATGGAAATAGGCTGTTATTACAAAACAGAGTCAAAGAGGATTGGAAAGGATATACTTTCCCGGTGGACATGTTGAAGCCGGAGAATCATTTGTTGATGCCGTTGTCAGGGAGATGAGGGAAGAAACCGGACTTGAAATCCTTAACCCAAGAATTGTAGGAATCAAACAATTTCCTATAACAGACGGGCGATACATAGTATTACTTTTCAAAGCGACCGAATTTATCGGAACCGTTGTTTCATCTGATGAAGGTGAGATGGAATGGGTAGATATAGATAAACTATCTGAAGTGAATGTAGTTGAAGATTTTCACGACCTTATGAAAGTGATAGATGATCCGGATCTCAATGAGTTTCAGTACACTATTGAAGATGGAGAGTGGATTGTTCATTTGAAATGATAGAAGTGGCGTTGAACACGGTAATCTTTCACAATAAACAAGGGAAATCCATATGGGATTATTTGATAAATTTAAGAAACTAGGTTTGATTGATAACTCTGACAATTCTAAGAAAGATAATCCGGTTGAGTTATGGGAAAAGAATGCTTTAACCTCTTTCAGGTGTGCGGGAGAAAATAATCATAAAGTATTACTTGGTTCAGCGATAAGTATTTTCGGATTTAAAAATGTAGGGGACAAACAAAAAGAAGCAGCACAACTGATAAGTAATTATATTAGCTGTTTTAAGACTAAAGCATTATTGGAATTAGATGATGTATACAGAGGATGTTTCTATACATGGGATGAATATAATTATAGGTCAGAACCATGGGATTATTCCTTAGTATGCAAAAATATTGTTGATACATGTGAAGATACGGAAGACAGGATAAGGTTGCTGATACTTTGTGCTATGGATAGCAATGGGCATGTCCGGGAGGATGCAATTAATTACCTATCAGAACTTAAAGGGAGTCTTCCTTTTATTTTTTTAAGGCTAAATGATTGGGTTGATGAAGTTAAAGACGCAGCATATTTTGCTTCAAAAAAGAGAATTAGTGAAGCCGGATTGGAAGAGCTGCTTTATTCATTACCGGTTCTTGATAAAGTTAAAAAATCCCGCAGAAGAAAAGAAAAAGTCATTTTTGAAATCTCCGAATCTGTTGGGGAGAAAATTGCTGAAAAGAGTAATGAATTTGATTATTCTTTGTTTAAGACCTATGAACAGTATGCTAAAAATGCTTTTTATAGATTCTTATACAACAAAAATGCCTACTCAAAGCAACAATTGCTGGATTTATTGTCATTAACAACCGGTAAATTTGACAGCATGATGATTGTCAGTGCTATTATTCATCATTTTGGGATTACTGAAGAAGACTTTCGTAAATATAAAAATTCCGGAAATGCTTTTATTAGAAAACAGGCGATAAATAGATGGTTGTCTGATTATGGCTTATGGGAAGGCGCTGAAGAGAGCTTGATGGATAAGTCTGCCGGTATTCGAAATCTTATTCAGTTTTACCTTCGCAGGGAAAATTTTGATATAACTCGGTATTATTTAGAGAATTTACAGGCTGGTGATAAGAAGGTTGCTATCATAGGTTTGGGGGAAACTTCCGGTAAAGACGTCGTTGATCATTTAATCCCATTCCTGGATTCTGATGATGTGAAGACAGTAAGGATTACGCTTGCTTCTATTGGTAGAATTTTGAAAGAGGAAGGGAAAGAGTACTATTTGAGATTTTTAAGTTGCGACAACACACTGTTAGTACGGGAAGCATGCCAACAATGTTTGAAATGGAACGTATATTTCGGTGGGGAATACCTTCAGAATCTGTATTTGAAATCGGATGATGACAGAAAAGGAATTTGTTTTCTTTTGCTGATGCTTAAAGAGCCTTTTTGGAAGAGTTTACCTTTCTATTTATCGATTTTCGGACGAATTCCAAATAATCATCAGTTTATTCTTGATAAGAAAATTTACAGAAGACCTATGTTCAACAAAGTATCGGATGGTTTGAAATCAGAAATACTCCATGCAATTGAGGATAACAAAAAATTCTTACCTGAATCTTTAATATCCGGTATCAAATTTGATATGGAGCATTTATAGTTACATTTTAGGAGCATTCGCCACGGAAGTTGCTACTCGTCCTTTAATGGATCTGAAGAAGATGGATTTGTGACTTTTTGCGATGATCAATACGAAGTGCATTCGAATATTCAGAAAATGATACGAGAAATAAAGAATCTATATAAAGAAATAAATAGCTTTAAGAAATGGGCTGCAAAACATTATCCGCAGTGTGATGAAGAACACGATAACGGAGAGTGGGAATTTGGTGTTAATTCCCATTTTGATGAAATGGTCGGTGCGGCTGAAGAAGTCATTTCAAAAATTGATCATAAAGATGCGGACGAAGAACTAATTGATGCTTTGCTGTTTGTTGTTGCCAGGGATAATGAATGTGAGAATCTGGCGGACGAATTGATTAAGCATGAGGGATGGTTTGAACTTCTCGCTACGAGAAGCGTGGGTTCAAAATATATAAATGCTCAATGGCAGTTTGCAAAACGCGTTGGTGAAGTTGAGTGCTGTAAGAAACTTGTGTATGAATTTATAGAGTCGGAAAATGAGTATACATCCAGGATGGCACTTCAAACTCTGGCTGATATCGATTCCGAAAAGGCTGAAGAGTATGCCGAATTGATGTGGAATCGTAGAAAATATGCGGAAGGTTCTTACGAGGATGAATACCAGAAAATCATGGCATTGCATGTTCTGCATTCGATTAAATCGAAAAAGCTCGAAGAATATCTGGATAAAGCGATGGAATCATCGTATGTATATTTGAAAGACAACGCAGAAGGAATAAGAAAACAGTTATAGTTAGCGGGTAAGATTATGGAATGCAGAAAAGTAAAATCTAATGAAATAGATGCTTTATGGGAACTTCAGAAACTGTATAAGTCGGAAATCGGAGAAGATGAACCGAGTGATGCAGATAAAGAACGATTAACATTAGCGGTGGATAAGGGCACGATTATATTTTACTGTGCATGGGAAGGTGATTTGGCGGTCGGCTGCTGTTCTGTCACAGTTGGTTTTTCAACATTTAATTATCTGCCGAGCGGCGTTTTTGAAGATTTTTATATTCGGCCGGAATATCGCCACAGCGGCATTGCCCGTCAACTGGTACGGTTCGCATATCGCGATAGTGGCGTGTCTTCATTGACTGTCGGCTGTGCGGACTGCGATGTAAAGATGTATAAATCCCTCGGCTTTTCAATTCCGTTGGGAAATCTTCTGGCGTATGAGTAGATCTAAGCACTCTGTTTTATACAGAGTGCTTTTTTATTGGATGTTGACATATTATATTGCTATTAGTAATATACCTATTAGTAATATATGGAAGGAGATTACAAAGTGGAAAACATTATCCTCAGCCTTATTTTATTAAAACCAATGACCATTTATGAGATGCGTGCATATATACAGCAGAATATTTCTACGGTTTGCAGTGACAGTCTCGGAAGCATGCAGGCGGCAATAAAGAAACTAATTGAGAAGGGATATGTGATCGTAACCGAATATGTTGAAAATAATACCATTAAGAAGCGGTACAGTGTGACTTCCGAAGGCGTGAAATACTATAAAGGCTGGGTTGGGACACCTATAAATATACAGAAGATGAAGAGTATGGAAGAAGGGAAGTTCTTCTTCCTCGGAATAGCTCCCGGCGAAAAAAGAGTAGCATTTCTCAAAGCCTATATATCCGATCTTGAGGAAGAACACAAGAAGCTTCTTGCCATAAAGGACTATGTTGATAAAACACAGGATACCGTTATCACATTGAACACCAAACGAATAAAAGATGATCCTGTTCTGGCAGGTAATCTGTTGGAGGTTTCCGGAGAAAAGACGGTTGAAGCGGCTGTGACCAATATAGACAACTATCAGCTTTATATGCTGGAGTACGGTCTTGAGAAAATTCAGGCGGATCTGAATTTCTACAATAAAATTCTGAAGCGAGAACTAAAGGGAGGAAAGAAATAAAATGCAGATCTATATAGGAGCAGCATTGCTGGTAATAGTTATAATCCTGAGTATTCTTCTCATATGCGGTCTTCCTTTCGGAGAACTGACTATGGGAGGAAGATTTAAAGTGTGGCCTAAGAAGCTGCGCGGACTTGCGGTAAGCCAATTGCTTGTTCAGGGATTTGCACTGTATATAATCCTTGCGGCAGGAAAGATCTGTCCCATATTCATATCGGATAAGGCAACAAAGGTCGCATGCATATGCTTTGCTGTTTTCTTTTTCGGGAATACGGTAATGAATTTCTTCTCACCGAGTAAAAAGGAAAAATGCATAATGACGCCCATGTCCTTAGTTGAGGCGATCTGTTTTACGGTCACGGCTATAAACCTATAGTAGTATCCGATAACTCAAAATCAACCGCCAAATTCAACTATCGGTAGAATTTGACGATTTTTTCTACTTTCTAACAACTTACTATTGATTATATACATTGTGAACAACCGTTGTTATTGTTAATATGTACCTAAGCCAACCGGAGAGTGATTTAAATGAATGATCCTCTCTGCTGATGAAAAGGAGCAGATCCGTGGAAAAAAGAGTATTTTCAACTACACTTCAGTCACTCAGAAAGGAAAAGAAGGTAACACAGGAGCAGCTTGCAAAAAGTCTCGGTGTAAGCCCTCAGGCAGTTTCCAAATGGGAGAACGGAAGCTATCCGGAAGGCGATCTGCTTCCCGCTATCGCAGACTTCTTTGACGTGTCTATCGACTATCTGTACGGAAGAAGCGACGGGGAAAAGACTATCGAGCAGAAGGTCTTTGAAGCTGTCTATGATGAGACGGTCAAGGAATTTGAAGATACCGGAAGAGCGGATGAACACTATAAGACTTCGAACCTTATCAGAAACTTAAACTGGGCGATGCAGAGCGCTCTTTGGGTCAACAATAAATGCTATGAGGCACCTGCCAGGGATCCTATCGAACATCCGAAGATGGCATCGGTTGTGTGTGATGATATCTTCTACAGCTATTTTGGTCTGAGGGAAGACAATGATATCAGTTTCTTCCTAAATAAGACAAAGAATTATGACTTGTATGAAGAACTTCTGAAAGATACTTCCAAGATCGAAAAATTGTTTAAGATCCTTTCAGACAGGGACAATATTTCGATAATTGCTTTCCTGTATACCTTAAAGAACGGTGAGTTCGCCAGTGTGGATGTCATTTCAAAATCACTCGGAATAGATAAAGCCAAGGTTAAGGAATTCATGGATACGATCTTCGGCGAGATGGAATTTGGAGATTGTGATGATTCACCTTTTCAAAAGGCAAGTGTGATCAATGCGAGCAGCAAAGAAGAAAACATATTCGGTACAGCTTCAGTATGCGGAGGACTTTTTATGGCAATGATGATGCTTGCCAGGGAGTATACGGATATTCCGATGGCATTCAGACTTGTGATCAATGCCAAGCAGAAGAGCTGGATCGACAGAAAGAAAATGTTCAAGAAGTAATAACCTTTTATAAGGCAGTGGGTCATGAAAAAGAAAGAAAAGAAGAAAGATACAAAATTTCATAAGACATACGGGCTGGCATCCAATCTTTCGTACATCGTGAAAGAGATGTGGAAGTATGACAAGATCACGCTCGTC
>JAEEXJ010000139.1 GCA_016291475.1 Lachnospiraceae bacterium | reverse complement strand
TGACCGAAGATTCGCTCTTAATGCGCATATGGGAACGCCCTCATAATCTGCTTATAATCTTATAATAGCTACAAAAGACACTTTCCCCTTGCCCCCGGAAAAGTGTCTTAATTATAAACGTCTATATTCAATTATTAACACAAATAAAGTTATCCGACAAGCGGATCATTCACTTCAATTTGCTTCGAATATAAACATATTATGCTATTTTTCAGTACCGCCGTAGTACTTGATAAGATTTAAGAATCCGCAATATCCCTCTTCATTGCAAAGATCCAACGGCTTTATCTTGGTATTTCCGGGAATTACTGTGTTGTATCTATGACCTTTGTAGGCAAAAGATACTGTGATAGGTACTCCGTAATCGGATATCTTCTCGATCAGCGCGTATGTCTTCTTATTAAAACAAATCCAGTTACCTGTTTCAAGTGTAATCCCCTTTGAAATAAGAGCATTTAGTCCCTCTGTATCTCCCGCTTCCATCAAAGCTTCTATCTTCTTTAAGTAAGCTTCAAGAGTATTGTTCGTCTGAGCAAGAAAAGCTGCAAATTCCTCACTTGAAGTAGGAATGTCTTTAATCTCTGAATTTTCCTCATATGATGTATGGTCTGAAGATCCGCCGTCAAATTCGATTAATGATTCTATTGCAGAATCGGATTCAGGGTCTACGGTATGATTCGATTCAGGTTTTAAGATACCCCGGACCATACTAATAGGCTGGACATTACCCTTACGGATATCATCAATTGTCGTTCCTGCAGGATAATAATATATATATCCACTAGAATAAAGTCGGGAAATATTGGGATTAACTTCTTCACCATTATCCGTGCCTAATTGCATCCCACTACCTATTCCGGCGCCATGGTAGTCAACTCCAGAAAAAACACACTCCCCGCCGGCAACCATAACTTTTGCAGAATTACTTACACTTATATCTGCTCCGTTACCGTTTCTTCCGCCGCCGATTCCGGCCCCGCATACATCACTAACGGATATTACCGTTCCACCGCTTATACTAATATTCGCTCCGTTACCGTTTCTTCCGCCACCAATTCCGGCTCCATCGTATACTCCGGTAGCATATACATTGCCTCCGGTTATGGTAATATCTGATCCGCTACCCCAATCTCCTCCGCCGATTCCGGCTCCGGTTCCCCTGCCGTTCGCTGTTACATTTCCGCCTGTAATCTTAATATTATTTCCGTTACCAAGTCTTCCGCCGCCGATTCCGGCTCCTTCAATTCCATCTGCAACTACCGTTCCTCCGGTTATGGTAATATCTGATCCGCTACCACTATCTCCTCCGCCGATTCCGGCTCCGGTTCCCACTGTAACTTCTGCAGTTACCGTTCCTCCGGTTATGGTAATGTCTGATCCGTTACCATCTCTTCCTCCGCCGATTCCGGCTCCGCTTCCCACTACTTCTGCAGTTACCGTTCCTCCGGTTATGGTAATGTCTGATCCGCTACCTTCTCTTCCTCCGCCGATTCCGGCTCCATCACCTCCTCCTAAAACACGAACATTGCCTCCACTTATGGTTATTCCGGTTCCGTCTCCACCATATCCGCCGCCGATTCCGGCTGCAGATTGCCCGCCATACGCTGTGATATTTCCTCCGGTTATAATGATATCATCCACATCCTGACCATCATGACCACCGATTCCGGCACCTCTTCTTCCACCGGTCGCTTCCAAATAAGCATTACTACTACCGGAAGATATGGTCAGTGATCCGTTATTTCCTTTTTCAATACCGGCATATGTATCTCCACTGGTGACATGATTATCACCGACAAGTTCTATTTCTACAGATCCAGCGCCATCTGTTTGAATTGCCGCCACAGATGAAGCAATGTTCACATCACTGATGGTTACATGCGCAGTACTGCCTTCATCCGCTCTAATACTCACATGATTATCGGAAGCTGCATTCCCTTCATTAGTTATAACCGGATCGTTATCCACATATTCCTGACCACCTTGCCGAACCGTCTGCTCACTATCCGTTGCATGAACAGATATATCACCATCTTCTATATGGTAGGGTCCTCCTGCAAGCGCATAGATAGGAAATTGCAGGAGCATTATAGCTGATACCAATACTCCCAATAATTCTCTTGATACTTTTTTCATACGATTGTCCCTTTCATTTCAGAATTCAAATAAACTCTTATATATTATTATAGACACAAAAAAACGAAAAATTCCTAAGTGAAATTTGGAATTTTTCGTTTTTTATCATTCTTTATTATTATCATCCAACAAGCCAGTCATACATTTCCTGATATTTCTCGGCTGAAACCTTCCAGGAGAAGTCAACTGCCATGGCTCTGTCGATCATCTTGTTCCACTCACGCTTTTTGTCATAGAATACATGCTCTGCCTGGCGGATAGTATCAAGCATCTCGTGGGCGTTGTAATTAAGGAAGCCAAAGCCTGTTCCGGTGCCCTCGTACTTGTTATAAGGTTCAACGGTGTCGATAAGACCGCCGGTTTGCCTTACGATCGGGATAGTTCCGTATCTGAGTGCCATGAGCTGTGAAAGTCCACAGGGCTCAAAAAGCGATGGCATAAGGAATACATCGGATGCAGCGTAGATCTTGTGTGACATAGGCTCCGAATAGTAAATATTGGCAGAAACCTTGTCATTGTACTTCCAGTCAAAGTGGCGGAAGGAATTCTCGTACTGCTCTTCGCCTGTTCCAAGAACTACAAGCTGGATCGCATCCTGACAGAGTTCATCGAGGATACAGTTGATAAGATCAAAGCCCTTTTGATCGGTAAGTCTTGAAACGATACCGATCATCATGCACTTATCGTCTTCTTTAAGTCCAAGCTCCTTCTGAAGAGCTCTTTTATTCTTGATCTTCTCCTTACGGAAGTTGATCGCATTGTACTTGTATGGAATATACTCATCGGTCTCGGGATTGAACTCATCGTAATCAATACCGTTGACGATACCTCGAAGATCGCCCGCTCTGGCTCTTAAGAGTCCGTCGAGGTCTTCTCCGTAAAACTCGGTCTTAATCTCCTCGGCGTACGCAACACTAACGGTTGTGACAGCGTCGGAATAAACAATACCGCCCTTTAAAAGATCGGCGTCCTTAAAGAGTCCAAGCTTATCCGATGTAAAGTAGAAATCAGGAAGTCCCGTGATATCTCTTACAGTCTTAATATCCCATTTTCCCTGGAACTTAAGATTGTGAATGGTCATAATGGCCTTGATGCCTCTAAAGAACTCATTTCCCTGAAATCTCTCTTTGAGATATACGGGAACAAGTCCGGTCTGCCAGTCATGGCAGTGAATGATATCCGGTCTGAAATCGATGACGGGAAGAATTGAAAGCGCTGCCTTGGAAAAGAAAGCAAACTTCTCAATCTCAAAAACTGTGTCATCCCCGTAGGGCTTCATTCCGTTAAAATAAAACTCATTGTCAATAAAATAGTACTTAATGCCGTCAACTTCAGCCTTGAAGATACCTACATACTCATTCTTCCAATGGAAATCCATGTAGAAATGAGTGACATACTCCATCTTTTCTTTCATCTCGGCTTTGATGCACATATACTTGGGAAGTACAACTCTTACATCAAAGTATTCCCTGTTGATGCATTTGGGAAGTGAACCGACAACGTCGGCAAGGCCACCCGTCTTAATAAAAGGAACGCCTTCGGAAGCAACAAAAAGTATGTTCTTCATCTATACAAATCCTCCAAATACTTACTTAGTTTAATATACTCCAAAAAGGCCTGTTTTACAACTCGGACCCCATATCTATGCTGAGCGTTCCGTCATCGTATTTAACCTTTGCCAATGCTCCGTTTATGATGGGCATTGAAGGAGGAAGGTGTCCGATATCTGCATCCAGAATGACCGGAACCTGATGGGCGATACATGTAAAAGGCATTACCGCATCAACTTTGTTAAGGTTCATTATTGATGAGCCGTTCAGCGGTCTTCCAAAGATAAATCCTTTGGCATTTCGAAACCATCCCGCCTGCTCAAGCTGCCATACGGCGCGTCTTATCGAAAATACATTAAGATCACAGGCTTCAAGATACCATATGATCCCATCGTCTATATATCTGTTTATGAATCGGTTTACATAATCATATCTGGTACCCACAAGATTTACCAGGCAATCCAGGCATCCTCCGAGCAGTCTGCCCTCAAATTCAGATTTATTGGTTAACATAACTTTGGCATGAACATTCCTTGTCCTGCTCGAAACCTTGTTGGGATGGTAACATTTGATATCGACCGACTCCGTGCAGTTAAGTTCTGCATATGGGTTGTCCTCTCCCTTTAAGGATTCCGTCTCATAGAAATCATAGTTATGCGCAACCAAATTGGTTCCCATCAGCATATCAAGAGAATCATCAAGATACTGATGCCATTTCTTCATGCCGAATGCTCCACCGTTCGGCCCGTATATTGAAGCCACATCACATATAGTTGTAAGAAGGAATGTAAAATTGGTATTATCGGAAAATCCCATATACCACTTGGGTGTTGCTTTCTTGATAACGTCGAAATCCATGAAAGACAGTATCTCACACATCAGTTCTCCGCCTGATGTGGATATCAGTGCCTTACTGGGAGAATCCACATAATACTCCATCAGTTCTCTGGCACATTCCTCGGGAATATTGCTTATCCCGACGCCCTTTTCTACATATGCATTAAATCCGATCTCTGTCCTGAATCCCTTTTTCTTCCAGTTCTTTAAAGAATTTTCAAAGCATAGCTTCCGGAAGTTGTCTGTCGCGGGAGAAAAAGACGGTGAAACAAATGACAGCGTGTCTCCTTTATCTATAAACGAAGGATATCTCATTTATCGTTCTTACCTTTCTTCATCTCTCTGGCATTGTTTAATGCTGCCTCGGTTATGATCTCTCCACCCAGCATTCTTGCCAGTTCATTAACCGAACCTTCCTCATCAAGTTTTCTGATCCCCGTAATGGTACGTCCTTCATTGACCGATTTTTCGATAAGAAAATGCGTGTCGGCCATTGAGGCGATCTGAGGAAGATGCGTGATGCATATCAGTTGATGATCCCGGGATAGCTCATTCATCTTTGTAGCTACCTTGAATGCTGTCCTGCCGCTGATCCCGGCATCAATCTCATCAAAGATCAGAGTTGATACATCATTATCATCGGCAAAAACACTCTTTATCGCCAGCATTATCCTTGAAAGTTCACCGCCTGATGCAACACTCTGCATGGGTTTTAATTCTTCACCGACATTAATTCTGACCAGAAATTCTATGTCATCATATCCTGTATCCGTTATCGATGAAGGATCCGGCTTTACTTCGATCCGAAGACCGACATTCTGGAAGTTGAGCCCTTCCATCGCTTCTTTTAATTCATCCGTGAGCCTCAGAGCGCTTTCGGATCTTAATGCAGATATCTTTTTACACTTGTCGATCATGGATCTGTTAAGAGCGTCCTTTTCAGCCTCAAGGTCGGCAAGATATTTATCGTAATTGTTCAGCTTGTCAAGTCTGTCTTCCTTTTCCGAGAGCGTTTCGATGATCTTTTCTATGCTGTCACCGAAGCGTGATTTCAGGGAATTGATCAGATCGAGTCTCTGCGCTGTCCTGTCAAACTCCTCTTCATCAAATGTAAGATCGTCTTCGTATGATGAAAGTGAACGGTTAAATCCGCTTATTATCTCTTCTGCTTCCGATAGCTCCTTATAAAGCGAAGATATCCTGTCATCAAAACCTGCTACACT
>JAEEXJ010000040.1 GCA_016291475.1 Lachnospiraceae bacterium | reverse complement strand
ACGGTTTCAGAGCAAGAATGTCTTCAGCCGGTGGACGTAAGGTTCTTCAGAGCAGAAGAGCAAAGGGCAGAAAGAAATTATCGGCTTAAAAGTAAAGGTCACATTTGATGTGACCTTTGTTTTTCCGCATATTTAAGATGGAAAGATTAAGAAAAAACGCGCAGTTTTCGGAAGTTTACCGTACACACAACTCCTTCGCAGACAAGTTTTTGATCATGTATGTCAGAAAAAACGGTGAATCTTTTAACCGAGTAGGCGTAAGTATCAGTAAAAAAGTCGGAAACAGTGTTGTAAGACACAGGATAAAGCGCTTAGTTAAAGAAGCTTTTCGTAATTCCGAGAATATGTTCAATAGTGGTTTGGACATAGTATTTGTTGCAAGAAGTAATGCTGCATCAATGTCATATGAAGAGACCGTGAAATCTCTGATGGGTCTTGCAGCTTCCCATCGCATCCTGCAAAAAGCAGGCAAATGATCATATATATATTATGAAGAGATTTCTAATTTGGTTGATCTCAATTTATCAGAAATATTTCTCTCCTCTTAAGAGATACAAATGTCCCTATTATCCTACATGTTCGGCTTACGGTAAGGAAGCAATTCAGGTACATGGAGCATTTGTTGGATCTTTACTTGCTTTGTGGAGAATTTTAAGATGTAATCCTTTTTCACACGGTGGTTATGATCCGGTTCCCAAGATGAGGAAGAAATATTCGGGGAGATTTTAATGTATTTTACTTTATTAACACCTAATTCCACTCCTATCTTCAAGTATATCGTTTGGATACTCGGTAAGATAATGGAGGGATTGTTCTTTGTTCTTGATAAGATAGGAATCCCGAATATAGGTATAGCAATCATACTCTTTACTATTTTTGTAAATGTATGTTTGATTCCTCTTACTTATAAGCAGCAGAAATTCTCTAAGCTTTCGCTTAAGATGAATCCTGAGATAAAAGCCATTCAGAAAAAGTACAATGGCAAAAAAGACCAGGATTCCATGATGAGAATGCAGGCTGAAACTCAGGCTGTTTACGCAAAGTATGGTGTTTCACAGGCGGGAAGCTGTGTTACTTTGCTTATTCAGTTTCCTATTCTCATAGCACTGTACAGAGTTATCTATCAGGTTCCCGCTTATGTAACCAAGATCGGTGATACTTTCAGAGTACTTGCAGATAAGATTGTTACTGCCGATAACGGTGCATTCATCACTGATAATCCCGCTGAACTTGCAAGTGTTAAGTCCGCTCTTGGTATGTATTCCAAGAATCTTGCTAAGGAAGGCAATCTTACCAACGGAATCATTGATGTCCTCAACAGAGTATCAACATCCGATATGGCACAGATCAGTGATCATTACGGACTTGCTGATGCTACCATAAACGGACAGCAGATTCTTTCTACTCTTGATGCTTCCGGAAAAGTTGTTTCCAAGGGACTTCTTGATACTTACAACAGTTTCCTCGGAATCAATATCGTCAATACTCCCATAAATATCATTAAGGATAGTTTCGCAAGTCATGCATATTTGATTGTATTCATGGCTATCCTGATTCCTCTTTTATCAGGATTTACCCAGTGGCTTTCCGTTAAGCTTTCTCCCAGCCAGCCTCAGCCGGCCGGTGATAATTCTACGGCAGATTCAATGGCTCAGTCCATGAAGACCATGAATGTTATGTTGCCTCTTATGTCTGTATGGTTTGCTTTTACATTCCCTGCTGGTATGGGTATTTACTGGACAGCAAATGCAGTCGTACGTATTGTTCTTCAGATTATTATGAATAAGCGTATCGATAAGATCGATATTGATGAACTTATCGAAAAGAATGCTGAGAAGAGCCAGAAGAAACTTGAGCAGATTCAGGTTAATCAGGAAAGAATGCAGGCTTATGCCGCAATGAATACCCGCAGCATTCAGAAAAAGGCTTCATATGTTAATACAGCCGTTTCTGATGCAGCTGAAGAGACAGAAACGAGCAGATCTTCCGATTATGCTCCCGGTTCACTGGCTGCCAAGGCTAATATGGTAAGTGAATTTAATAAGAGAAACAGTAAGTGAGGTCACACATAAATGGATTATAAAGAATATACAGGTAAGTCGGTTAATGATCTGATCACTGATGCCTGCCAGGATCTTGGAGTAACCAGTGACAGACTTGATTACGTAGTTGTATCCGAAGGATCTTCCGGATTCCTCGGACTCGGTTCCAAAAATGCAGTTATCAAAGCACGTATTAAATCAGAGGAAGTTCCCGCTGAAGAAGTAAAAGCAGAAGAGACGATTTCCGAAGAAAAGGCTGAAGAAACTCCTGCCAAAAAGACCGAATCAGAGAATATCGTTCCTGTATCGGATCCTGCAAAATATGAAGCTATAGCAGTTAAATTCCTTGAAGATGTTTTCAAGGCTATGGAGCTTGAAGCTCAGATCAAGACTTCTTTTGAACTTTCCGAAAATGCACTTGATATTGAACTTCTCGGAAGTGACATGGGAATCCTTATCGGAAAAAGAGGAGCAACTCTTGATTCCCTTCAGTATCTCGTAAGCCTTGTAGTAAACAAGGAAAGCGAGCAGTATATCAGAGTTAAGGTTGATACTGAAGATTACAGAGAGAGAAGAAGGGCAACTCTTGAAAATCTTGCCAAGAATGTTTCTTCAAAGGTTAAGAGAACAGGCCGTCCTTACGAGCTTGAATCAATGAATCCTTATGAGAGAAGAATAATTCATTCCGCACTTCAGGATAACGATTATGTATATACCTACAGTGAGGGTGAAGGTTCCAACAGACACATTGTTGTTGCTCTCAAAGAAGGTGTAAAGCCTACCGGAGATCGCGGACGTTACAACGGACGCAGAGGCAGAAGATATTGATCCGTAAGATTTAAACCCTACAGGGCCATGGCATCTGCCTTGGCCCTTTTTATAAAATATGGCAGAAGTAACTTCAACTACAATTGCAGCTATCTCAACCGCATTGTCGGAATCGGGAATCGGAATCATCAGAGTCAGCGGGCCTGATGCTGTTTCTGTATGTTCTGATATTCTTTTTGATGCCAAAGGAAGAAGAGCTCTTGAATCCATGGAGGCATCTACTTTCAGACATTTATTTGTAAAAGACGGTGATGAATCCATAGATGAATGTATTACTTTATTATATAAAGCACCTCATTCATATACCGGAGAAGATATTGTAGAGATTCAGTGTCACGGCGGTATTTTTCTGCTTAAAAAAGTTCTTGATCTTGTTATTAAAAACGGTGCGGCTCATGCAATGCCCGGAGAATTTACAAGAAGAGCTTTTTTAAACGGAAAAATGGATCTTGCTCAGGCGGAAGCGGTTATGGATCTTATATCTTCCAGATCCGAAGCAGCGTTAAAGGCGTCAAGAGATCAGATGTCCGGAAGAGTTTCGGAAGTAATAAGAGATCTCAGGGCAAAGCTTTTATATGAGACTGCTTATATAGAATCTGCGATAGACGATCCGGAGCATTATGATCTTACCGGATATGACGAACATATTGAAAAAGTTGTTAATGAAGTATCCGATGAGATAAATAAGCTTATATGCTCATATGATTCCGGAAGATTTGTAAGAGAAGGAATAAATACCTGTATCGCAGGTTGTCCGAATTCCGGGAAATCTTCTCTTTTAAATCTTCTTACCGGTCAGGACAGGGCGATTGTTTCGGATATTCCCGGAACTACCAGGGATACGATAGAAGAGTATGTAAGACTTGATGATATACTTCTTAAACTTACGGATACTGCAGGTATTAGAAAAACCGATGATCCGATAGAAAGCATCGGTACTAAAAAGGCCATGGATGCTGCTTCGGGAGCGGATCTTGTTCTTTTTATGATCGATGCATCCGAGCTTTTGACAACGGATGACATGGAAATCTTTTCATCCGTATATACGAAGAAATGTATTATCATATTAAATAAGGCTGATAAGACTCTTAAGATAAGGCCAAAGGATATTTACGAGCATTTCAGATATTCTGCCGATGCTTCCCTTCAAAAGTTTTCTGAGGAAGAGTTTTTTGAAAGATACCCTTGTATAATAATGTCTGCTTCAGGCGGACAGGGACTTGATGATTTTAAGAGAACCGTAAAAAATCTTTTTATGTCGGGAAGAATATCTTCATCCTCGGAAGTTGTTATTACCGGTCTCAGACATAAAGAACTTTTGATGCAGGCCGATGTTTCTCTCGGTAATGTTCTCGAGTGTATTTCATCAGGTATGGAGACTGATATTTATACCGTTGATCTGTATGACGCATACAGATCACTAGGACTTATAATAGGAGAAGAGATCGGTGACGATCTTGCAAATGAGATCTTCTCCAAATTCTGTATGGGCAAATAAAATGGATCTGAAATGTACCGGTGTAGAATTTGATATGGATGTTGCCGTTGTCGGCGCAGGTCATGCGGGGTGTGAAGCCGCTCTTGCCTGCAGCAGACTCGGCCTTGAGACTGTTGTCTTCACCGTGAGTGTGGACAGCATTGCTCTTATGCCCTGTAATCCTAATATCGGAGGATCTTCAAAGGGTCATCTGGTAAGGGAGCTGGATGCTTTGGGCGGAGAGATGGGTAAAAATATCGATAAGACTTTTATCCAGAGTAAGATGCTCAATACTTCCAAGGGACCTGCGGTTCATTCTCTCAGAGCTCAGGCGGACAAAAAAGATTATTCCGTAGAGATGAGAAAAGTTCTTGAATCACAGGAGCATCTCACCATAAAGCAGGCTGAAGTGTGTGAGCTTTTATGGGAAGAGATACCTTCGGAATCTAAAGAAGGAACTTTTGAAAAAAGAGTTACCGGTGTTAAAACACAGACCGGTGCGGTTTATCATGCTAAGGCAGTTGTGCTTTGTACCGGAGTATATCTGAATTCCAGATGTCTTACCGGAGAGTCCATAGTTTATACAGGACCTAACGGCTTGCAGGCAGCAACACATCTGTCCGATTCCTTGAGAAATGCCGGTATTAATTTACGCAGATTTAAAACGGGTACTCCGGCTCGAATGGATGGTAAAACAATTGATTTTTCCAAGATGGAAGAGCAGAAGGGTGACGAGAGGATAGTTCCGTTTTCTTTTTCCACGGATCCTGATTCCATTCAAAAAGAACAGGTGTCTTGCTGGTTAACTCATACCAACAAGAAAACTCACGATATTATCAGAGCAAATCTCGACAGATCACCTATCTATGCCGGTATCATCGAAGGAACCGGTCCCAGATATTGTCCCTCCATAGAAGATAAAGTTGTTAAATTTGCAGAGAAAGAATCTCATCAGGTATTTATTGAACCTGAAGGATTATATACGGATGAAATGTATGTCGACGGTATGAGTTCCTCACTTCCCGAAGACGTACAGCTTGCAATGTACAGGACCGTTCCGGGCCTTGAGAATTGTAAGATCGTAAGAAATGCATACGCAATCGAATATGATTGTATTAATGCCAAGGATCTTTATCCTCATCTTGAATTTAAAATGATCAAAGGATTATTTGCCGGAGGTCAGTTCAATGGAAGTAGCGGTTATGAGGAAGCAGCTGTTCAGGGATTTGTTGCCGGTGTAAATGCTGCTATGGAAATTCTGGGAAAAGAATTCCTGGTACTTAAGAGAAGTGAAAGTTATATCGGTGTTCTGATCGATGATCTTGTTACAAAAGATAATCGTGAGCCTTACCGAATGATGACTTCAAGGGCTGAGTACAGACTTCTTCTCAGACAGGATAATGCGGATCTCAGACTCAGAAAATACGGACATAAAGTCGGACTTGTTTCCGATGAAGTATATTCCGGTGTTTTGAAAAAGCAGGAGATGATAGATACCGAGATAGAAAGACTTAAAGAGATCATGCTCGGTGCCGGTAAGGATGTTTGTTCTTATCTTGAGTCATTGGGATCATCACCTCTTTCTACTGCAACATCCTTGGCTTCGCTTCTGTGCAGGCCGGAGCTGGATTATGAGTTATTAAAACCTTTGGATCCGGGCAGACCTGATCTTCCTAAAGATGTTATCGAACAGGTTCAGATTGAGATCAGATACGAAGGTTATATAAAACGTCAGGAAAAACAGGTAAGGGAACAGGAAAGACTTGAAGTAAAACTTATTCCCGAAGATATTGATTATGATGATGTTCCTTCTCTTCGTTTGGAAGCAAGACAGCATCTTAAAGATTTCAGACCTGTATCTGTCGGACAGGCATCCCGCATATCCGGTGTATCACCTGCTGATATTTCTGTATTGCTGGTGTATCTTGAAAAGATTAACAGAAAAAAATTGAGTAATAATTAAATGACACGTGTGTCATAAAACTATGCATGATTATTCTAAATTAATTTCATATCTATCCGAATACGGAGTATCTGTATCTGATGATCAGATAAAAAAGCTGGATACATATTATGAGATGATGGTAGAGACCAATAAGTCTCTTAATCTTACTGCTATTACCGAATTTGATGATGTACTTATTAAGCACTATATTGATTCAGTTACTATAGTAAGAGATATTGATCTGACCGCTTCTAAAACTGTAATTGATGTAGGTACCGGCGCAGGCTTTCCGGGAATGGTATTAAAAATTCTTTTCCCGAATCTGAGTATCACTCTTTTCGATTCTCTTCAAAAAAGATTGAAATTCCTGGATGATGTAATATCTGCTCTTGATCTAAAGGGAATATCTACTTATCATGGTCGAGCTGAAGAAGCCGGTCATGTTTCTTCCATGAGGGAACAATATGATATATGTGTTTCCCGTGCCGTGGCTAATTTACCGGTTCTATGTGAACTGTGTTTACCCTTTGTAAAAAAAGGTGGAATTTTTGTTTCTTATAAATCTGACAAAGGATCTTCCGAAGCTGAAGCAGCAACGCATGCTTTATCGGTTTTAAATTCTTCAATTATTAAAGAAGATGAATTTTCATTACCGGATAGTGATATGGTTAGAAATCTTATTCTAATTTCTAAAGATGGATTATGTCCAAAGACTTATCCCAGAAAACCCGGTACTCCTTCTAAGAAACCCTTGTGATTGATTGTTCGTCATACCCTATATATTGTTTAGGTTCGTTTCTTCCTAATGTAGATATACTAGATTTAATTGTTTCACGTGAAACATTTTCTAGATTTAGGGTTTTTATGTTTCACGTGAAACAATCTTTAGTGGTTTTAGAAAAAAGTTTCACAACACCCGATTCTTATACCACTATATATAGGTATACAGATTCCATATGAAATGCCCCAACTGTAAGAAAAAACTAAATAATCAGGAAAGATCCTGTCCCTATTGCGGAACATGGATCGGATATGATAACAGGATTGAAACACCTGAGCCTGCGATACAGAAAAGGGAAAAAGACGAACTGATAAAGAAGGTAAAAGAAAATCCGTATTTCGGATTGATATTAGAAGCAAATAAACCGTTATGTATTTTGGCGGCATCCTGGTTGTTTTTCTTTCTTATATTGATGTTACTGGCATACATATTCGATTGAATGGTGTAAGTATCAGGAAGGAGTAGGTAATGCTTGGTCTGATCAGATATTTTGACAGAAACAAAAATTTAAACGAGCTTCTGGATGAATATAGATACTATTCAAATGAAGAACTTTCAGAAGGGAAAACTCTGATCATAGAGTCAGAAGATTGGAACACGGAACTTCCTCTTAAGATGAATGAGCTTCAATATCTTAATCAGGAAAACATAGGATATGCAGTAGTTCATCTCCAAGAAAAAGGTTTCTGTCTTTTATATGATGACTTCAATAAGGATTCACAGGCCGAACTTATACCGTTTAATGATGGGAAGATAACCATAGATGGTATATATAAAAAGAAAGAATGTAGGATTACCTTCTATTTATCAGCCGAAAAATAATCCGAATAGTTTTTCACGTGGAACATTTCGTGATATAATAACCACTGTCCGCATTACGAAAAGGGGTAATTATGAATAGAATTTTAGCAATAGCCAATCAAAAAGGTGGAGTAGGAAAGACATGTACGGCAGTTAATCTGTCAGCATCATTGGGAGAACTGGGTAAGAATGTTCTTCTCATAGACATGGACCCTCAGGGAAATTCGTCCAGCAGCTTCGGAGTAAATAAGAATGAAGTTGAAAATACCATCTATGAAGTAATGTTGGAAGAGTGTACATTATCTGAAGCAATCATCAAAGATGTTGCTAAGAATGTATCTTTGGTTCCTGCCAATGTTAATCTCGGAGCAGTCGAGATTGAGATGGCCGGTAAAGATAAGGCAAATCTCATTCTCAGAAGAGAACTTGATTTTGTAAAAGACCAATACGATTATATATTTATTGACTGTCCCCCTGCCATAAGTCTTACGACTGTAAACTCCATGGCAGCTGCAACCGGAGTTATCGTTCCGGTTCAGTGTGAGTACCTTGCACTCGAAGGTCTCGGCCAGGTTATTGAAACCATTAATCTGGTCAGAAGCAGAATGAATCCGACACTGGATCTTACCGGAATTCTCTTCACCATGTATGACGGAAGAACCGTACTTTCCAACGATGTTGTGGACAGCGTTAGAAATACCGTAAAGTATCATACATTCGAAGCAAAAATTCCCAGAAATATAAGGTTATCGGAAGCTCCTTCATTTGAGCAGCCCATTACCGTATATGATCCCAAATGCAGCGGGGCGGTAGCTTATATGAACCTCGCAAAAGAAGTAGACGCAATGCTCGCAGACGAGTAACAATATCAAGTGTTATAAATGTTTTGGAGGGAAAAATGGCAAAGAAGGGACTTGGCAAGGGATTAGATGCACTGATACCCAATGTGGTAAAAAACGATACGGCAGAAGAAAACACCAAAGCCGCAAGGGAACAGTCCAAAAATGCTACGGATGATGCCCGTACCATGGTAAGCATCAATAAGGTTGAACCTAACAGAAAGCAGCCCAGAAGAAAATTTGATGAGGACGCTCTACAGGAGCTGTCGGATTCAATTAAGATCCATGGACTTATCAGCCCAATCCTTGTTCAGGACAGGGGAGACCATTATGAGATAATCGCCGGAGAGAGAAGATGGAGAGCATCTAAGCTGGCCGGATTAAAAGAAGTTCCTGTTATCATAGGAAATTACAGTGAGAAAGAGATTCTCGAGATATCGCTTATCGAGAACATGCAGAGAAAAGATCTCAATCCCATTGAAGAAGCTCGCGGTTTTAAGAGACTTGTTGATGAGTATGATCTTACCCAGGACGAAATCGCCGAGACACTTTCAAAGAGCAGATCTGCCATTACCAACTCCATCAGACTTCTTAAGCTGTCCGATAAAGTACAGGAGATGCTTATCGAAGATCTGATCTCAGCAGGACACGGAAGAGCACTTCTTGCGATCGAGGATACCGAGAAGCAGGAAGAGGTAGCTCAGAGAATAGTTGATGAGAGACTTAATGTTCGTGATGTAGAAAAACTTGTCAACGCCCTTAAGAAACCCGCAAAGCCCAGACCCGTAACAGATGAAGCACTCAAAGTTTTCTACCACGATATGGAAGAAAATCTTAAGATGGCTGTTGGAACCAAGGTTTCCATTTCAGGTAAAGGAAACGGTGCAGGTACCGTAACGATTGAGTTCTATAATAATGAAGATCTCGATCGTATAGCCGCAAAATTAAGAAGCTGACACAGGTGTCACATTTGGAGGAACCGCATTGCAAAGCAGTATATTAAGTACGCTCGGTCTGGGAAATCTTGATCCCGGAATATGGGTGATAGTTCTTGGCGTATGTTTGATCGCTATAATTATTCTTATGGCGATGAACTCAAAGAATAAGAAACTTATCGCCTCCCTTTCCGAAAGGATCGATGATCTCACATCCGGCGAAGGAGGAAAGAGTCTTGAAGAAGAACTCGGTCAGATAATCGAGGATAACAAAAAGCTTCTGTCAGACTCATCCAAAAATTCCGAGGACATAAAAAAGATCTTCGGAAGACTCAAAGGTGTATACCAGAAAATGGGTATCATAAGATATGATGCTTATCAGGAACTCGGGGGAGACATGAGTGCTGTAGTGGTAATACTTGATGAGGAAAACAACGGAGTTCTTATAAACAATGTATATTCTCCCGAGGGCGGATATGTTTACACCAGAGTTATAGAAAAAGGAAAGTGCGAACACGAACTTGGAAAAGAAGAACAGGAAGCATTGAATATAGCATTAAAAAAATAAACTGCATTAAGCGAGGATAATGAAATGATAGACATTAAGCTCATAAGAGAAAATCCCGATCTGGTAAAGGAAAACATCAAAAAGAAATTTCAGGATGAAAAGCTTGCGCTTGTAGATGAAGTTGCCGGACTTGACGATCAGGTTCGTAAAGCAAAGCAGGAAGGTGACTCTTTAAGAAATAAGAGAAACGCTATCTCCAAAGAGATCGGCGGACTTATGGGCAGGATGAAGAAAGCTGAAAGCTCGGGAGATACCGCTGAAGCCGAAAAGCTTAAGGCAGAAGTTGAGGTTAAGAAGGCAGAGGTAGAAGCTTCCGCAAAGAGACTTGAAGAGCTTGAAAAGCTCGAAGAGGAAATCGGCGAAAAGATAAAGACAATAATGATGACCATTCCCAACATCATTGATGAGTCCGTACCCGTAGGTAAGGATGACAGTGAAAATGTTGAGAATGAAAAATTCGGAGATCCGGTAGTTCCTTCTTTTGAAGTACCTTATCATGCGGATATTCTCGAGAAGATCGGCGGACTTGATAAGGATGCGGCAGGACGTACAAGCGGAAACGGATTCTATTATCTCATCGGAGATGCGGCAAGGATTCATTCCGCGATGATCAGTTATGCAAGAGATTTCATGATCGATAAGGGATTCACTTACTGCATCCCTCCTTTTATGATCAGAAGCAATGTTGTAAACGGAGTTATGAGCTTCAAAGAAATGGAAGCCATGATGTATAAGATAGAAGGCGAAGATCTCTATCTGATCGGAACCAGTGAGCACTCCATGATCGGAAGATTTCAGGGTCAGCTCATCGAAGAGGCTAAGCTTCCTCTTTGCCTCACCTCATATTCTCCCTGTTTCAGAAAAGAGGTAGGATCTCACGGAATCGAGGAAAGAGGCGTATACAGAGTTCATCAGTTCGAGAAGCAGGAGATGGTAGTTCTCTGCAAGCCCGAAGAATCCATGGACTGGTATAACAAAATGTGGAAGTACACAGTAGATTTCTTCAGAAGTCTCGATATTCCCGTAAGAACACTCGAGTGCTGCAGCGGAGATCTTGCGGACCTTAAGGTCAAGTCCTGTGATGTTGAAGCATGGAGCCCCAGACAGCAGAAGTATTTTGAGGTCGGATCATGTTCGACACTCGGTGATGCACAGGCAAGAAGGCTCGGTATCAGAACCAAGGGTGAGAACGGAACTTATCTTGTTCATACTCTTAACAATACCGTACTTGCAACACCCAGAGGACTTATCGCTTTCCTTGAGAACAATGTAAACGAGGATGGAAGCATCAATATTCCCAAGGCTCTGCAGCCTTACATGGGTGGAAAGACCAAGATCGAACCTAAGAATTAATATCGGTAGTAAATGCATAAATTTCTTCGAGCCATCGGCTTTAGTAAAATAAAAAGAGAAGACATCAAGGACCTGGTGCTCCAAAGTGTCAAAAAAAATGACAAGAGGGGTTACACCATGTCCTTGGATGACGTTATGCTTGCCGAGTTTTCCAGAGATGTGGGTGAAGGCATAGGGATAACCGCTGCCGGAACCTTCAGCGAGGACGATCTGTTTCATACGGATTATTATTTTCCCTATCTAAAGGGTACCGGTATTACTTCTACGGAGGACGTATCCGTCGAAAGGCATGCCGCAAGGGATTCCTATGCCGGAATATGTGATGATGTAAGATTAGGGATGTCCCTCATATTTTTCATACAAAATAAGATTCCCTACATCAGCGCTCAGGTTTCCGGACGGCTTCCCATAAAGGGCACCACCCTGACTCTGGCCGGACTTTCCATAAAAGGCACGATCCTTCTCCCTGCGGGAAAAGAATCCGAAGAGGACGAAGTAAAGAGCAAATTACAGAAGGTCGAAAGATACCGGCTTTTGAAAAATGCGAGAACAGGTAATGAGGAAGCCATCGAAGAGCTGACCATGCAGGATATGGATCTTTACAGTGAAGTATCCGGAAGAGTGGGACACGAGGATATCTACAGCATCGTCTACACCAGTATTATGCCTTACGGTGTTGAGTGTGATCAGTACAATATTCTCGGTGAGATCGTTAAAGTCCGCAGGATCATGAATAACATTTCTCATGAGCAGGTTTATATTTTAACTTTACTTGTTAATGATTTGACATTTGATGTAGCCATCAATATAATGGATTTGCTCGGTGAACCTGTTCCGGGCAGAAGATTCAAAGGTATCGTCTGGCTTCAGGGAAGTATCAATTATCCCGATGATCCCGACGCTCCCATAGAATAATGTTTCCGTAGCTCAGCAGGATAGAGCGTTCGCCTCCTAAGCGAAAGGCCGGCGGTTCGAATCCGCCCGGGAACGTTAAAAAGGAAGTCTTTAAAAGACTTCCTTTTTATTTTTTCCAAAATATGGTATTAGTGGAAATAAGAGATAAAAAATTCTCTGAAAACCCATAAATTGTTGTTGATAATTGCCTTTACGCCGGAACATTTCGTACGATTTGTGTACATTTTATGCAAAAAGAGTACTAATTAGGGATCTTGCTTTTGGTAATTATTTTTTTATTTAGGTAAATGCTTATAAAAAGAAAGTGCGAAATTTAGCAAAAATTGCCCAAAAATTACCAATAGGCTGAGATACAAAAAAGCTTTTGTGAAGTATTATAATGGCAGAATCGTATGGATTTCTATGACGTAAAAGAAAGGAGTTATTCCATGAACGAAACATCAGATGTCATGATCCCCGAAAAGGGACCGATCACCGATGAACTTCTCGGCCGTATGGACAGATGGTTCCGCGCAGCCAACTATCTCGCAGCAGGACAGCTTTACCTGCTTGAGAATCCCCTTCTCAGAAAACCCCTTACTATCGATCAGGTTAAAAAGAAGATCGTAGGACATTGGGGAACCGTACCCGGACAGAACTTTGTCTTTGTACACTTAAACCGTGCCATCAAGAGATATGACCTCGACCTCATTCTTCTCTCAGGTCCCGGACACGGCGGAAACTTCTATATCGCTAACGACTACCTCGACGGAACTTATTCCGAGGTTTATCCCAATATTTCAGAGGATGAATCCGGTATGCAGAAACTGTTCAAGCAGTTCTCATTCCCCGGAGGAATGCCTTCACACTGCGCACCCGAAACTCCCGGTTCCATCAACGAGGGCGGTGAGCTCGGATACGGAATTGCTCACGCATTTGGTGCAGTTTTTGATAACCCCGATCTTATCGCTGCAGTAACTGTAGGAGACGGTGAGGCTGAGACCGGACCTCTCGCTACTTCATGGCAGTCAAATAAATTCCTTAACCCCATAACCGACGGTGCAGTTCTTCCCATCATGCACCTCAACGGATACAAGATCGCTAACCCCACCGTATTCGCAAGAATGAGCCATCAGGAAATCGTTGATTTCTTCCACGGCAACGGTTGGGAGCCTTACTTCGTAGAAGGCGACGATCCCATGACCATGCACAAGCTCATGGCTGAGACTCTTGATACCGTTATCGAGAAGATCAAGGCTATTCAGGAGCACGCTCGTACCACCGGAGACACCACTCGTCCCGTATGGCCCATGATCGTACTTCGCACTCCCAAGGGATGGACCGGTCCTAAGGTAGTTGACGGCAAGAAGATTGAAGGAAACTTCCTCGCTCACCAGGTACCTATCTCCATGGAGAAACCCGAAGAGCACCTTAAGATTCTTGAGGATTGGCTCCGTTCATACAAGCCTGAAGAGCTCTTTGACGAGAACGGAAGAGCATTCGAGGATATCAGATCTCTTGCTCCCGTAGGAAATGCAAGAATCGGTGCTAACCCTCACGGAAACGGCGGACTTCTTCTCAGAGACCTCAGACTTCCCGATTTCAGAGAATATGCATTTGATACTCAGGGACACGGCGAGCGTGACGGTCAGGATATGATCGAGCTCGGTAAGTTTGTAAGAGATATCTTCAAGCTTAACAAAGAAGCAAAGAACTTCAGAATTTTCGGACCCGATGAGACCAACTCCAACAGACTCAATGCCGTATTCGAGGCAGAGAATCGTGATTGGAATGCAGAGCGTTATGATGATGACGATCACCTTGCAGCAGACGGAAGAGTTATGGACTCCATGCTTTCCGAGCACATGTGCGAGGGATGGCTTGAGGGATATCTCCTCACCGGACGTCACGGATTCTTCGCAACTTACGAAGCATTCGCACGTATCATCGACTCAATGGCTGCACAGCATGCTAAGTGGCTCAAGGTAAGCAACCAGCTTCCTTGGAGAGAAGAGATTGCTTCCCTCAACCTTATCATGGCATCAACCGTATGGCAGCAGGACCACAACGGATTCACTCATCAGGATCCCGGATTTATGGATCACATCGCCAATAAGAAGGCAGACGTCGTAAGACTCTATCTTCCTCCCGATGCTAACTGCCTGCTTTCATGCTTCGATCACTGCATCCGTTCACGTAACTATGTAAACGTAATCGTAGCATCCAAGCATCCCAGACCTCAGTGGCTCTCCATGCCCGAAGCAGTTAAGCACTGCACTCAGGGTATCGGAATCTGGGAGTGGGCTTCCAACGATCAGGGACAGGATCCCGACATCGTATTTGCATGTGCAGGTGAGACTCCTACTCTTGAGGCTCTTGCAGCAGTTTCAATCCTTAAGAGCGAGATTCCCGAGATCAAGATCCGTTTCATCAACGTAGTTGACCTCTTCAAGCTTCAGCCTGCTAACGAGCATCCTCACGGACTTCAGGATGCCGAGTACGATATGCTCTTCACCCAGGATAAGCCCGTTGTATTTGCTTTCCACGGATATGCATCCCTTGTACATGAGCTTACTTACAGACGTCATAACAATCGTCTCATGCATGTACGCGGATACAAAGAAGAAGGTACCATTACCACTCCTTTCGATGTACGTGTTCAGAACCATGTGGATCGTTTCCACCTTGTACAGCTTGCACTTAAGAATCTTCCTCAGCTCGGAAACAGAGGTGCTTACCTCTACCAGAAGATGAGCGACAAGCTTGTTGAGCACACCCAGTACATCCACCAGTACGGCGAGGATCTTCCCGAAGTTGCCGGATGGAAGTGGGAGCATAAATAATTTTCAGATAAAACAGTTTTATTAGTTCATAAACTCCTTTAACTAAATCCGGTCGGCGAAAAGCCGGCCGGATTTTTTTGTCTGAGGATATTTCTTATGATATAGTAGGTTTTGGAGTCAAAGCCGGAATGCTTGAAATTACCGCATTCTTAGACCTGACATACCGTGTCTGCCTGCAAAAAAATGACACTTCTCGCTTTGTGTCGTGGTTTTTTCCTGACAGATTTCCCAAAATAATCCGTGAAAGGAGGTCACAAGTTGGATCAGAAAAAAACGGGACAATTTTTAAGATCGCTTCGAAATGAGAAAAAAATGACCCAGGAACAGCTGGCTCAGGAATTCAATGTCAGTTCCAGATCTGTATCCAGATGGGAAACCGGAAGTAATCTTCCGGATATTTCTCTTCTTGTGGAGATAGCGGATTTTTACGAAGTTGATGTAAGGGAGATCATCGACGGAGAAAGGAAAAGCGAGATGATGAATGACGAAACAAGGGAAGTCGCAGATAAAATGGCGGCTTATGCAGGCAATGAAAAAAGCAAGACACTTAAATCGGTGCAGATTATAGCCATAATAGGAGAAATCGCATCAATTATTTCTATAGTTCTTATGACCATAGATTATGAACCGGGTCTGAAAAATACTTTGACTATGATCGCACTTATCACCACACTTATATTGATGTCGGTGCTTACACTTTATGTTACCGGAAGACTGGAAAAAGTTACCGGGAATAAAAAAGCGATGAAGGCTATAAAAATATCGGCCATAGTTTTACTGGTGCTTTCCATATTATATTTTTTGAGAACCTTCATATTCGTGATCATATTTTTCGGAATACTGTTCATCGATTCATTATTTAATAAGGCCGAAACAGATAAAGATATCGCTCATTACAATGATTATGTTCATATCGAACAAACTGAGGAAGAACGATACAAAAATCCCAATCCCACCACAAACGGTGAAATGTTTGATATCTGGCCGGAACATATCACTTCCGATATGAATGTGACGGATTATCAATATACATATTACAATCCATGGGATGCTCAGTATGTCATATATATGACGGCAGAATATGAACCGAATGCATATGAAGAGGAAATACAAAGGCTTACAGCTCTTGGTAGTGAAGAATATCTGGGAATCTACTCTGTAACAGGCGAGCCCGAAGGATATGACATCATATCCATGAACAGTGATGATTACCATGGTTTTACATATGCCATGATTCCGGAAGGAGCATCCGATAATACACAGATCACATATGTCTCCATCTGGTTCCACAATTATTTCCTGGATCTTAATGTGCACGAATATATTCCCGATGAATATCTGCTTACCGGATTTAATGCGGAGATGGATAATCCGTATCAAAAAGAAAACGTTCAGGAACCTGAGCCCCTGGATCCGGGCACATATAACGATTTGATGTTTCCCGATTTCAAATGATTCAGAACACCCCGAAGGATTGATCCTTCGGGGTGTTTTTATGAGAACTGTAAAGATACCATAAAGAAAGAATAAAGGTATTTTTAAACGTATTGCAATATTCTGTATATACGATATTATAAAAAAAGTTTGTGGCTTATGGAAACTCCGGAGAAGGCCGCGTTGAAAAAAGGAGGAAATTATGCTGGATAAAAGAGTACGTATTCCCATGCTGGCAGGAATCATACTGTATGTAGTGGCGATGGCGGTAAGCATTCTGATCTCAGTTAACACCCAAAAAGTGGTGTCACTGTATTCGAGCTTGGAGTATGACGGAGGGAATATTTTCCCGGTTACCATAGCAAGAAGTTTGATAATACTGGGATTGTATATAGCTTTTTATATTATCATGCGTTTATGCAACGGCAAAAATAACCGGCTCATAGGTGTCATTATGCTGATCGCATACTGTATTTCGGGATTGTCAGGCGTTTTCTTCAATTATTGGGATAATTATATGGCTGCCCAAAACGGTTCGAACTACCTGGTTGCATATTCCGGAGTTTCTTCGGCAATTTCTGTTGCAACTTTGCCTTTCACGCTTGTAGCAAGCGTGCTTGTTCTGATATCTGTCGGAAGATTCGGAATCCTCGGAGCAGATACTCCTCCGGAGGAAGAGAAAACCGAAGAAAGTGTATATTACGGAGGATGATTATGAGAAAAAAGATCGGGATAATGCTTTGCATCAGCATGGCGGTCGGTATGCTGTCCGGATGCGGAGTCAGTATGGAACTTCCCGAAGAGCAGGAAAGCGAAGTGATCGAACTTCCCCCTGCGAGGGCACAGGATGATTTCTATCGATATATTAATGAGGAAGCTCTGGCCGATGCGGAATTTGAATATGGGGCTATGTCAGCCGGAGGTGGCTTTGGTTCGGATATTACCGAAAACAGAGTCAAAGATATCATACGTGAAGTGGCTGCAGGCGGCGGATACGAACCGGGTTCGGAGGAAGCAATCATAAAGGCTGCTTATGAGAAATTTTCGGTCTACGATTTTGAGAACAGTCCCGTTCCCGCAGAGCTGGATGCACTTCTTCATGAGATTGATGAAGTAGGATCCATTGAAGAATTTCTCGATGTGGATGCAAAACTTCAGAGAGATTATGGAATCGGTAACGTTTTTAACATAATGGTCGATGATAATTATCTGGCATCCGGAGAAAAAATCCTTGTTTTCGGACAGTACGCGGGCGTGGTTGATGTCGTATTTGAGGATCTGGAAGATTCTTACAGAAGTCTGAATTCACTTAAAGATTACGGCAGTGCTGCAATGCAGGCAATGGGCCATGATGTTGAATATTCCGATAATGCGGGAACCGGGTTCGGATACATCGCTCTGGATCTGTTTAACAAAACAGATATGGACATTGTGAAAGCAGAAATGCCTTATACCTACTTCAATGTATATACCGCAGATCAGATAAAGGAACTTCTTCCCGGTATAGATATCGAAGGCTATCTTACTAAGCTGGGAATCGACAGAAAATATTTGGATAAGTTTGGCATATACGATCCGGATCAGCTCAGATTTCTCGGAGAGATCCTCACGGAAGAAAGGCTCGATGCTCTTAAAGCCTGGGATATGGTCAATCTCATAAATAAATACCGCAGATTTATAGTATACGGTTATGATGCATTGGAAAAGTATACAACAATCGATTATTCCTCCGATGAAGACAGGATCATCGATGAGATATATAGTGTCTTTTCTTCTGAAACTGATCCCATTTATGTGGAGAAGTATTATACCGAGGAGATGGATGATGCCCTGATCGAAATGTGTGATGACATAAAAGCAGGATACAGACATCTTATCTCCGATGCGGATTGGCTGAGTGAAGAAACCAGAGCAGGTCTTTTGGAAAAGCTTGAGAATATTGTTTATGTAACGGGTGCCGATGTCAAAAGACATGACAATTCCGAATATAAAAATATAACGGGCAAAGATTATTTTGAATTATATCTCAGCTACACAAGACAGGCGATCAAGGAATCGTTCGGAGCTCTGGATGAGAAATTTGACAGAGAATCCGTCATGATGGATATGCAGGTTTTGAATGCCTGTTACAATCCTTCATATAACAACATAAACATAACCGTTGCGATCATGATCGATCCTTTCTTTGATCTGAACGCCGATTATTACACCAATCTCGGCGGACTCGGAATGGTAGTAGCTCATGAGATGGGACATGCATTTGACAGTAACTGCATTCTTTTTGATGAAACCGGAATGTATGACCCTTCATGGATCTTAGCTGAAGATTATGAAAAGCTGGTATCAAGAAATGAAGCGGCTGTAAGTTACTTTGAAGACAATTTCACGATCTTTGGAGTATACCATGTTGACGGCGAGCAGACTCTGGGAGAAAACTACGCGGATCTTGGAGCCATGGAATGCATATCATCTCTTGCATCCAACGATGAAGAAAGAAAACTTCTTTTTACCAATTTTGCAAAGATATGGGCTGAGAAGAGAGTTGATTCCGCACTCATCGATCAGATAGATTCTGATCCACACAGTCCTGCGATCATCAGAGTAAATGCGATTCTGTCTACTCTTGATGTTTTCTATGAGACTTATGATGTTACCGAAGGAGACGGTATGTATATCGCTCCCGAGGACAGGATCTCAAGATGGCATTAAGGGAGGAATGAAAGAATGAGAATTATTTTAAAAACCGTAATAAAAAATACATTCGGAAAACCTTTAAGATCTCTTCTTGTGATCTTCTCGATCTTTTTCTGCGCACTTTCCGCAATGTTTTGTTTTGACCTCGCCAAGACAGAAAAGAATCTGATCACCAATCTGTTAAGCAGTATGAGCGGAGAAGCAGATCTAGGCGTAAGCATGAGAATCTGTGATGAATCAAGGCTGCCGGAAGGACTTCCCGAGTACAATGCATTCAGACTCAGAGGGGTTAATGATTCCATCTATACGGACATTGATGGCGAGTATGCCTTCGTAAAGATGGAGAATATGTATGTATATGGCGTCGATCCGGAGATGGCAGTTTCAATGGGTTATATGGATGATGCGAATCTCAAGACCGGAGAGATCATCATCACCGATAAGGTTGCCGATGCATGCGGATACAGCGTCGGGGATATGGCTGTGATTCACGATCTTGCAGGAGATGTTCATGAATTTGAGATCATCAGAATTGAAAAAGCCGATCTTAAAAATCTTCTTTTCCAGGATTATACGGCAGTAGTTAATGAAGAATCCGCAGACATTCTCGCATGCGGAAAACCGGTCTCCGGAACAATGATGATCGATGTCATTGATAATTCGAAGATCAATGAAGCGGAAGATATTCTCAAAGAGGAATTTAAGCCGGACAATGTTCAGAGATATGCTTTGACGGAAGATATCGAAGCTATGATGAATGAGCTTTACGGAATTTTGTTTATTCTCTTTGCCATCACTTTTCTCCTTGTTGTATTCATAACCTTCTCCATCTGTGAAAGGATCGTAGGAGAGAGAATGTCCTTCATAGGAACACTCAGAAGCCTGGGTCTCAGCTCTGCACAGACTGCGGTAGTACTTTTGATGGAAAATGTTATGTATGCACTTTTGGGAAGTATACCCGGAGTGTGGCTCTACCTGTCCCTGAGAGGCCCTATGATGTCTACGCTTTTCGATGTGTCAGCGCAGGGACTGGAAGTGAAATTTGATATTCCGGAAGTTTCGGTCGCACTTGTGGTAACCGTTATATTGTCAGCTGTTCTCATCGAGTGCCTCATTCCTCTCAAGGCAGTTATCAAGGCTCTTAAAACATCCATCAGAGACATTATTTTTGATAACAGAGATACGGAATACAAATTCAGTAAAAGCGGAACCGTGATCGGAATTGTCATGTGTGGTATTGCTCTTCTTTCGTTAGTTTTCGGAAGATCGCTTTACGGTGCGGGACTTTGCCTTATCGCTTCGGTGATCGCCCTTGCACTGCTGTTTCCCAGACTGCTTAAGTTTGTTACCGGAATTCTAAAAAGTATCTCCGAAAAAAGAGAAAACGGAAAAATGTATCTTGCTTCCGTAGAAGCTATGTCCAGAAAGAGTACCGTAGGAAGCGGAGTGTTATGCGCAACATCGGCAGCGATGTGTATCCTCATATATGTTATCGCGATGGCGATGTCCGGTTTGTATAATGCGGAAGTTTATGATTGCGATACGATTGTCACCTGTTCCGGGAAGATGAAACAGCTGTCATTCATTCAGTATCTGGATGGAGTGAATGATCTTGAGACGGTATATTACGCACTGGACTATGTGATGATGGGCGATGATGAAACGGAAAAATCCTGTCAGATTATCGGTCTTCCCGAAGGCGGATTCCGATTCTACCATGCATTCGACGGATTGCCCGAATCACTTGAAGACGGAACCATATGTGTTGAGAAGGTGTGGGCCGCAAGAAACAATGTATCTGTCGGAGATACCATCAAGCTAACATTTAATTCATCCGGTGTATTCCCTATCGAAAAAGAATACAAAGTCGTTTCTTTCTTTAAGATTGATGATTATGAATCGTTCAAAAATAATTTTGTAGTCTCCGAAGATGAATATAAGAGTATATACCATGACACTCCGGGTTATATTCTGATCCAAAGCGATGATCCCGAAGGCGTAAGGGATATGATCGATAAATACGCTGTGGGTTCTGTTTCCAAAGTTCAGACCAAGGCTGAGATGATAGAGGAAAATGAGAAGGATAATGCATCTTCCGCCAGAGTTCTCTTTATCGTGATCGCGGTAGCCATTGGAATGACCTGCATCGGTATGATCACCAACCAGCTTATCGGTTTTGAAGGAAGAAAGAAGGAGTGTGCGGTAATGGTATCCACGTCCATGAGTAAGCGTACTCTTTCAGGTATCCTGATCAGGGAGATGCTTATCACATCCGTCACCGCCGTAACTTCGGGAACCGTTATCGGACTCCTGCTCATAGCAGTCATCAAAAGGGCTGTCGATAATTCGGAATCCGTTATGCTGTACTTTAATTTCAATCCCTTAACGGTAGTTTTGGTTTATGTCGTTATGATCGTTGTTTTCACATTGACGACATTGTTCCCGATAAAGAATCTGAAGAAGATGAAACTTTCGGAACAGCTCAAATACGAATAACAGGCAGCGCTTTCAGGTAAATATATTCAGGGAGAAATTATAATGAAGAAAATAATTGAAGTAGACGGTGTCAGTAAGACCTTTGGAAAAGGAACCACTCTTAACAAAGTTCTTGATAACTGTAGTTTATATGTAAACGAGGGCGAATTTGTTTCCCTCATGGGGGCATCAGGATCCGGAAAATCAACTCTTCTGTATCTGATCGGAGGCCTTGACAGAGAATTTGAAGGCAAGATTTCTCTTTGCGGCGAGGATATAGGAGCACTTAAGGACAGCAAGCTTTCCAAGATAAGACTGGCAAGTATCGGATTTGTATTTCAGTTCTATAATCTGGTCATGAACTTAAATGTGGAGGATAATATTCTCCTCCCCATGACCGTAAACGGTAAGAAAAAGAGTGAGCTTAAGAAGGAACTTGACGAGATTCTTGAGATCACAGGTCTTACCGAAAAAAGAAAGGCAATGCCGGCAACACTATCCGGTGGACAGCAGCAGAGAGTTGCAATCGCAAGAGCAATCCTGGGAAATCCTTCGATAATCCTTGCGGATGAGCCCACCGGTAACCTTGATTCCAAATCAACCGCTGAGATCATGGATCTTTTCTCAAGACTCAACAAAGAAAAGGGACTTACCATTCTTCAGGTAACCCACTCCGAGAAGTGTGCATCATACGGAAGCAGGACCATTCTTCTTGACAGCGGCAAGATCGTAAACGGGGAATATTCGGATGACGTCTCAAATGACGGTGAATTAAATACCGAAGAGGCAAATTCCGAAGAAACAAAAACCGAATAAAGTACTATTAGTTTGACATTAAAACAAGACCGGTTCTAAAATTGGAAAGAATGAACCGGTCTTGTTTTTTTGTAAGGAGATATAAATGACAGGTAAGACCCTTAAAAATTTTAATGATCTGAATATGAAGCCGGGGCAGATGATTCTCGGATGCATGCTGACCCTCCAGCTGATCTGTTTATTTATCATGAATCTGACCATGGTGACATCAAGGATTGATTGGGATTCCGCCAATCTGTTTACTCACATGATCAGGATGGCTGAGGAAAAGACATATATCATTCCAGGATGGTTATATACTACATCTTTAGAGATCGATTGCTCTGTTTTGCTGGCCATGCCCTTATATATGCTCACGGGAAGCATTGGATTATCCGTAGCGGTATCAAATCTGGTATTTGCCGTCATTTTTATATACGTATGGTTCAGGATCCTGCAAAATGAATCACTTTGGGTACGACTTCTTTTTGCAAACCTTGTCCTTATCCCTTATAACACAGGAATGCTGGATTACTATAATATGATGTTTTTTGCCGGCGGGCAGTATCTGATCCGTATCCTGATCGTATCCCTTTTGATCTATATTTTGTCCGAAGAGGATGTTTCGTCTCATAAAAAATCATACATAGCATTATCCGGACTCTTTATTGCCATGGTGTTTATATCAAGCCTGTCTTCGGGAATGTATATTTTGCTTATGGGGCTGTTCCCCGTTGCGGCGGTCTATTTTCTGATGAGGTTTGTAAAATGGAAGAAAGTACCTTTATATATCTGGGGACTGGGCGCTGTATCCCTGCTTAGTGCACTATGCGGAATGATGTTGAACAACAGGATATTTATCGGTGAGAGATATGTAGCCGGCATCAACTATACCGCACTGTCCGTATTGTATGAATATCCCGGGCGTGTATTCTGGGGAGTGTTTGAACTGTTCGGGGCAGTGTCATATCTGGGTGATCTCCCGGCCATTAGTCTGGAAGGAGTATTTTTCCTGTTCAGATTTGTACTGGTCATGCTTCTTTATCTGTCCGTACTTTACTCCGTATGGAGAATTATCCATAAAAAGGCATCGAAATTCGAGGTATTGTCCGTAGGATTGATATTGTGGAATTTCTTTGTAAATACGGTTTTCATGACATGCTATGCTACGGGAACCTTTGAATACAGATATCATCTTATGATAGCAATCCCCGCCATGGCGCTTTTGTGCAGACATATCGAAGAATTCACAAGTAAGTTTGACCTGCTTCAGCAAAAAAAGATCGTTACGGCTGTTTTGATCTGCATGATCTTTTCTGTCTGCACGTATCAATACGGGAAATTTATTCTGGCGGAAGATATCAATAAGGATGCTGAGGAAATAGCAGATTATTGTGAGAGTCTGGATTGCGATCACGTATATGTATATTTTTCTCAGGAATTATCCGAACTTACGAGGTTCTTCTCCGGCGGAAAGGATTATACCAGGATGCTGGCTAACGGCCGTACTTATATCAGGGATTATTATCTTGCATATCATGACCGTCCCATTGATCCTACTGACAGATCTTTGTTTGTATTCTCCCTTGAGGATGGCGCACCCTTCGGCCTCGGACCGGACACCGGGGGCACCTTTGATAAATATGAACTCAAGCCGCTTAAACAGATCGGTGATTACGTTGTTTTTACGGTAAATGAGTAAACAAAAAACAGCTGTCTGTTCATACAGACAGCTGCTTTATTAATTCATCGTTATCAGTCGACTGCTATGTCGATGTTCTTGCCGGTAAGTCCGACATAAGCACCGGAAGATGCTTCGCTGCTCTCGGGATGAGCGATGAGCCACTTGTTGCGGGCCCAAAGGAGTTTATCCTCGTCATTTCCTTCCTTAAGAGCGGGTTTGTCGGTGTTGGTTCCCTTGGGAAGAACAACTGCAACGCGGAACCCGTCGTTTCCGTCGCACTGGCAGGGAGCATAGTGAAGGCTGTCTTCATAAACGAGGACAACGTCTCCCTTATCTGCCTTGAATGCTACAACATCCTTGGTATCAAGCTTTCCGTCGTGGATATCCTCTGCCTTTGCAAGAAGAAGAACGAAAGAAGTGGTTCCGATGTTGAGCTCGCTTCCTCTGTGGTACTCAAGACAATTGAGCTTGGTGTTTCTTCCCCAGCACATACCTACCTGAATGGGCATTCCGCCGTAAGCGCGGTCTGTAAAATCCTTGTAAAGATCGGTGCAAGCCTCGAGGCTGTCGATTCCGGGCTCGTAAGCTACTCCCTCTGAGGGAAGATCTATCTTATTCATTGCATCGAGCAATGCAGATACATCATATCCGGTTAATACCTTTCCGTACTTTTCGAATTCTTTGCTGTGAACTGAGATTAACTCCATAGTGAAACCTCCTATATAAATAAAATACCCCGTACACCCAAAATCAGTGTCTTTTCATATAATACATCATTTGCCGGAAACCTGATACCGTTTTCTTGCTAAAAACATAGGCAGTTTTTGTTATTGTAAGCTATATGTATATGGTAAAATATCCGTGTCTGTCAAAGGCATTTATACAGGAAGGGGAATGTATGGACGATGCTTTTATTACCGTAGATCTTCACGGTCTGAGACGCGATGAAGCGGAAAAAAAGATAGAAAAAGTGCTTGCGGAAGCCGGAAGCGGGACCTATCAGATACGTCTTATTCACGGATTCAACCGAGGGACAAATCTCCAGGAGATGATATATGACAGCTTCAAATATGATAAAAAAATAAAGCGTATAATACCGGGAGATAATCAGGGCATAACAATACTTGTATTAAAAGAATTATTCTAAGTAAGAATCAATAGAAAATATTAAAATAAGTCGATTTTTTCGCAAGAAGAAATCGACTTATTTTTAGGGTTAAACCCGGCATATTCAACGATTTAGTTTATATAGCATTAAAATATATCGGAAAAACAGATTAAAATACCTCTTGAATTTTGTGCTTTAAGGTAGTATCTTTATTTCATAATTGTACAGAGCGGATATAGGAAAATATCTGCAGAAGGAGTAAAGATGAGTAAAATCAATATCAGTGAGAAGTACAGGCCTACATATCATATGCCTCCCATTCTCAATCATAACTGGGTCAAAAAAGACAGGATCACAAAGCCTCCCATTTGGTGCAGCGTGGATCTTCGAGACGGAAATCAGGCACTTATAGATCCCATGAGTTTGGAAGTTAAACTTGAGTTCTTTAAACTTCTTGTAGAAGTAGGTTTTAAGGAAATAGAAGTAGGATTCCCGGCTTCTTCGGATACGGAGTTTGACTTCATCAGAGCCCTGATCGATAAGAATATGATCCCCGATGATGTAACCATTCAGGTTCTTACACAGGCAAGAGAGCACATCATCCGTAAGACATTCGATGCGGTCAAAGGATGCCCCAAGGCTATAGTTCATCTGTATAATTCTACTTCCGTAGAGCAGAGAGAACAGGTTTTCAAGAAAGATAAGCAGGAGATACTTAAAATTGCGGTCGACGGAGCCAAGCTTTTGAAAGAACTTGCGGATGAAACCGACGGAAACTTCATGTTTGAGTACAGTCCCGAGAGTTTCTCCCAGACCGAGCCTGAATTTGCGCTTGAAGTATGTAATGCGGTGCTGGATGTATGGCAGCCCACACCTGAAAATAAGGCCATCATCAACCTTCCCTCTACCGTACAGGTTGCAATGCCTCATGTTTTTGCGGATCAGATCGAATATATGTCCGATAATATGAAATATCGTGAAGGAGTTGTATTGTCGGTCCATCCCCACAACGACAGAGGAACCGGAGTCGCTGACGCCGAGCTGGGAGTTCTTGCCGGTGCGGACCGCGTTGAAGGAACTCTTTTCGGAAACGGTGAGAGAACCGGTAATGTTGACCTTGTAACTGTAGCTATGAACATGGTCACACACGGTGTGGACAGCGGACTCGATTTTTCCAATATCATGAAGATCCGTGAGGCTTATGAGAGATTTACCAACATGAAGGTCCACGAGAGAACACCTTACGGCGGAGATCTTGTATTTACCGCTTTTTCCGGATCACACCAGGATGCCATCAGCAAGGGAATGAACTACCGCGCAGAGGGCAAGACCGGTGCAAGATGGGATATTCCCTATATTCCCATCGATCCTTCGGATATCGGCAGAGAATATGAATCCGATGTCATCCGTATCAATTCGACTTCGGGAAAGGGCGGCGTTGCCTTTGTTCTTAAACAGCAGTTCGGTTTCAGCCTGCCTGCTGCAATGAAGGAAGAGGTCGGATATCTTATGAAAGGCGTATCCGACAGAAAGCATAAAGAGCTTAAGCCCGATGAGATATTCTCTGTGTTCGAGGATGTA
>JAEEXJ010000138.1 GCA_016291475.1 Lachnospiraceae bacterium | reverse complement strand
GTCCGAAGAAACGCGTAGCCATATAGAACATGGGATAGGTAAGAAGAAGCCATCCCTTTCGGTTCTTTTTTCGAAGCGCTTCAAACACCGTAAAGATCAAAAGCCAGAAATAAAAAGCAGGCCTGAAAAGCTGATTTAACAAAGGCCATGTGAAAAATGCATTTTCATTTATGACCTGTTCAAAATATCTTCTTACGCCGGGAGCATAACAGGTTTCCGTCACACCGCCCTCAAGTCCCGCAGTGCAGTTGTAAGTATGAAGAAGACCCTTTCCGTTCTCCGCGCCTACACCGAATACTTCCGCATACATCCTGTCGGGAAGATACCAATAGCCTTTGTTCAGGAAAAGGAATGCATCGATATACTCGTTGGGATATGCAAATCCTATGCTCTTCCACTCCGGGAAGAAATTTGAGACTCCTTCGTCCCAGATGCCGTCCCTGCTTCCGGAATAATTCTTAACACAGTCGGAGCAATAGGGATAATAACTGATACCCGCCTCCTCGAGAGGAAGCACCTTGAAGATCATGGCATACTGCTCCTCGGTAAGGTTATCTTTTTGATTCTCGTATGTTCTCATAAGCTGCATCATGGGAACGCTGTACATCTCGGAATTATCGCCTCTGATGCAGTTAAAACCGACAACCATTGCATTATGCGCGCCAAGCCCCGATGCGATGCAGATGACCATTAAGATGACCGATAGGATCTTCTCTTTTATTTTTTTCTCATAGATAAGAAAACCGATGATCAAAAAGACCATGGCATAGACTGAATTTTTACGGAATGTGATATTAAGGACAGCTGTAATGACTATGGCAATATCAAGAAGGATAGATTTCCTGAGCGATCTTTCATAGAGAAGACATATAAAGAGCACGAAGAATGCGGAGAAGAAAACATCCTTGGTCATGATAACCGATATGATCTCATGCATGGGAAGGAGCGCATAGAGCACGGTAAATACAGGAAACAAAAAGTTCTTTCCGGTTACCCTCACAATGAAGGAAACCGTATAAGCAAGGATTGCAGATGTAACAACTATCTGGAAAAGACAAAGAAGTGCCATTCCCGTCTCGACGCTTCCAAGCTTAAGACCAATGAGGTAAAAGATCCTGATAAGCTCGGTATGGATAAGAGGCTGATAATCATAGAACCATATATGTCCCTTCATAGCCTCGATATACTGTCTTCCGAAATCGTAAGACATTGCTGCGGGATAATATGCCAGAAACACCGGAATACGGCAGATAAGTATCGCGACAAAGCTGATGAAAAATACTTTTAAAGATCCTGCCGGACGGTCTTCTTTTTCATCGCGCGAATAAAACTTATCCAGAAACATGAATGCCGAATATGCAATGAGTCCGACAGGGATCATGATGAGAAATGCCAGAATAAAGATCTTGATCTTTCCGGATATGCCCGGAAGTGTCATACCCATCTTTTCAAGCTGATATCCGAGAACATAGGAAAGACCGACCAAAAATCCGTATATCATGGAAAACAATGCAGTCTTCCTGCTGAAGTGATAATTTCTTTTGATAAATTCCCTGACTTTGTTCATGTCCGATTCTTTCCTAAACATTTATTCATAAACAGCTTAATACATAATACCATAAACGAAAAGAAGCCGCATAATCTGCGGCTTCTTTTCAGTTATAAAAGTGAGACACGAGGGAATCGAACCCTCGACAACTTGATTAAAAGTCAAGTGCTCTACCGACTGAGCTAGTGTCTCATATACAGGGCTAGCGGGATTCGAACCCACGAGTGCAGCAGTCAAAGTGCTGTGCCTTACCGCTTGGCGATAGCCCTACGGCCGGTCCGAAACAGGCAACCTGCAGTCATAAAAAAACGCCTGTTGGCGTGAGGGTGGGTAGAGGGACTCGAACCCTCGACCTTCAGAACCACAATCTGACGCGCTAACCAACTGTGCTACACCCACCATAACGTGCCCGAAGGGATTCGAACCCCCGACCCACGGCTTAGAAGGCCGTTGCTCTATCCAGCTGAGCTACGGACACACACAAAACAGACAACGATTATATTATCCAAAATGAATCGTCATGTCAAGGAAAAAAACACTGATTTTTTGTTTTTTTCCCCGACATGCTTTTGACCGCAAGATTACTGATTCAAATTGTTGCTGTCATCATCATAAATAGTCTTCCATACATCATCCTTGGAAGGTTGTGCATAGGGATTCTGACCCTGAGGATTCTGAGCATTTTGCGGGTTCATATTCCGGTCATAAGCATTCTGTGCATAAGAAGTCTCTGAATATGGATTCTGTGCATAAGTCTCCTGACCATTATTATTCTGACCGTAAGGGTTCTGCTGATAAGGATCGCCATATGGATTCCGATCGTAGGAATTCTGCTGATAAGGGTTGCCGTAGGGATTCTGCTGATAGGTGTTTTGCTGATAAGGATTTTGCTGATAAGGATTCTGTCCGTAGCCCTGTCCGTTAAATCCCTGTGAACCTGCAAACTGATTCTTGTACCTAATATTCTTCGACAAACCGATGATCATATAGAATATAAAAGGAAGGAAGAAAATACCTACCGCATATCCTCCGCTCAGGTTAAACACCTTTGCAAGATTGATCGACAGCATAATGCTAAGCACAAGTACTGTAATAGCAGCGGCAAACACAAATATCCAAATAAATACAAATGCTCCCACAATTCCCGCGCCGGAACCGTTGCCTCCGATCATTGCAACGAAAGCACCTACAACCACAAACAGAAAGACTATGGCCAAAACTATCGCACCCAGGGTCGCTGCCAGATAGATCCAGAATGCCTTTTTCATATCGGCAATCTTATAAAGCAGATATGTTCTGTAGTACGGAATAAGAGCTCCCCATCCGGGTTCTCCGGCTTTATTAAACATATTCCACATTCCGATAATGGTCAGAACCAAAATAGCCAGATTAAGAAAATTGGAAAAACCCGTAGCGGCGGAATAAGCATGAAGTAAGTTCTCATACTGATAATAACTGCTGTTTCCGTATGCGGCATAAATCATAATTTCGTCTCCCATCTCAATGACCTAAAAAATTGTAAACAAAATACAAAGCAACCAGTATCCAGAAAATTGTGGAAAAAGGCTGACTCAGTAATACCTTAAGAATCTTGAAGGGCAGCTTTATAACCGATACGACCACCTTTAAGATTATCCATATTATTGCAAGTATGATAATTAACGCGAACATATTACGAGCCTCCGTCTTCCGACAATGCAGTCCTGCAAAACAGTACACTTCATGCTTTCAGAACTTATCCATAATAATATCATATATATGCATAAATAAAAAACAGGACAGCCGTAAAAGTTGCCCTGTTGTAAGATTATTTATTTATAAGCCAGAAATACATCATCGATGGTTCCCCATCCGCCTGCAGAACCGGATACCGTAATCTCGACAGTTACCTTATCACCTGCAGTGACCGAAAGAAGCGCTATTCCCGGATCCGATATCGATCCTGTCTCGTGCCATCTCTGCCATCCGTCAAGCGTTACATTTCCTTCTACCGATGTTCCGGTTGTTTCGTTGGTAACAACGATCTTTACGACATGTCCGTCACCCATGTCACCGCCCTGAGCCTTCATGGAGAAGGCCATCTCACCCTCTTTATCTGCCGTTACAGTCTGCAAAGCGGTAAAAGACACCGCGCCCTCACTCCAGAAATGAAGAGAATAGCTTCCTCTGTAAGGATCGTCCGTTGTGATCCCGGCCATAGGATTGCTTATGGTCCAGCCGGTCGAATCACCTTTTTCCATATCTCCGTTAACAAGGAGATTCTGAGGAAGTATATTTATCTTAAGCATTACTCTTCTGGGATTTCCGTCACCTCCGGGTATCTCATCGATTATGGTACAGTGAGCGGTGTATTCTCCCACTTCCGTAAATCCCGCCAGTTCCTCTTCATCCCACTCAACTCTTAAGGTTATGCGCTGTTTATTATCAAGTTCACCTCTTACCGACATGGGCAGGTAATCATGTATATCCTCCCCATATTCGACAGATACCGCTTCCGGCAGGATTATTTGAGATAAACTCAGTCCCTCAGCTTCGTGGCCCTCTCTCATGTATCTGAATGTGTTCAGTGAATCAAGGGCATATCCGCCAAAATCAAACAAGGCCTGATTGTCCACCGCAGATCCGCCGTAATATATTCCCGCATCCCCCGGGTCATAACCTGATGCATAGCTTGATGCCCAGCCGCTTCCGTACTTCTCCCATGCTTTCTTATTGGATTCCAGGATCTTGGAAGCATCACGTCCGGAGGGATTATAGTAATTTACGGGAATCCATGCAGGCTCCCAATATAGACACCCCAATGCGGCGTCACCCGCATCCGCGATTGCCTGTGTTACGGAAGAAATCTCATCCGCCTGCCCCTGTACGCTGAAGCTGTAATAAGGATTGTCCGAATTTGCTTCATGGGATACGGTATTTGCATTTCCGTCACCGTCTTCAAGCGTGTATGCCCATGAAGTCTCGAGTACCATGACTCTCTTTCCTGTCATAGAGGCAATCTCTTTCATAACAGATGTGAGATTCTCTAAACTGCCGTGCCAGTATGGATAATAGGAAGTTCCGAAGATATCGTAATCTACTTTATTATCGATAAGATGCTGTGCATATGTAACGTAGTCATGCTCGGGATTGGAGTAATGGATTGCAACAAGCGCATCCGGAAAAACCTCTCTTACTGCTCTGCCTCCCGCATTGTAAAGAGCACATTTCCGTGTCCAATCCGTAACTCCGCTCATTCCGTTATCGGTTTCATTTCCGATGGATACGATTGTGACATTTACTCCGGCATCTTTAAGTTTAAGAAGCGACTCTCTTGTATAACTTTCCAGAGCGGATTCTTTGTCGGAAGCAGACATTGCCGCCCATGCCTTGGGAGTCATCTGCTTATTGGGATCTGCCCAGAAGTCGGAATAATGAAAATCTATCATAACCTGAAGTCCGGCCTTTGTTGCGCTTGTTCCCATTGTGATCGCGGACTGAATATCACAGTTGCCTCCTCCGTATCCCCTCCCCTTTTCATCATAAGGATCGTTCCATACCCTGAGTCTTACGACATCCATTCCGCTTGACTTAAGCAGTTCAAAGAAACCGTCAGTATCAAGTTCATTTCCCTCATGATCATAGTAATGAGCACCGCTCTTCTCAATTGACAGATAAGAACTGACATCCGCTCCCATAAGAAAATCTGACGGAAGGTTATCAATCTTTGAGACGGAAACGGATATCTCTCTGTCCGATGTGCTCATCAAGCCCGCGCATAAAGGAGTTGTATTATCATTGCCGCATCCGGTTACAGTCAATACAGAAGAAATGACGAGAGCTGCAGACAAAAATGCGGATAATGTTTTCTTTTTCATAAATATCTCCTGTTAAAAATAAGACCGCACGCTATTACGTACGGTCTTATTAACAATTCTCACATCAATTCCGGGAGGTGTAGATGTAAGAAAAAAATCAGCCTTTGACAGCACCGCCGGTGATTCCTTCGACGTAGTACTTCTGAAGGAACATGAACAACACGGTTACGGGAATCGCAACGATAATTCCTGCTGCACAGAATCTGGTAAAGAAGCCCTGATAGTCATTGGTCCATACCCAGTTACGAAGTGCGATGGCAACGTTATAACTTGCACTGTGTCCGAATGCTATATATGAAGCGAAAATGTAATCGCACCAGGGACCCATGAAAGCAACAAGGGCGGTGTAAATGATGACAGGCTTTGAAAGAGGAAGGATCATCTGGAACATGATCTGCGCTC
>JAEEXJ010000039.1 GCA_016291475.1 Lachnospiraceae bacterium | reverse complement strand
TTTCAATGATAAAAATGCTGCGGGATACTATCACACTGATCATAAGGCACATTGTGCCGAAGGTTGCCCTGTCGGGATAGTGGGGAGAAAGTATCATTGCGCCCCAGGAAAGAAGGGCGGCAACAAGTATTATGATCTCCGTCTTCTTAAGCTTTATTCCAAGGACGGATATGCTGATGACCAAAACGGCAGCAAGTGTAAGCAGTGTCAGGATCTGGAATGAGAAGAGAGCTTTGCACTCTCCGTAGCATCTGAGGAAGAGTTTCCAGAGAATGCCGTATTCTTTTTCGGCTTCAGCCGCTCTTACGAAATTACCGGGAGCTGCGATGCATAAAATACATCCGATGAAGCAGATGATACTTCCTTCGATCATCCAGAAGGGGATCCTGCTTGTTCTCTTTTTGGTAAGGAACATAACGATCAGGGAGACGATAAAACAGGTGGGCCCCATGTTTTCGTTGCTCCATCCTGCGATGAGGGCAAGGGGGATCATCCAGAACACGATCCCGGGGAGGGGCTTAACCACACCTTCGACCTCTCTTAAATAGCAGAACATGTAGAAAAGAAGAAAAGCAGTGATGTAGAGATAATTGGCTGCTCCGGCTTCCCAGAACATGCTCATCTTCCAATTGGCGGAAAGCCCGACGATCAGCCCGGAAGTGAGGGTTATTACAGCGAGCTTATTCTTAAGATTCGCAGAGGAAGTCCCTGAACAGAGGATTATCGTAAATGATAGAACAAAGAGCCAGAGGGTATTTAAGATATCCGCAAAACCTTCGCCGGCCAGGATGATGAGCTGGAGAAGACCGTGAGCTATGCTTCTTCCGCCCCAGTTATGCCAGTGCCAGGTCTGCGCATGAATAATGTCACCGAGGGATGTAATGGGTTTATCGGAATCCAAAAGTGTCGAGTACCATATATCATCCATCATAAATGGGATGATACGGTTGGCATAGAAAACAATAACTGCGGTTATTACAAGGATCGCAAGTGTGATGTAAGTCAGTTTTTTACGAGAATTTTCCATAAAAAAATAATATATCAGTGCCTGTTTTTGGTCAAACGGTTACGCAGGGCTTTGATTGAAATATCCCTTTTAAAATAGTATTATACATCATGTAGTGTTTTGGGCGTAAAAAGGTGGCATATATGCCCCGGAGGATTTATGAACATAGTCATTGTCGGATGCGGTAAGGTAGGTATGGTTATCACCAAGCTGCTGTCCAGCGAAGATCATAATATAACACTTGTCGATGAGGACAGTGAGGCAATAGCAGCGGTAACCAATCATTACGATGCCATGGGAGTAATAGGTAACGGTGTCAGTTACCAATCACTTCTTGAGGCCGGCATTAAGGAATGCGACCTCTTTATAGCGGTCACGGATTCCGATGAGAAGAACCTTCTTGCGTGTCTTATCGCCGGAAGAGCCGGAAGATGCAAGACCATAGCAAGAGTCAGGAATCCTATCTACTCACATGAGATAGATTTCCTCAAGAGAGAATTTAACCTTGCGATGGTCATCAATCCGGAAGATACCGCCGCAATGGAGATATCCAGAGTATTTCTCTTCCCTCAGGTCTTTAAGATCGATACCTTTTCGGGCGGAAGAGTGGAGCTTTTCCATTTCCATGTAACCGAAGAAATGCCCATTTGCGGACAGGCTCTTTCGATTCTCAGAGAAGACATATTAAAGGGAATAATCGTCTGCACTATCAGAAGAGGCAAGGAGGTCATCATACCCAAAGGTAATTTCTCTTTTGCCGCAGATGATGACGTAAGCATCGCCACTACCAGAAAGGATGCCCTGGCATTCTTTAAAAAGCTTGGTGTTGTAAAGGGCAGGGTAAGAAATGCCATGATCGTAGGCGGCGGAACTCTGTCTTACTATCTAGCCGAAAGACTCATAAAATCCGGTATCGAAACCACCATCGTTGAGATGGATTACAAGAGATGCGAGGAGCTCTCCGAAGGACTTCCCCAAGCGAGGATCATTCACGGAGACGGAACAAACAGAGACCTTCTTGATCAGGAGGAACTGTCCTCATTTCAGGGGTTTGCAGCACTTACGGGACTTGATGAAGAGAACATACTTCTGTCCCTTTATGCCGGAAAGCATTCCAAGGCCAAGGTCGTAACCAAGATCGGAAGACTTAACTTCGGTTCCGTAATAGATGCGCTGAATCTCGATACGATAATCAATCCCTCGGCGATCACAGCGGATTATATCGTTAAATTCGCCCGTTCGCTCTCCACGGATCCTTCCAACGACGTTGAATCGCTTTATAAGCTTGAAGACGGAAAGGCTGAGGCGATAGAGTTTAAGATCAAAGAGGAATCTGCCGTTACGGGTGTAATGCTTAAAGACCTTAAGATCAGAAAGGATGCCATTGTCTGCAGCGTTTTCAGAAACGGCAGGAATATTATTCCCACAGGTCAGGATAAACTGATGGTGGGAGACAGAGTCATTATAGTCATGAGCGGCGGAAGGATCGCCAATATCAAGGAGATTCTCGAGTGATCATGAAAAAGAATTCGATAATCCTTTATATCGTGGGAATACTTTTATTGTTTGAGAGTGCTTTTCTGCTCCTTCCCATGATTATCTCATTAATATATAGGGACGGTAACTGGATGTGGTATCTTCTCACCGTCTTTATATGTCTTGTTCCCGGAATTCCCCTTGCAAGGATAAAGCCGGGAAAAAATCTTTCCCTCAAAGAAGGATATATAATAGTTGCTCTGTGCTGGGTCGTACTTTCCGTATTCGGTGCGATCCCACTTATGCTCAGCGGTGATATCCCGGATTACATCGACGCTCTGTTTGAAACCGTTTCCGGATTTACCACTACCGGAGCAAGTATCCTTTCCGATGTAACCGTGCTCAGCAGATCCGGAATGTTCTGGAGGAGCTTTATGCACTGGATCGGCGGTATGGGAATCTTCATGTTCATGATGGCGGTTCTTCCCATGCTCGGCACTTCCGATATGAACCTGATGAGAGCTGAGTCCACCGGACCTTCCGTAGAGAGGATCGTTCCCCATGTGCGCGATACGGCAAGGCTTATGTACAGCATGTATTTCGGTATCACCATAGCTGAAATGGCCGCACTTCTTATCTCGGGAATGGATCTTTATTCATCCGCGCTTCTGACATTTGGTACGGTCGGAACCGGCGGTTTCGGACTTGTCAATGAATCCTGCGGAACATACACTGCCGTACAGCAGATGATAATCGCGGTATTTATGGCTGCCAGCGGGATCAACTATACCTTTTACTTCTTTATAATATCCCGCAAGATAAAAGAAGCTTTCCATATCGAGGAAGTAAAATATTACCTTGCGATCGTACTTGCTTCGACCGCCATTATCGCGTTCAATATCAGTCACCTGTATCAGAGTACGGGGGATTCGCTTCGCCATGCGTTCTTCCAGGTGGCTTCGATCATGACAACCACCGGATATTCGACTGCGGACTTTGATATGTGGCCGGAACTTTCAAGGACCATACTTCTTATGCTCATGATGATAGGCGGATGCTCAGGCTCTACCGCGGGCGGCGTCAAGGTATACAGGATAGTCCTTCTTATGAAGCAGTTTGCCAAGGAACTGTCCGTACTCCGTCATCCCAGGGAGGTCAAACTTCTTAGAATGGACGGGAACATTGTTAAAGAGCCTGTCATAAGGTCTACCAACGTATTTATCTCGATCTATTTTGTGATATTCTTCATTTCGCTTTTGTTCGTAAGTATCGAGAACTATGATTTCACAACGGGATTTACCGCGGTTGCCGCAACCATCAATAACATCGGCCCCGGCCTTTCTCTTGTCGGACCCACATGTAACTACGGTTTCTTTTCCGCGTATTCGAAAATAATACTGATCTTCGACATGCTTGCGGGAAGACTCGAACTGTTCCCTATGCTGCTTTTCTTCAGCATGTTGAAACCAAGGAGGAAATAAAAATGGTCTACACTCTTACATTGAACCCGTCCCTTGACTATGTAATGTATCCTTCTGCTTACCTTAAAAAGGGCGGCACAAACAGATCCGGCAGGGAAGAACTTCGTGCGGGCGGTAAGGGAATCAATGTTTCCGTTGTGCTGAAGAATCTGGATGTTCCCTCAAGGGCTCTCGGATTTATAGCAGGCGCCACCGGAGATGAGATCGAAGGAACATTAAGAAGCATCGGAATCCGTACCGGTTTTATCATGCTTCCTTACAAGAACGGAATAAGCCGTATCAATGTTAAGATCAGAACCCCTTTTGAAGATGAGGCTGAGCGCGGATACGAAGAGACCGAACTTAATGCTGCGGGACCTTTGGTTGAGGACGAGTCGGTTGAAGAACTCTGCGAGAAAATAGAGAAACTGACCGACGAGGATTTCCTTGTTATTGCGGGCAGTATGCCTGCCAAGGCACCTGAGGATACTCTTGAGAGGATCTTAAGATCCGTGCCCGAAGGCGTTAAGATCGTAGTGGATATGACGGGCGACAGACTTAAGAAGGCTCTGAAGTTTAAGCCCTTCCTCATCAAGCCTAATCTCGAAGAACTCTGCCAGGCTTCGGGAAAGGAATTAAAATCTGTCGAAGATATCATAAAAGAGGCAGAAAAACTTCACAAAGAAGGCGCTGAGAATGTTATAGTATCTATGGGGGCAGACGGTGCTCTGCTTCTTGATAAGAACGGTGATGTTCATAAGTGCAAGGCTCCTGCCGGAAAAGCACTGGGTGCATTCGGTGCGGGTGATTCGATGACTGCCGGATTTATCAAGGGATTCCTCGATGAACATGATCCGGGTTATGCGCTTAAACTCGGAGTTGCTGCAGGAAGCGCAGCCGTATTTGAAGGCAAGCTTCCCGGGTATGAAGACATAATGAAGGTATTCGATGAAGTATAAAGGATTACCCATTAAAGATGGAATCGTAATAGGACGTATCCGTGCGAGGTTTGCGTCAGGCTCCGGCGAGACAAAGCGGGAGAAGGCTGACGCTGACTTCGAAAGGATGCGTTTTTTTGATGCTCTTTTGGAATACGAAAGTTCCATGAAAACTATCGCATCGGAAAGCTCCACCAAGGAAGGCAAGGATATTATTTCAGCCCAGATCATGATATCCAGAGACCCTGTGCTTTCGGATGAGGTTCTCGAACTGATAGATTCCGGAATGTTCGCGGAAGATGCGATTGAAGAAGCGTGCCGGAAATATGCTGATATTCTCAACACTTCGGGCGATGAGACTTTGATCGCAAGAAACGAAGATCTTGAAGAAGTAAAGAACGGTATTATGTCTCTTATGGGAGGCGAAAGCGGCACTCTCCAAAACAGTGATCCCCAAGATGACGGAGATGTCATTTTTGCAGACAGGCTTTCTGCCGCACAGATAGTAAGCTGTAAGGCGGAAAAAGTAAGGGCTATTGTGATGCGCGGCGGAAGCGAAGCGTCCCATGCCGCGGTAATACTCAGGTCAATGGGGATCACCTCAGTATTCGGAGTTCCTTATGCACCTGATGATGTATCGGGTAACAAAGAATGTATTGTAGACGGTAAATCCGGAGTAGTAATAATCGATCCCACTGCGGAAGAAAAGAATAAGTACTCAGGAAAATATATCCCTGAGGTTAAGCCGGTGGCAAGTGTAAAGCCTGCAGCTGCGGAGCCTGTAAAGACCAAGGACGGAACAGAGATAGGCGTGCTGTGTAATATAAGCTCCGGTGATGTTCCCGATGAAGCTGCTTTGGCAGACGGAGCGGGACTTGTCAGAACGGAATTTTTGTTCATGACCGGAGATCTCAATTATCCCGAGAATGAGCAGGAGGAGATCTATGCCCGGATAGCGGATTCTTTTGCGGGAAAGAATACGGTTATCAGAACCATGGATGTGGGTGGGGACAAAGGTCCGGATTCTCTTCTTGAAAGCGAGAGCCATGCGGATAATCCTGCTCTCGGATTGCGCGGTATCAGAAGAAGCCTTCTGGATCCGGACGGTTTTATGATCCAGGTTAAGGCAATCCTTAAAGCGTCAAAAGGAAGAAATATCGATATAATGCTCCCTATGGTAACGTCGCTTTCCGAGGTCATAGAGGCAAGGCATCTTATAGAGGGATGCAGGTATGAACTCGGAAAACACGGCATATCATATCGTGAGGATATAAAGCTCGGGTGCATGATGGAAACACCCGCTGCGGTGATGTGTGCAAAGGAACTTGCCAGAGAAGTCGATTTCTTTTCCATAGGAACCAATGATCTGTCACAATACATTATGTGTGCCGACAGGGGAAATCCTGCATTGTCGGGATATGTAACCATATATCAGCCTGCTGTCTTAAGAGCGGTCAGGCAGATCTGTGATGCGGCCCTCAGTGTGGGAATACCTGTTACCGTATGCGGCGAAGCAGCGTCTGATCCCTGTATAATACCGGTATTTTTGGGGCTGGGAGTCAGAAATCTGAGTGTGTCACCGTATAAAATAGCCGAGATCAAAAAGACGGTCCGCGGACTTACCATGTCCAGCTGCAGGAGCCTTGCATCCCTTGTGCTCGAAGCGGAGACCGTAGAGCGTATAAAAGAAATATTGAAATGATCATGATCAATAATATGAAAGGCGGAAGGATCAAGTGAACGAGGACGAAGCAAGGCAGTATAAAAAAATGATCCTGACGCCTCCGGGAAGGCTGGTGTTTACACTTGCGGTTCCTACTGTCATAAGTATGCTGATAACCATGGTATATAACCTGGTTGATGCGTATTTCGTCGGGAAGATCAACACAAGTGCCAGCGCGGCCATCGGAATAGTAATGAGTGTTCAGTCCGTTTTCCAGGCCTTCGGATTTATGTACGGTCAGGGGAGCGGTTCTAAGGTGGCAAGACTTCTTGCTGCAGGCAAAAAGGAAGAAGCGGATAAGACACTGACTCTGGGAGTAAGTGCATCGCTTTTGTCCGGGGTATTTCTTACTCTGATGGGATTCGTCTTCCTGGATGCTCTTATAAATTCTATGGCGACCGCCACCATATTCCCATATGCCAAAACATATGCAACGTACATATTGATATCAGGCCCCGTTCTTGCGGTGAGCTGTGTTTTGAACAATGTCCTCAGATATGAGGGCAGGGCATTTTTTGCAATGTTCGGTCTTGTATCCGGCGGCATACTGAATATGGCGCTCGACCCCATACTTATGTTTAACTATGGCCTTGGGATAAAAGGTGCGGCGATTGCCACCATGGTGTCCCAGATAGTGAGTCTGGGGATACTTCTTTATATGTTCCTCTCACACAGAGCCATAAGCTCCATTAATCTATCGTATCTGAAACTGCCCGCATCGGAGATATTTGGCAGGATCTTTGAGATCGTGAAGACGGGTTTTCCCTCGCTCCTCAGGCAGCTTTGCGCAACTCTTTCGACCATGGTCCTCAATGTCTGCTCCAAGCCGTACGGTGATGCGGCGATCGCGGCCATGACCATCGACGGAAGAGTGCTTATGTTCATAGGAAGCACCATGATCGGTATCGGGCAGGGATTTCAGCCGGTCTCTGCATTTAATTACGGATCCCGTAAGTACAAGAGAGTAAGGGAAGCCTGCTTTGCAACCTGGAGAGCGGGAACTATTCTTATGACCGGACTTGCCGTTCTCGGTTTTATTTTCTCTGCGGAGATAATAAGGGTGTTCAGGGATGATGACATGGTGGTCTATTACGGAATTCCGGCACTCAGGTTCATGTGTATAGCAGTTGTGGTCCAGCCCATATCCGTTGTGGGAAACATGCTTTTCCAGAGTATAGGGGAAGCAAGGAAGGCATCGATACTATCCATGCTCAGGTCGGGACTTTGCTATATTCCGCTTCTTGTTATATTGCCGCTTTTTTTGGGATTTTTGGGGATCCAGTGTTCACAGATGTGTGCCGATATCCTCTCCGCACTTATATCCGTTCCGTTTCTGATCGGTTTCTTCAAGGGTCTTCCCGGGGAAGATATGCACACGGAACAGGATGATAAATATGAAGAGTATTCGAAAAACGAACCGGATATCGGTATCCGGACATCCTGAAAATACGTGCGGGGCCGCTTGGCTCCGCTTTTTTAATGATTTCGTGTATGTTATAATATTTTGATATGTTTTTGGAGGATCAAGGATTTGAGAAAGGTAACGAAGATTGTTTATATCCTGATGCTTGTGTCGTACACATACCTTCTTTTTGTGCTCTTCAGGAATCAGGCTTATCATACGGAATATCTGGTCTACGGCTCTGACGTAGATGCATACCTGCTGGAAATGCAGGGGATCGACAGCGGATTTGATTTCCCTTATCCGGTTTATTTTCTGCTCGGCAAATTCTTTGCTCTGTTCGGAGGAGTGGAGATGGGGGCAGCCGTTTCCGCTACCATCCTCAATTCCATATCCCCGGCCGTTCTTTCATATTTCATGCTTAAGAATCTGGGACCTCTTGTTTCGGATAAAGATAAAAACAAAACGGCATATGAGGAATTCATAATCCTTGTTACTTATGCTCTGTTTTTCGTATCGATGCTCTATCCTCCCAAGGGCATCTACCTTCCGGGAATAACTCTCAGAAATCTCGGGGTTTACAGCCCAAACCCTTACTATAATCAGACCTATCTTGCGGCAAGAGGTTTTGCTATCGTGGCTTTTTTCCTCTTTGCTCATATCCTGACATATTACGAAGACCATGTTGATGTTAAGGAATATGTGACCTTCGGTGTTTTTCTCCTGCTTGCGACTCTGACAAAGCCCAGCTTCACATTTATACTTGTATCAGCTGCAGCGGTGCACATGATCGTCAGACTGATCATGTCAAAGGGAAAAAAGACCAGGGAATTCTTCTGTCTGCTTGCAACCGCCATCCCCACATTCATAACGCTGCTGATCCAGTTCGGCGGAGTATTCGGTTCGAACTCACATGCCGGAGATGAGGGCGGAATCGGATTTGCCATAGGAAAGGCATGGGGTGTTTATACTGACAACATCGTTCTTGCGGTGATGCTTGCAAATGCATTTCCCGGAGTGGTGATGCTTTTGAATCTGAAGAGATTTAAAGACAATAAGATCTTTCTTCTGTCCTGGGAAGTAATGATGGCGGGATTTCTGGAATTCTTATGTCTGTACGAAAAGGGAGAAAGACTTCAGCATTGTAATTTTGCCTGGGGATATATGTACGGAATATTCTTCGTATTTGTATCCGGACTCATGCTCCTTATCGAAAATACCGTTAAGAAAAAGCAGCCGGTATGGATGCTGGTCTTTGAATGGGCGGTGTTTGTATGGCATCTGGGCTGCGGAGTTGCTTTCTTTGTGATGCTCTACGGCGGAGGATATTTCTATGTCTGATAAGAAAAGATCATCCGGAGTTTATAAGGTTACGGCCGCGGTACTGCTTACGGTATACTGCGTGCTGTGTGTTTTTCTGTATTACAAGTTTATGGGCTGGACCGAAGGATCGGTTTATGAGTCTGATCTTCCGGCACATATCAGCCTTGCAGTGGATGACGGGCTTATCTATTCGCTCATATCTTTTATCATAATCGGACTTGCAAAGAGCGGAACCCTGGAACTTCTTCCCGTTCTTCTCGGACTGTTTGCGGCTCTTTCGGTTTTCTTTACTGCAGAGCTGATAATGGAAGTTTCGGATAAAAAGATGGATTCGAATATTGCCATTATACTGGCGCTGCTTCTGAACATAGTCATGCCTTGCTATATAAAGGGGCTTTCCGACGGAAGATATATGGGAATGCATGCCGCCTCCATCTGGCATAATTCCACCTATCTGATGATGAAGTGGCTCGGACTATGGACTATTCTGGATTATATGCGGATCGAGAAGAATATCACTCAGAAACTGACAGTTAAGTCATATTTATTTTTCACATTTCTTTTGACAATTACAACCGCAGCCAAGCCTAATTTCTTTCTTGCGGTCACCCCTGCAATGCTGATCTTTCTGATTGCAGATCTTGTAAGGCATAAAGCTCCATTCGGAAGACTAGTCTTTTTCGGTTCCTCCGTGGTTCCTTCTTTGGCGGTGATGACACTTCAGAACAATGCACTCTTTAAAGCGGGTGCGGGCGGAAACGGAATTATGATAGCGCCGGGAGTGGCCATGAGTGCTCATACCGGTTACCTGCCCATCGTAAGCATCCTGTCCATAGCTTTTCCTCTTATGATGCTTCTTTTGCACATAAAAGATATCTTTAAAAACAGATACCTTCTTTTTGCATGGATCTGTGCCGGAACGGGCTATATGGAGTATTTCCTTTTCAGTGAAAAAGGAGCCAGAAATATGGATGCAAATTTCAGCTGGGGATATGCGTTTACCATTATCCTAATCTTCGGTATCGCACTTATCACCTGGATAAACGATCTTAAGATTTTCAAAACCGATAAGAACATAATTAAGAAAGCATACCTTGCGGGATGCGGAGCTGTTCTTGCATATCATACCTGGTGCGGCCTTTTATTCTTCACAAGGCTGTGCATGGGTGTCTCATATATGATGTGGGGTTAAGGTATTGGATAAAAATGTCTTGAGACAAAAGAATAAACCCCGGGATGCGGCAGGATTTATCCTGTCCGCTCTTTTGGCAGGGTTTGCGCTGACTTTTAAGTTTACCGAAGGGCTGCCTTTCTGGGCATACGGAAGAGTAAGTCTTGATCTGATAAAGGCAAGGATCTATTCGGGACTTGGGGACTATCAGTTTGACATGATCGTCTCCTCCCTTTTGTGCGGAGCTGCGATTTATTTTGTCCGGGAGAAATTCGGAAAGCATTTGCGCGGGTTTATCCTGCCGACGACACTTGGTTTCATAGTGGTATTCGGAAGATCTGCGTCCGAATTCGGAAATCTTTCGGGAGTGTTTGATACTTTTCCGTTTATTGTAAGAGGTGCACTTGCATCGCTGGGATTCGGAGTGATATTCAGACTTCTCTTTGCACTCTTTGAAGCGGGATTAAAGAAGGCTTCATCCCTTGAGAACGGTCCGGAGTTTTTGGACAGAGTTTTCGATGAGCATATTTTCAGGAATGTATTTTGGATACTTATACTTTTGTGGCTGCCCGTTACTATTTTAAATTTCCCGGGGAATTACAATGCGGATTTCATAGGCCAGATGATGCAGACAACCGGGGAGATGCCCTGGTCGGGTCATCATCCGATAGTACTTACCGCAGTGATCGGTGCATGGTTTAAGCTTTTTAAGGCGGTATTCGGAAATTATGATCTCGGATTGTTTATATGGATCATTTTCCAGGAGATCGCACTTGCATCCGCACTTTCTCTGACGGTAAAGGAATTGAAGAAAAGGGGAGCAAAAACACCGCTTCTTACGCTTGTATTCGGAGTGTATGTTCTGTCCCCCATTTATTCGAACATTGTTACCACTGCGATCAAGGATGTTTTCTTTATTGCCGCGGTAATATGGTATGTACTCCTTACAATCTCTTTCTACGACGATGAGAAAAAGTTTCTTGAGGATAGAAAGTCGGTATGTAAGATAATCCTTGCCGCTTTTTTGACATGCATGTGCAGGAACAACGGAAGCATAATCATCTTCGTAAGCGGACTTGTTATGAGTGTTTATGCGCTGAAGGATTCCGTAAGTAAACATGTTATTAAAAAGGCAATTGTTCTGATCATACTCCCCCTGGGCATCTATACCGCTTTGTCATCAGGTATCAAGGCATACACCGGTGCACAGAGTGACGGGCTTAAAGAGATGCTCTCAATTCCTATGCAACAGACCGCACTCTATATGACGCGGTATGAGGATGAACTTACTCCTGAAGAGATTGAAAGCATTAATGCGCTTTTCGGGAATTATAGGGATATGATCGAAAGCTATGACCCCACCATCTCCGATCCGGTTAAGCAATACTACGATACGGGGGCGGGAAATGATGTGGTTTTCGACTATTTGGAAACCTGGACCGGAATGTTCTTTAAACATCCGGGCACGTATTTCGAGTCTTTTTTCCTAAGCGTTTACGGATGGTTCAATCCTGAAACCGACACATCCGTCAGATACGAGGGCGACAGCGAACTGTTTACCAGAACCGGATTGTTTGAAGGCGCGGACGAGATCATTATTTTCGCTTACAGATATATAGACAGGATTTCATTTTTCGGAATGCTCCAGAGTCCGGGACTTTGGACCTGGATAATGTTTATTCTGATCCGAAGACGCAAAGGCTCTTCGAGGCTTTATGCCGTGCAACTCATATCACTTCTGGTATGTATGGCGGGACCGTGTTTTATGAAGCATGCAAGGTATGCTTTCCCTATAATGTTTACGATCCCGTTCATGGCCGGGTATGAGGGACTGATTATGAACGGAGAAAAAGAATGAATCTGATATTTCTTGATATAGATATGACCATCTGGGATGAAACACTTCGCATCCCGGAAAGCACCAAGGATGCCATACGCCTTGCAAGATTGATGGGCAATAAGGTATTCATCAACACAGGACGTTCCAGATCCAATACGATGTACAAGGCACTTGATGAACTTGGCATGGACGGTGTGGTGGCAGCTTGCGGATGCCATGTCGAGATAGGTGGAGAGATACTTTACCAAAAGCTTCTTACATGGGACCAGGTTCAGACCTCGCTAAAAGTATTGCACGATGAGCACATGCCTCTTGTGCTTGAAGGGAGCAGGAACTGTTTCTTCGATCCTGAGGATTTTCCTGATGATCCTTTTGCCAAAACGCTTTGGGAATCTCTCGGAGAAAGAGCTAAAAAACTTGATACCGTCACCTGCGACGATCCCATTAATAAGTTCAGCGCGGATATCACCGATGAAACGGACTACGATCTTGTATGCGAAAAACTCGATGATTTCCTGTATGAGATCAATCATAATAATATCGTGGTTGAATTTGTCCCGAAGGGTCACTCCAAGGCAACCGGAATGGAGTTTGTCAGAAAATATTACGACGTTCCTGCAGAGAATATATATGCTGTCGGAGACGGAATGAACGATATGGAGATGATCAAAGCCGCAGCCCACGGAATAGCAATGGGACAGGGTAATCCCGAGCTTTTGATGGCATCCGATTATGTTACCGACTCGATCTATGAGGACGGAATATATAAAGCATTTAAGTATTACGGGCTTATATGACATTCCCGCATTGCTTGCCACTTAAGAGTGTCGGGTTGTATATTGAAAAAAATGATCTGCACAAACGGAGGGTAATATGAGATTTAATATTCATGCTTCTATGATGTGTGCGAACTTCGGAAATCTCAATGAGGAAGTGAAAAAACTCGAAGAAGCCGGGGTGGATTATTTTCACATTGATATCATGGACGGAAGATATGTTCCGAACTTTGCCATGAGTCTTTATGACATGAAGTACATCGCACAGGCTACTGATAAGCCTCTTGATGTACATCTGATGATCGAGCATCCGAACAATAATATCGAGATGTTCCTGCATCTTCTGAGACCGGGCGACATTGTCTATATTCATCCGGAAGCGGAGTATCATCCTTCCACAACCCTGCAAAAGATCATAAACGCCGGCATAACTCCCGGTATAGCAATAAACCCCGGAACCAGTGTCGAATCTATATTGGAGCTTCTCAGAATTGTGGACAAGGTTCTGGTCATGTCGGTAAATCCGGGAAATGCAGGCCAGATGTTCCTGCCATATGTCGGTGAGAAGATCAGGTATCTCCTGGAACTTCAGAAGACCATGCACTTTGATCTGATATGGGACGGAGCATGCACCATGGATAAGATACAGACATACGCTCCCATGGGAATGGGCGGATTTGTACTGGGCACTTCGGTCCTTTTCGGACATAAGGCATCTTATAAAGAAATCATAAGCGGGATCAGGAGCATGGAATTCTGATGGTAGCGGCGATTATTTTATCCGGAGGAACGGGTACGAGGATGGGAAGCGATGTTCCCAAACAGTACCTTGAAGTATCCGGTAAACCGATAATTGCATACAGTATAGAGACCTTCGAAAAGTCCCCTGACATTGATAGGATATTGATCGTATGTGCCAAAGAGTACAGGGAGTTGATTGGAAAAAGCATTGCAGGCAGTTCTAAGTTTGTGGGCTTTGCACTTCCCGGAGAGACCAGACAGCTCTCTGTTTTATCGGGATTGAATGCGCTGAAGGAAACTTTGGGTGATGGAGACGGAGTTATCATCCATGATGCGGCGCGACCTCTTGTATCGGCAGAAACGATAAGAAAGATCTCAGAGGAATTAAAATCCTGTGATGCGGTTCTTCCCATCCTTCCGATGAAAGATACCGTATATGAAGTTGAAAACGGAATGGTTGTTTCCAATCTCGACAGAAGCAGAATTGCTGCGGGGCAGACTCCGGAGGGATTCAGATTCGGTCCTTATCTTAAAGCCAACGAGGATCTTCTTCCCGATGTGATCATGAATATAAGCGGTTCCATGCAACCTGCGGTAATGGCCGGATTGAAGATCAAAACCATCCCGGGTGACGAGAACAATTTCAAGATAACAACTCCTGCGGATATGGCCAAATTTGAAGAGGTAACCTGCAGATGAAAGCATACATATTAAACGGAATTTCCGATATCGCATATAGGGAAGCCAAAGCACCTGCACATGATGGAAGCGGAATATGCGGAAGAAACGGACAGACTTCGGTTCCGGAACAAGAGTGTGTCGTTGTGAAGGTGCGAGCTGCGGGAGTCTGCGGCTCAGATATTCCCAGAATATATAAAACGGGTGCCTATTACCATCCTTTGATTCCGGGACATGAATTCAGCGGCGAAGTTATTTCAGCGGGAAGCGAAGCGCTGAAAAGCCTTATCGGAAAGAGGGTTGGGATCTTTCCTCTTATTCCCTGCAGGAAATGCTCTTCCTGTAAAAAGAAACTGTATGAGATGTGTAAGAACTATAATTATCTTGGTTCCAGATGCGACGGCGGATTTGCCGAGTATGTTAAGGTCCCCGCATCAAATCTTATAGAACTTCCTGATAATGTAACTTTCGAACAGGCAGCCATGCTTGAACCCATTTCCGTATCTATGCATTCCCTGAGGCAGTGCGGACTATCCCTTGAACCGGATGAAAATGAAAGAAATCTAAGAATAGTGATATCCGGAATGGGAACCATCGGGTTGTTTGCTCTTATGCTCCTGAAAGGTATGGGTTATAAAAGCATTTTTTGCATAGGCAATAAGGAATGTCAGGCTGAATATGCAAAGGCATTCGGGATTGCCGAGGACAGATTCTGCAATATCAAAAGTAGCGATCCTGTCACTTTTGTAAACGAGGTTACGGGAGGAGATGGCGCAGACGTATATTTGGAATGCGTCGGACGAAATGAATCCGTAAGCCTCGGATTAAATGTTCTTGGCGGAGGCGGAAAGCTTCAGCTTGTCGGAAATCCGGCATCCGATATGAGTTTTGCAAAGGATGAATACTGGAAAATCCTTAGAAAGCAGCTTAAAGTAACCGGTACTTGGAATTCATCATTTACCGGAGAAGAGAATGACGACTGGCATATGGTTTTGAAGGCGCTTGAAGAAGGCAGGATCTCTCCGGAAAAACTCATTTCACACAGGCTGGGATTTGAAGATCTTATAAAAGGTTTTGAGATAATGAGGGATAAGACGGAAGACTATGTCAAAGTCATGACCCTTCTGTAGGATGGATATATGTTAAACGGATCTGTAGTATCTAAAGGAATAGGAATCGGGATCGCAAAGGTTATCTCATCTCAGGGAAATGAAGTGATGAGTAATGAGGAATATATCGCAGCGATATCCGATATGAAACCGGGAGCGGTTCTTGTGGCATCCCGGCTTACTCCCTATATGGTGGGACTGCTCAAGGATTACAGCATTGCGGGACTTGTTTGCGAGAACGGCGGAATGGCTTCACACTCCGCACTTGTTGCAAAGTCCATGGGTATTCCTGCGGTTTATGATGTGGTGCGTGCAACCGAAGAGATTGCCGACGGAGATACGGTGATCGTGGACGGCAGCAGCGGATATGTATACGAAAGACCGGATCCTCAGATAGTCGCCTCATATTCCGCCAAAAGAAAAAAAAACCTCGCGGATCTCGAGGAACTGAAAGGCTATCGCAATCTGAAGACAGTCATGGCTGATGGTACAGAAGCCTCTGTTTTGTGTAATGCTTCGGATATCTTAAGTGTCATGCATGCGATCGATGAGGGCGGAGAAGGAATAGGACTTTTCAGAACGGAAAATCTTCTCTCCGGTGAGGGCAGGATACCTGATGAGGACGAACAGACCAGAGTCTACTCCAGGATCGTATCCGCTATGAAAGGCAAAGAAGTTACCGTCAGAACTCTGGATATCGGCGGAGACAAAAGCATTCCTTTTCTGGACCTTGAAAAAGAAGACAACCCTTTTCTGGGATACAGAGGAGTCAGATACAGCCTCGGTCACAGGGATATATTTACCACGCAGCTCCGTGCAATTTTACGTGCCAGTGCGGGGGGCAATCTGTCCATCATGATCCCCATGATCACATGCATTGAGGAGATGAGAAATATCAAATCATTGATACACGAGATTAAGAGCGATCTTCGTGATGAGGGATTTGATTTTAACGATGACATCAAAGTAGGAGCAACCATAGAAACGCCCTCGGCCGCCATCATGGCGGATAAGCTTGCGGGTGAATGCGATTTCTTTTCCATCGGGACCAACGATCTTGTACAGTATGTAATGAGCGCAGACAGAGGGAACAGCAGAGTGGCTTACCTTCAGTCTGTAACCCAGCCTTCGATCCTGCGCCTTTTGAAGCATATTTTCGATTCCGCAAAATCGGCAGGTATAGAGGTTTCGGTCTGCGGAGAAGCTGCTTCCGATCCTGAAGTCATTCCGATACTTGCGGGTTTCGGGTGCAGAAAGTTCAGCGTAAATCCTCTCTCTGTTTCAGAGGTCAGAAGAACTCTTTCGGAGTGGAGTGAAGAGGATGCGAGGAAGCTTTCATCCGACATCCTTAAGATCCCGGTAGATCAGGAGATCAGGGATCATATTCATAAAGTCTACAAGGAAAGAAAGTCATAATGAAAAAGAATCGTTTCCTGTTTGCGCTGCTCCAGCTTGTGGGAGCGCTTATATGGGGACTGGCCTTTGCATTTCAGAGCATCGGAATGGAGAAGGTGGGCCCCTTTACTTTTTCGGCAGTAAGATTTGCCATGGCCGCGGCAGTGGTCTTTGCGTTTTCTTTTGTGCACGACAGATACGGTAACGCGGGGAAGGATCCTGAGGCCTGTTCCTGGAAAAACAAAAGGCTGTGGAGAGCCGGAATAACCATAGGAATACTCTTATCCCTTGCATCTAATCTGCAACAGATAGGTATCCTGAAAACCGATTCGGTGGGGAAAGCCGGCTTCATAACTGCCATGTACATAGTTATCGTTCCCGTCATGGGGCTTTTCCTGAAAAAAAAGATAGGGATAAATGTATGGATCGGAATTGTTCTTGCCGTGATAGGGCTGTATTTCCTGACCATGAGCGGAAGCCTTACCGTAACGCCCGGAGATCTTTATCTGATAGGATGTGCGGTGGTATTTGCGCTTCAGATCCTGGCAATTGATTCGTTCTCGGGAGAGTATGACAGCGTAAAGCTGGCTTTCATCGAGTTCTTGACCGTAACGGTAACCAGCGCTGTTTTTATGTTTGCTCTCGAGGATGTAAAGATGTCCTCCATAATGGCAGCGATGATACCTCTTTTGTATGCCGGCGTTTTATCAGGCGGGATCGCGTATACGATACAGATCATATGCCAGTCCAGGATAGAGCCTTATGTGGCATCGATCCTCATGAGTGCGGAAGCTTTGTTTTCCGTTCTGGGAGGATTTCTGATCCTTCATCAAAAGCTCACTTCCAGGGAACTGACCGGAAGCATTCTGATGTTTGCGGCGATAATGATCGTGCAGATAGTTCCGGACAAGTACAAAGAGAAATAATAAAAGCAGGGCGGGGTAATCCCCGCCCTGTTAAGTTACCGGCGTTTAAAGCCGATATAAAGATCAAAGATAAGACATTTACTTCCGAAAGCTACGTCCCGCCTCACTGAAGGTTTCGGTGAATGGGACGGATACGGAAAATAGTTTTATTTTGACGGATTTATCCCTATCAAAGCACTGTCCGTGTAGGAATCCTCGGAAAAAGTGATTGGTGCCGACGGACCTTCTGCCGGGTTAGCCTCAGCTTCTTCATCCGCTTTACCGCTCAGTATGTCTTCAAGTTCTTTGGCAGAAAGGTTTTCGAAATGACCGGAACCGTCGGAAGAAGTATTGGCCTGACCGCCGCCTATGGATCTTAAGAACTGCTCCAGTTCGTTATCTTCGGCATTATCGTCTTTTTCGTTTTCAAGTTTGCTTATAACCCTGTTCCTGCCGCTGTTTTTAGCATAGTAGAGTTTGTCGTCGGCGTCCCTGATAAGGTCGTCGACGCTTTTTTCTCTGTCCCATTCGCTTACACCGTAGCTCATGGTAACCTTGATCACATAGTTATCGTATCTGATCTCCGCGGCTCTGATCTTATCCAGAAGTCCCCACAGGCTGTTTTCCGCCATGAGCAGGCTTGTTCTGTCAAATACCATGAGAAATTCTTCTCCGCCCCATCTTGCGACGAATCCGTAATTTTTCATATGTTCCCTGATGATATCCGCAACCTTTATCAGCACTTCGTCACCCGCGTCATGTCCGTAGGTGTCGTTTACATGCTTGAAGTAGTCTATATCTCCGATACTTACGCAGAAAGACTCGGGGGAATTCTTGGCTTTTGCTATGATGGGAGCCAGCTTTCTGTGGGCAGAGCGGCGGTTAAACAGTCCGGTGAGAGGATCCGATTCCATCATGGATCTCATGGACCTTTGCATCATGAGCACGCTTTCACCGATCTCACCGATCTCGTCGTGTCTTCTCAGTAAGTTTTCATCCAGAGTAACCGTTTCGTTTCCTCCGGATGCTTCCCTTACGAATGAAAAGATACTTTCGATGGCTCTTGTCATGGGTCTTGAGATGCTTATGACTATAAATATCATCAGACCGGTAAGGATAAGTGCTATTCCGGCCAGGATCAGAATGTAACTTCTGATGGTTTTGTTGACGTTGGCGGAAGGACGGGCAGCCGCGATCATTCCCTGGATGTTTCCGTGGCTTGATACAAGCGGCATGTAATAGGTATAGTAGGGCGTTCCGAAGATCATTGTGTTGTTGTAAAAGGCTTCTTCACCGTCTTCGTATACGGTTTTGTATATCTGGGATGCAATGCCGGTCCCTACCATTCTGACGCCGTTTTCATCCGTCAGGGTCGTCAGGATGCGGGTATCTTTGTAGAAAATGGAGATATCGAGATTCGTGGATTCCTTGATGGAGTCTACGACAGAGTAGTTCATGGTGATGTCGGTATCACCCTTGTAGAAATAGAGAGAATCGCTGCCTGTGAGCCTGTAGTCGCCGGAATAGGTGGCATCCATGAGAAGAGCAGTGCTCATACAGGCATTTCTCAGCTCCTTTTCGGCCATATCATGCATTATGCCGGAGAGGAAAGGGATTCCCGCTATGGTGATGACCAGTGCAAAGAGCATTACCGGCAGGATGGCAATCGTGTACATCTGCCCGCTTAGAGACCCTTTTCTGGCTCGTTTATATTTCTTTTTTGTTGTCTCAGTTTTTTTATCAGCCACTTTTGTGATCCTCATAAAATAACTACCCATATATTATATATTTCGCGTTATCAAAAAACAATGCAAAACCCGCGATAATATTGACAATATCGGCATTTTACACTAAAATTGCGGATGATACATTTTTATAGTAGAGAAGCAAAGACGCCTCGCTCATTGCCAGGGTGAGGTTTGTTTTTATTACAGGAGGAAGTTATGTATAAGCAGGTGAATTCCGATCTCTCCTTTACGCAGAGAGAGGCAGAAGTAGAAAAATTCTGGGCGGAGAACGACATATTCAGAAAAAGCATCGATTCCCGCAAGGAAGGCCCTATTTATACCTTTTACGACGGACCTCCCACTGCCAACGGAAAGCCCCATATCGGTCATGTAGAGACCCGTACCATCAAGGACATGATCCCCAGATATCGCACCATGAAGGGATATCAGGTTCCCAGAAAGGCGGGATGGGACACTCACGGTCTTCCCGTAGAACTTGAGGTCGAGAAGCTTCTCGGTATCAACGGCAAGGAACAGATCGAAGGATACGGACTTGAGCCTTTCATCGGCAAATGTAAGGAGTCTGTATGGAAATATAAGGGAATGTGGGAGGATTTCTCCGGCAAGATCGGCTTCTGGGCTGATATGGACAATCCCTACATCACTTATGATGACAACTATATCGAGTCCGAGTGGTGGGCTCTTAAAACAATCTGGGATAAGGGACTGCTCTACAAGGGCTTCAAGATCGTTCCTTACTGCCCCAGATGCGGAACTCCTCTTTCATCACACGAGGTAGCTCAGGGATATAAGACCGTAAAGGAGCGTTCCGCTATCGTTCGTTTCAAGGCTAAGGACGGGGATTTCTATTTCCTTGCATGGACCACAACTCCCTGGACCCTTCCTTCAAACGTTGCACTCTGCGTTAACCCTTCCGAGAGCTATGTAAAGGTTAAGGCAGCAGACGGATATACCTATATCCTTGCAGAGGCACTTTGCGATACTGTTCTCGGCAAGTTTAAGACAGATGATGCTCCCGCATATGAAGTTATCGAGAAATATGTCGGAAGCGACCTCGAGAGAATGGAGTATGAGCCTCTCTTTGAAGGTGCGGCTAAGGCAGCTGACAAACAGCATAAGAAAGCGCATTTCATCGTTAAAGATGATTATGTAACAATGACCGACGGTACCGGTATTGTTCATATCGCTCCCGCATTCGGTGAGGACGACTCCCGTGTAGGACGTGAATATGACCTTCCTTTCGTACAGTTCGTAGACAGCAAGGGTAACATGACAGCAGATACTCCTTACGAAGGAAAGTTCGTTAAGGACGCCGATCCCCTTGTACTTAAAGATCTCGATGCTGACGGAAAGCTCTTCGATGCTCCCAAGTTCGAGCACGATTATCCTTTCTGCTGGAGATGCGACACTCCGCTTCTCTACTATGCACGCGAGTCATGGTATGTAAAGGTTACCGCCGTTAAGGATGACCTTGTAAGAAATAACAAAACCGTTCACTGGATGCCCGAGTCCATCGGAACCGGAAGATTCGGAAACTGGCTCGAGAACATTCAGGATTGGGCTCTTTCAAGAAACCGTTACTGGGGCACCCCGCTCAACATCTGGGAGTGCGAGTGCGGAAAGAGGATCTGTATCGGATCCAGAGAAGAACTCTATGCGGCAAGCGGAGACGAGAAGGCTAAGACCGTCGAACTTCACAGACCTTATATCGACGAGATAACCTGCAAGTGTCCCGACTGTGGCAAAGAGATGAAGAGAGTTCCCGAAGTTATCGACTGCTGGTTTGACTCCGGTGCGATGCCTTTTGCTCAGCACCATTATCCGTTCGAAAATAAAGAGGTTTTTGAAAAGCAGTTCCCCGCAGCATTCATTTCCGAAGCTGTAGACCAGACCAGAGGATGGTTCTACTCCCTCATGGCTGAAGGAACGCTTCTGTTCAACAAGTCCCCTTATGAGAATGTCATCGTTCTCGGCCTTGTTCAGGATGAACAGGGAAGAAAGATGAGTAAGCATCTCGGAAACGTAGTAGATCCCATGGAAGCACTCGGCAAGTTCGGTGCGGACGCCATCAGATGGTATTTCTATACCAGCGCGGCTCCCTGGCTTCCCAAGAGATTCTCCGAGACCGCTGTTATCGAAGGACAGAGAAAGTTCCTCGGTACTCTTTGGAACACATATGCATTTTTCGTACTCTATGCAAACATCGATGGTTTCGATGCAGGCAAGTACAGCCTTGAGTACGACAAGCTTCCTGTTATGGATAAGTGGCTTCTTTCCAGACTTAATACCTGCGTAAAGGAAGTCGACGGAGACCTTGATCAGTACAAGATCCCCGAGGCAGGCGCAGCACTTGAGAAATTCGTCGATGAGATGAGTAACTGGTATGTACGCCGCAGCCGTGAGAGATTCTGGGCTAAGGGAATGGAGCAGGACAAGATCAATGCTTACATGACCCTTTACACCGCACTTGTTACCATCTCCAAGGTAGCAGCTCCCATGATCCCCTTCATGACAGAGAGCATCTATCAGAACATCGTAAGAAATTCCGATGCGAACGCTCCCGAGAGTATCCATCTCTGCGATTACCCCGTAGCTGATGAGAAACTCATCGATACAGAGCTTGAGGAGAAGATGGAGACCGTTCTCGATGCGGTTGTTCTCGGACGAGCTTGCAGAAACGAAGGTGCGGTAAAGAACCGTCAGCCCATCTCCAAGATGTACATCAAGAGTGATGAGAAGCTGGATGAGTTCTACATCGATATCATCAGAGAAGAGCTCAACGTCAAGGAAGTTGTTTTTGCCGAGGACGTAAGAGACTTCACCACATATATCTTCAAGCCCCAGCTTAAGACCGTAGGTCCCAAGTACGGCAAGCTTCTCGGAGGAATCCAGAAGTACCTTAAGGAGATCGACGGAAATGCGGCTATGGATGAACTCGAATCCAAGGGATCGCTCTCATTTGATGTAAACGGAGATACCGTAGAGCTTACCAAGGAAGACCTTCTTATCGAGATGACCAAGAAGGAAGGTTACGAAGCATCCGAGGATCACGGCATGACCGTAGTTCTCGATCTTAATCTCACCGATGAACTCATTGAAGAGGGATTCGCAGCCGAGCTTGTTTCCAAGGTTCAGACCATGCGTAAGGATTCCGGATTCGAAGTTATGGATCACATCCGCATCTCACTGAACGGAAACGAAAAACTTCTCGGTATTGTCAAAAAGAATGAGGAGCAGATCTCCACTAAGCTTCTCGCAGATGAAATTACATCAGGCAAGGATTTCGCATTCTCCAAAGAATGGGATATCAACGGCGAAAAAGTTACTATCAGTCTCGAAAAGATCTGACAAATCATATTTCTTTGAAAGGAGATACGATATTGAAGAATTCGGGTGCTACCAAGAGAGATAAGTTTGATAAGGAACTTTTTAAGAGAAGCGTCAACTACAATGTAAAGACACTTTTCAGGAAATCGATGGAGGAGGCAACTCCCCAGCAGATCTTCCAGGCAGTATCATATGCCATCAAGGATCAGATCATGGATATGTGGATCGAGACCCAGGAAGCATATGAAAAAGAAGATCCCAAGATGGTTTACTACATGTCGATGGAATTCCTTATGGGAAGAGCCCTCGGCAACAGCCTTATTAACATGGAGGCTTATAAGCCTGTACAAGAAGCATGTGAGGAAATGGGACTCGACCTGAATGTGGTCGAAGATCAGGAACCCGATGCAGCTCTCGGAAACGGTGGTCTCGGAAGGCTTGCCGCATGTTTCCTGGATTCACTTGCAACTCTCGGATATCCCGCATACGGATGCGGAATCCGATATCGTTACGGAATGTTCAAGCAGAAGATCGAGGACGGATATCAGGTTGAAGTTCCCGATAACTGGCTTGCAAACGGAAATCCTTTCGAACTCCGCCGTCCCGAATATGCCAAGGAGATCAAGTTCGGCGGATATGTTGATTTTCATACCGACGAGAACGGAAGGGGAATCTTCACCCAGAAGGACTATCAGTCCGTAAGGGCAATTCCTTTTGATATTCCCATCGTCGGTTACGGAAACGGAATCGTTAACACACTCAGAATATGGGATGCGGAGCCGGTTGAATGCTTCCAGCTCGATGCATTCGATAAGGGTGATTATCAGAGATCCGTTGAACAGGCAAATCTTGCCAAGAATATCGTTGAGGTTCTCTATCCCAACGACAATCACTATGCGGGCAAGGAACTCAGACTTAAGCAGCAGTACTTCTTTATCTCCGCATCGGTTCAGGAAGCCGTCGAGAAGTACATGCGTGCCCATAAGGATATCAGGAAGTTCCACGAGAAAGTAACGTTCCAGCTCAACGATACCCATCCTACCGTTGCCATCGCAGAACTTATGAGAGTTCTTATGGATGACCACGGGCTTTCATGGGACGAAGCATGGGATGTCACCACAAAGACCTGTGCTTATACCAACCACACCATCATGAGCGAAGCTCTCGAGAAGTGGCCCATCGAACTCTTCAGCCGTCTCCTTCCCAGGATCTACCAGATTGTAGAAGAGATTAACAGAAGATTCATCGAGCAGGTTAAAGAGAAATATTCGAATGTTCCCGGCGTGGATGTAAACGAGAAGATCCGCAAGATGGCAGTCATTTATGACGGTCAGGTCAAGATGGCACATATGGCTATCGTATCCGGATATTCCGTAAACGGTGTTGCCGAGCTTCACACCGAGATCCTTAAGAAACAGGAACTCAGGGACTTCTATGAGATGTTCCCCGAGAAATTCAACAATAAGACAAACGGTATCACCCAGAGAAGATTCCTCCTTCACGGAAATCCTCTTCTTGCGGACTGGATCACCGAACATATAGGAAATGAGTGGATCACCGATCTCCCTCATATCCACGAGCTCGCTATCTATGCCGATGATAAGAAGGCACAGAAGGAGTTCATGAATATTAAGTACCGCAATAAGGTTCGCCTTGCAAAGTACATTTCCGAGCATAACGGAATAGAAGTGGATCCCAGATCCATCTTCGATGTTCAGGTAAAGCGTCTCCATGAATATAAGAGACAGCTTATGAACATTCTCCATATCATGTATCTGTACAATGAACTTAAGGATCATCCCGATATGGAATTTACTCCGAGAACATTTATCTTCGGAGCGAAGGCAGCTGCAGGATATAAGAACGCGAAGCTTACGATCAAGCTTATCAATTCGGTAGCTGATGTCGTAAATAACGATCCCGATGTTAAGGATCTTATGAAGATCGTGTTCATCGAGAACTATAATGTATCGAATGCAGAGCTTATCTTTGCGGCATCGGATATTTCCGAGCAGATCTCAACCGCTTCCAAGGAGGCATCCGGAACCGGTAACATGAAGTTCATGCTTAACGGAGCACTCACTCTCGGAACCATGGACGGAGCGAACGTTGAGATCGTAAAGGAAGTCGGTGAAGAGAATGCTTTCATCTTCGGTATGAGTTCCGATGAGGTAATCAGCTTCGAAAATAACGGCGGCTACGATCCCATGCAGATCTTCAATAACGATCCCGATATCAGACGCGTACTCATGCAGCTGATCAACGGAACTTATTCATCCGATACGGAGCTGTTCAGACCTCTTTACAACAGTCTTCTGAACACTCAGTCCACATCCAAGGCCGATACATATTTTATCCTTAAGGATTTTAAGTCTTACTCGGATGCAAGAGCTAAGATCGTTGAATATTATGAGAACCAGGCAGCGTGGGCAAAGAGTGCGATACTCAATGTGGCATGTTCCGGAAAGTTCACTTCCGACAGAACCATTCAGCAGTATGTTGATGATATCTGGAAGCTGGATAAGGTGGTTCTTAGAAGAAAAGCATCAAAGACGGAGAAGTAATTAAAATGTACCGGAGCTCCGGCTCCGGTACCATTTATGAGGAGATATATTTATGATCAGACTTACAGACGGCGGCGCATATCTTGTAAACGGCACGGAGCTTGTCGAGGATGATGCGCAGGCAAGCGCTAAGATCACATCGCTTACGGGAAGTGCTCCCGATAAGGCTGAAGCTAAGCGCTCAACCATGGCTTATTCCATTCTGGAGAAGCACAATACATCCGGAAATATGGAGAACCTCAAGATCAAGTACGATTCGCTTGCAAGCCACGATATCACTTTCGTAGGTATCATCCAGACTGCAAGAGCATCGGGACTTGATAAGTTCCCCATCCCCTACGTTCTTACCAACTGCCACAATTCCCTTTGTGCGGTAGGCGGAACCATCAATGAGGACGATCACGTATTCGGACTTTCCGCTGCCAGAAAGTACGGCGGAATCTATGTACCTCCTCACCAGGCAGTCATCCATCAGTTCGAGCGTGAAATGATGGCAGGATGCGGAAAGATGATCCTCGGCTCCGACTCCCACACCAGATACGGTGCTCTCGGAACAATGGCTATGGGAGAGGGCGGCCCCGAGCTTGTTAAGCAGCTTCTCGGACAGACCTATGATGTAGCAATGCCCGGTATTGTAGCGATCTACCTCACCGGTTCACCCAGAAAGGGAGTAGGACCTCAGGACGTAGCCATCGCGATCATCGGAGCTGTATTTAAGAACGGATATGTTAAGAATAAGGTAATGGAGTTTGTGGGACCCGGCGTGGCAAATCTTTCCGAAGATTTCAGGATCGGTGTCGATGTAATGACCACAGAAACGACATGCCTGTCATCTATTTGGGTTACCGATGATAAGACCAAGGAATTCCTTGAGATTCACGGAAGAGGAGAGGATTATTACAAGATGGATCCCGGTGCCGTAGCATATTATGACGGTGCGGTCATTGTAGATCTTTCCGAGATCAAGCCTATGATCGCAATGCCTTTCCATCCCAGCAATGCATTTACCATTGATGAGTTTAACGCTAATCCCGAGGATATCATCCATGAGGCTGAGGAGAGAGCAAAGGTTTCATTCGGCGATAAAGTAGAGTTCGAGCTCATGAGTAAGCTCAGGGGCGGTAAGTTCTATGTAGATCAGGGTATTATCGCAGGATGTGCCGGCGGCGGATTTGAAAATATCTGTGCTGCTGCGGATATCCTCAAGGGTGCTTCCATCGGAGACGGAGAATTCACCCTCAGCGTATATCCTGCATCAATGCCGGTATATATGGAGATCATTAAGAACGGATGTGCTGCTACAATCCTTGAGACCGGTGCGGTTCTTAAGACTGCATTCTGCGGTCCCTGCTTCGGCGCGGGAGATACTCCTTCCAATAATGCATTTTCAATCCGTCACTCAACCAGAAACTTCCCCAACAGAGAAGGTTCCAAGGTTCAGAACGGTCAGGTTGCATCCGTTGCACTTATGGACGCAAGAAGCATCGCAGCAACCGCAGCAAACGGCGGTGTGCTCACCAGTGCTGAAAACTTTGAAGGTAACTTCAATAAATATACTTATCACTTTGATGCAGGTATTTATCAGAAGAGAGTATTCAACTCAGGTAATA